>CALVLF010000001.1 GCA_944336625.1 uncultured Clostridia bacterium
GGAGCTTTTCCCCTGTGCCGCAGAACTTGATAGGCCGGCCCGTAACCTCCCGGACGGAAAGGGCGGCGCCCCCCCGGGTGTCTCCATCCAGCTTGGTGACGATTACGCCGGTTATGGCCAGCTTTTCGTTAAAGGCCTTGGCTACGTTAACCGCATCCTGGCCCGTCATGGCATCCACCACCAGAAGGATCTCCGCCGGCTCCAGGGTATCCCGCAGCCGGGCGATCTCATCCATCATATCCTCGTCAATATGCAGCCGGCCCGCTGTATCTACGATCACCAGGTCCAGCATATGGGAGCGGGCATATTCCACCGCCTCCCGGGCGGTCTGCACAGGATCCTGCTGCCCCTTTTCAAAGACGGGGAGCTTGAGCTTTTCCCCCACTACCTGCAGCTGCTTGATGGCAGCCGGCCGGTAGATATCGCAGGCCACCAGCAGAGGGGATTTGCCGAACTGCTTTTGCAGATAAGCGCCCAGTTTGCCTGCCATGGTGGTCTTACCAGCCCCCTGCAGGCCGCACAGAAGCACCACCGCGGGGTTCTTGGAGCCGAACTCCAGCTTGGCGTTTGCGCCGCCCATAAGGCTGGTCAGCTCCTCGTTGACGATTTTTATGACCTGCTGGCCGGGCGTGAGGCTTTCCAGCACCTCCGCCCCCACCGCCCGGGCGGAAACCTGGGCGATGAATTTTTTAACCACGGCAAAGCTTACATCTGCCTCCAGAAGGGCGAGCTTTACCTCCCGCATGGCCTCTTTGACATCCTTTTCGCTGAGCTTGCCCTTGCCGGATAGCTTTTTGAAAACATTCTGCAGTTTAGAAGAAAGGCCTTCAAACGCCATTGTCGATAATCTCCATCATGTTCTCCACCAAAGTTCGTGCCGCTTCATCCGCCATAACGGCGGGGCACTGCGCCAGCTTCCCGGCCAGCTCCCGAAGCTGCCGGGCCCGCTTTTCATCCCCCAGGGCATTTTCATAGGCACGGAGCTGGGCAGCAGCGCGCTGAATCACATCCCGGGCCCCCTGGCGGGAAATGCCCGCCTGCTCGCTGATTTCCGATAAGGAAAAATCCTCATCCACCGCCATGGAAAGGAGCTCCCGCTGGCGCGGGGTCAGCAGCGCCCCATAGCGGCTGAGCAAAAAGCCCAGTTCCACATGCTCCTGCATTATGATTCCTCCAGGCTGTAAAGGAAAACTCCTTTACACCTTATCCATTATATCCGAGAAACGCCGAAAGTCAAGGCCTATTTTATGGCATCCAGCTTAGCGATATCCCGGTTTGTGCCGATGACGATCAGCTCATCCCCCGCAACAAGGGGGGCATGGGGGTCCAGCGTAATAACGATCTGCTGGTTTCTCCGCAAGGCAATCACGGAAAGCCCATATACGGCCCGCACATTGACCTGGGCCAGCGTCTTGCCGGCCCAGGAACCCGGCAGGCGGATTTCGCTAATGCTGTATTCCTCCGACAGGTCGATATAATCCAGTACGCTGCGGGAGGCCAGGGCCCGAGCCAGGCGCAGGGCGCTCTCGCGCTCCGGCTGAAAAACCTTATCCGCACCGGTTTTATACAGCAGCTTTTCATGAAGCTGATCGCTAGCCTTGCAGATTACCTGCTTTGCGCCATATTCCTTGCACATGACCACCGCCAATACAGAAGCCTGTATATCGTTCCCTACGCATACAGCTACGCAATCAAAATTTCGTACGCCCAGCTGGGAAATGGTCCTTTCCTCGCTGATATTGGCCTGCACCGCCTGGGTAACCCTGTCTTTCGCCATATCTACCCGGGTAGAATCCATATCCACGGCCATTACATCCTGGCCCATCTGGCAAAGGGTTGTAGCTAGCGTCATGCCGAAGCGGCCCAGCCCCAGAACTAGAATGCTTTTTTTCATCATATCCTCTTTTCTTTATCCGATCATTAGCTCACCCAGGGGATACCGAATGGCGGAGTCCCGATCCTCATGCCCAAAGGCTAAGGCGATGGTCAAAATACCAGCCCGCCCCAGATACATGAGCAGGCATAGCACCAGCCGGCTTATTACGCCAGCCTGGGCCGTTACGCCAATGGTCAGGCCCACCGTTCCCAGGGCGGAGATAAGCTCATACATTTTATCGATAAAAGCCATGTCTCCACAGTCCGTTCCCTGCTCTGCCAGAGAGACGGCCATGGCCGCAGCCAGCAGAACTAAAAGCGCCAACAGAAAAATGCACAGGGCGCGAAGCAGCGCATTTTGCGAAAAGCGCCTACCAAAGGCCTCTGCCTCCTGCCGGCCGCGCATCAAAGACCGGACTGCAAAGAAAAGGAGGGCCACCGTAGTGACTTTTACACCTCCCGCGGTTCCGCCCGGCGCACCACCTATAAACATCAGTAGACAGCTTAAGAGCTTCCCGCCCTCCGTCAGCCCGGTCTGCTCTACCGTATTGAAGCCTGCAGTACGGCAGGTTACGGATTGGAATAGAGCTGCCAATCCTTGCTCCTGCACAGGCAGGCTCCCCAGCGTTGCCGGATTGTTTCGCTCAAAGAGCCAGAACAGCGCCGCCCCGCCTAGAATCAGAATAGCCGTACACCAAAGAACCACGCGGCCATGCACGCTTATGCGGCGCCTTGCCTTCAACCGGTGGGAAAGCTCCAGCAGCAGGCCAAACCCCAATCCTCCCAGAATGATCAGGCCCATGATCGTAAAATTCACCAGAGGATCGCTGACAAAGGGCGTTAAGGAACGGTATCCCCCTATCAGGTCAAATCCAGCGTTGCAGAAGGCGGATACGCTGTGAAATATGGCAAACCATATTCCTTGCCCCCAGCCATACAGGGGAATGAAGCGAATTGCCAGCAGCAGGGCACCTACGGCTTCGCAGGAAAGGGTCAGGGCAACCATCTGCTTGCACAGCCGCACCACGCCCTGCACCCGCCCGGTGCCGGTTCCCTCCGCCAGAAGGACCCGGCCGCGTAAGGATATTTTCGCCCGCAGCGCCAGGAAAACCATAGTGGTCACAGCCATGAACCCCAAGCCGCCCACCTGGATCAACCCCAATATAACCCCCTGGCCATAGGGTGTGAATAAACGCCCCGTATCCACCACCACAAGGCCGGTAACGCAGGAAGCGGAGGTAGCCGTGAACAGGGCATCCAGAAAGGATAGAGGCGCTCCCCTGGATGCAGCGGGCAGCATCAAAAGAGCTGTCCCTAGGAGAATCACAGCAAGATATCCTAGGGGCAGCACCCGGACTGGCGTAATTCCCTTATGAAACAGCTTTTGTTTCATATCACTGTTCCAGCAGGGCTCTAGAAAAGCTTTCCGCGTCGAAGGGGAGCAGGTCATCCATGCCTTCCCCCACCCCTACGAAGCGCACGGGCACATGGAGCACCTCCTGAACCGCAACGGCAACGCCACCCTTGGCAGTACCATCCAGTTTGGTAAGGATGACGCCAGTCAGCTCTGCTACCTCGGCAAAAGCTTTGGCCTGGGCAATGGCATTCTGGCCCGTGGTAGCATCCAGAACCAGCAGGGATTCGCAGGGCACATCCGGCAGCTCCCGGCCGATGACCCGGCGGATCTTGGCCAGCTCCTCCATGAGATTTTTCTTGTTATGCAGGCGCCCTGCCGTATCCACCAACAGCAGATCCCTGCCCTTTGCCTTATAAGAGCTGATGGCGTCAAAGACCACCGCCGCAGGATCTGCCCCTTCCCCTTGCTTGACAATGGGCGTCCCGGAACGTTCCGCCCATATGGTGAGCTGCTCCGCCGCTGCGGCCCGGAAGGTATCCGCCGCAGCCAGCAGAGGGTTCCGGCCCTGGGCCTTATATAAGCTGGCCAGCTTCCCCAGGGAGGTGGTCTTGCCAACGCCGTTTACACCTACGATCAGCAAAACCGCAGGCCCTCCTTCCGGCGCAAAGGGACGGGCGGGCACCATGGTTTTCGTCAGGATTCCAATCAGGGCTTCCCTAGCTTCTGAACGGCTTTTCAGCTTTCCTGCGGAAACGGCTTCCCGCAGAGCATCCAGGAGGGATTCCGTCGTTTCCATCCCCACATCCGCCATGATCAGCGCCTCTTCCAATTCCTCATAGAATGCATCGTTGATCCGTTCTTCGCCCCCAAATACGCTGGCCAGCATTCCGCCGCCGGTTTTGGCAAGGCCTGCCTTGAGCTTGCTAAATAGTCCCATTTTTCTTCTCCTTATTTTAATGAAACAGCCCCTGGAAAGGCATCCTTTCCCCTAAAAGGAAGGTTAAGCGGTAAACCGCGCCGAAACCACCTTGGATACGCCTTTTTCCTCCATGGCGACACCGTAAAGGGAATCGCAAACCTCCATGCTCCCCTTCCGGTGAGTAATTAGGATGAATTGGGTATTCTGCGCGTAATTGCGAACGAAGGTGGCAAAATTGCTCACATTTGCCTCGTCCAGCGCCGCCTCGATCTCATCCAGAATGCAGAAGGCCGCAGGCTTGAGCTTTAAAATGGCAAATAGCAGGGCGATGGCTGTCAATGCCCGCTCTCCGCCGGAAAGGAGGGATAAAAGCTGCAGCTTTTTCCCGGGTGGCTGGGCGATGATGTCGATGTCGCAATTGAGGATATCCTTGGGGTCGCTGAGGACCAGCTCCGCCCGGCCGCCGCCGAACAGCTCTGCAAAGATGGAGGAAAAGTTCTGTTGGATGCGCCGGAACTGCTGCTGGAAGGCCTGTTCCATCATCTCCACAAGTTCTTGAATCAGCGTCCGCAAATCCTTTTCCGCAGCCTGCAGATCCGCATACTGGGTCTCCAGGGAATCCAGCCGTTCCTTCAGGTTCCGGTAGTCCGCAATGGCATTTACATTCACATCCCCCAGGGCACGGATGCGCTGCTTGAGGGAATCCACCTCCAAATGCCCTGCCGCAGCCGCAATGGGGCGCCGGTATTGCTGGGCGCTTTCATAAGTAAGGGAATAATCGTTCCAGATCCGGTCCTGGGCATTGGTAAGCTCTAGCTGCGCCCGGTTCTGATTCAGCTCAAACTTATGCCGCCGCTCCCGCAGTTCTGCTAGCTCATCGGCTGCTTTTTCCTTCTTTTCCCGGCTTTCATCCAGAGCCCGCAGGCAGCCGGCCCTTTCTTCCTCCAGAAGGTGGATCTGGTCCGTCAGCGCATCAATGTCCTTGCGCTCCACATCCAGGCCCGCCGTCAGGGTTTCCAGCTCTTCCTTTAATTTTAACAGCGTCTGCGCGCTCTGGGCAATGGCGCGGCGAGCTTCTTCCATCCTGTTTTCCAGGCTGGCAGCCTCTTTTGTCAGGCGCACCTTCGTTTCCTGTATAGCCTGCGCTTCTTTTTTGCGGGACATGCGGTCGATCTTCTGCTCCGTT
>CALVLF010000002.1 GCA_944336625.1 uncultured Clostridia bacterium
GCCTTTTCCAGGGAAGCTCCCTCATCCAGAAGCCCTGCCAGGGCCTTGATTCCATCGGCCCGCGCCTGCAGCAGATCCAGTTCCGCCTCCGGGCAGTTGGGCAGGGGCTGCAGGATGAGGCCGCCCCCTGCCCGGACCCGGCCGCTTTGGGAATCCACCCGAACGCCTAAATATACTAAGGAAGGCTGCTGCTCGCTCAGGGCAAAATATTGGGCCAGATCCTCGGCAATCTCGCCGGATACCAGATTGCAGCGGCCCACATAGGGCTCCCGCATGCCCAGGTCCCGCACCACCGTCAGCTCGCCAAACCAGCCCACCGCCGTGGAAACATCCAGCTTCCCATCCGGGCCCAGGGGTAGTTCCACCGCCGGGTTTTCCACATAGCCCTTTACCCGGCCATCGCTATAGGCCGTACAGACGATATTTCCGGCGGGGCCGCCGCCCTTGATGATAACCGTCAGCCGGTTCTGCGCATCCTTCATATCGGCGCCCATCATGGAAGCCCCCAGGAGGGTTCGGCCCAGAGCCGCCGTACATACCCGGGAAAGGCCGTGGGTATTACGCGCCTTTTCGCACAGCTCCCGGCCCGATATAGCGGAAAAGCGCACTGTATCCGCGCACATGAGCCCCCGTAGCATAATATCCTGCATATGTAATCTTCTCCTATGATCGCTTTTGTTATATCCGCTCCGCCACAAACTGGAGCCGCTGACTGGCCAGCTCCGGCGCATTTTGGGTAAAGGCATGGAAAACCTGGGCCCGGAAGCCAGCTTCCAGCAATGCTGCCAGCAGCTCCTCCTGCCTATGGGCCCGCTGAATATGCCGCTCGGTAAAGCGCCGGTAGCGCCCATCCTTCTCCCGCTGGAAGAAGGTCAAATCCATCTCCAGCAGCCGCTGCTCCCCGTCATAGGCATTCTGCCAGACATAGGCGCAGTCTCCCCGGTCCTCCCCAAAGGTATGGCCTCCCAGAATATTTTCCAGCTTGTACGCCGAGGAGATATCGAAAAGGAACATGCCGCCCGGCCGCAGGACCTTGTGGGCTGCCCGAAAAAACCGTTGCACACGCCCCAGAGAGTCCAGATAATTCACCCCGTCGCAGGCGCATACCAGCCCGTCGCAGGGCTGGTGCAGAGAAAGGGCTGCCATATCCTGGCAAATGAAAGGGATTTGCAGGCCACCGCGCCGCGCCTTTGCCGCAGCCACGTCCAGCATGGCAGAGGAAATATCCACCCCCAGCATTTGAAATCCCAGCTTGGCAAGCCGCAGCGTAATTTCCCCGGTTCCGCAGGCGCAATCTACCACCCTACCGCCCGGGGTCAGAAAGCCCGCCAGATAGGCGGCCCAGCCATCATAATCCACATCCCCCATCAGCGGGTCATACAGGGCGGCGAATTGCCCATAAGCTTCATCCATGGCATACTCTCCCATTTTGCTTGTTTTACTATAGTACAACAAGATAATCTTCCGTGCAAGCCTACCATGAAAACCCATCCGCGTTGACAGCCTGAAGTGACCATTGTATACTCACACTGTAAGTGTAAATCGACGCTTACCGGCAAAAACACCTTAGGAGACCTGGTATGGAACAAGAAAAGAAAAACAGCGCCCCTTCCCGCCCGGAAGCGGAAGGGGGACGCAGGCATAAAAAAAGACGCCCGCTGCGCACGGCTCTGCTCATTCTGGGGGGCATCCTGCTGGCGGCAGTTCTGGCGGTAGCCATTCTGGCCCTAAACCTGCTGAACCGTTTGGATAGAAGCGGCAATACGGTTTTTGAAGATGAAAACGCCCAGACCTATACCCCTACCCCGGCGCCTGTGGCCAGCCCCACTCCGGCGGCTACCCTTGCCCCCGAGGCCACGCCCCTGCCTACGCCCACGCCAATCCCCACGCCGCTTCCCCTGAGCGAGCTATACAACCAGACCATCCTCACCCAGGCCCAGCTGGATACCATGGAAGCAAACCTGGCGGATGACCGTTTCATCAATATCCTCCTCATCGGAGTAGACCGCCGGGGAAGCAGCGGCAACAGCCGGGCGGATACGGTGATGATTGCTACGATCGATAAGAAAAACGGCCGGCTGAAGCTCACCAGCCTTATGCGGGATATGCTTACCAATATCCCGGGCTATGGCTACGGAAAGATGAACAGCGCCGCTGCCCGGGGGGGCGTAGATCTGCTGATGCAGACCATTAACGAAAGCTTTCATATGAACCTTTCGGAATATGTCCTGGTGGATTTCAATATGTTCGAGGATGTGATCGACGCGCTGGATGGCGTTACCGTCCGCATGACGGCGGAGGAGATCAGCGCCGCCAATGACTGCATCGCTGGCCTTAACCGCGAACGGGGCATTTCCGACCTGTGGAATGGTTTCATCTTCGCGGAGGCGGGCAATGTAAAGCTGACCGGCAAGCAGGCCCTGGGATATGCCCGGATCCGGAAGATCGACAGCGACTTTTCCCGGGTCAACCGGCAGTTCAAAATCCTCAACGCCGTCTTTGCCAAGTTCAAGGATGCCAGCCTCACCCGGCAATATGCCTTTCTAGAGGATATCCTCCCCCTGGTGGAGACCAATATTTCCAATGCCCGCATCCTGGAATGCGCCACCTCCGCTCTTTCCATGGATACCCTTGGCCTGCTCAGCAGCCGCATCCCGGCGGACGGGCTGTATGAGAACGGACGGTATGAGGGCTCTTTTGTGTTCCTTACGGATCTGCCCGCAAATGCCCTGGCCCTCCATTCCTTTATCTTCGACTCCAGTGAAGAGCCTGATGAAGCAAAGGTTCTCTCCCCCGGCGCCTCTCTGCCGCCCAGAACCCCCAGCATCTACCTGGGGGAGGATGGCAATTATTACTACTATGCAACGGGACAGCTGGTTCCCACCCCTACGCCAGACTATCTGGATTATGTAGGCCAGTCCTTTGTGGTGAACGGCATTACGGTAACCATAGACGCCGCAGGTAATCTGGTGGATGCCAATGGAAATATCGTCTACGCAGCCGGCACCTGGCAGTTTGACTAATCCTGCCCCGTAGGTAAAAAGGCCGCCATGCCCAGGCGAGTCCGCATATAAGGGCGCGGCCGCCTCTTGCCGAAAATACGCTCATTTTTTATACACATTCATAAAATCCTTGCCATATGCTGTCATATGGCAAGGATTTTTATATATGATCATCATACGGAAAAATTCCAATGCGTAGAACCGCGGGGGCTGCCGGCAGGCCTTCGAGCCCAGGGCTTTGCCCGGCAGTACGGAGGCATTGCCTGGACGGACCGGCGGCTCCTGCTGGCCTATGAGGCGGTTTGCGCCGGCTTCGGGCCAGTGGATGTGGAAACCTGCTTCCGGCCGCCGGGCAAGGGCCAGTCCGCCCATTATGCGGGCCTGGCCCTGGGAATGGGCCGGGCGCTTTCCAGGGAAAAACGGCAGGCACTTCGGAAATTCTGCCTGCAATGCCCCCTTTTTTCCTATGTGGAGCCACCCTATCTGACCCCTGCCTGGGTGCATGCGGAAGTCCAGGCGGCGCCGCCCTGCCAGCCCGGCCGCGGCTATCCCTTCTTAAAAGCAGGGAGTGCCGGGCCCCACGTATTCACCTTGCAGGCTCTTTTAAATCAGAATGGCTTCCCTTGCCTGCTGACGGGCTATTTTACCCAGGATACGGCCTGCGCCCTTTTATCCTACGCCCGCAGCAAGGGCTTGCCAGCCTATCCCTGGGCCGATGGCAGGCTTTGGTCCCAAATTACGCGCTGAACTTCCCACGGAAAGGCCGGCTGCCACCTATAGGGCAGGCACCGGCCTTTTTCCTTTTTGCTCTTGCGTTTCCAGCCTGCGATGGCTTCCTCCTAGAGATGTGTGTCTTTATAATACGGACTCTGCTCGTTTTTCGTTGACAAGTGCCATGCTTATGTTTTAGACTAGGGTGAGAATATCTTGATTCGTGTTTAAGGGGCGAATTCAGCCCTTTAAGTCCATGCATATTATAAGGAGAAACCTATGCTTCAGTTTCAATGCGATTATACCGAAGGCTGCCACCCCCGTATTTTAGAAGCTCTGCAACACACCAATATGGAGCAAACCCCTGGCTATGGCATGGACAGCTACTGTGCCCGGGCCCGGGAAAGGATTTTAGCGGAATGCGGCCTGGTGGAAGGAGATGTGCACTTCCTCGTTGGCGGCACCCAGACCAATACCATCGTCATCAAATCCATCCTGCGCCCACACCAGGGGGTGATTGCGACGGAAGCGGGGCATATTGCCACCCATGAGACGGGCTCTATAGAGGCTACCGGCCATAAGGTCCTCACCCTGCCCACCGAAGATGGCACCCTCTGCGCGCAGCGGGTGGAAGCGCTTTGCAGGGAGCATTTTGAAAGCCCCATTGCCGAGCATATGGTGCAGCCGGGCATGGTTTATATTTCCTGGCCTACGGAATGCGGCACCCTCTATTCCAAGGCGCAGCTCCAGGCTCTGCGCAGGGTCTGCGATACCTACGGCCTGCCCCTGTACCTGGATGGGGCCCGGATGGGCTATGGCCTGGGCAGCCCCAGGTGTGATTTGACCTTAAAGGATATTGCAGAGCTGTGCGATGTCTTTTACCTGGGGGGTACCAAGTGCGGCGCCCTCTTTGGGGAAGCCCTGGTTATAAAAAAAGAGAGCCTGAAAAAGGACTTTCGCTATTATATCA
Organism: uncultured Clostridia bacterium; assembly: GCA_944336625.1. Taxonomy (GTDB): domain Bacteria; phylum Bacillota; class Clostridia; order Christensenellales; family CAG-138; genus Pelethousia. Next base: position 4,684 of record CALVLF010000002.1, read on the forward strand.
AGCAGCATGGGGCCTTATTGGCCAAAGGAAGGCTGCTGGGTATTCAGTTTGATACCCTTTTTTCGGACGGGCTCTATTATAAGATCTGCGCCAAGGCCGTTTCCCAGGCCCTAAGCCTTCGGGAGGCCTTTCTGGCGCACGGTATAGAGATGTGGAGGGACTCCCCTACCAATCTGCAGTTCCCTATTCTGACCCGGGCGCAGATGGACCGTTTAACAGAATGGGGGTATATGTTTGAGGAAAGCCATCCTTATGGAGACGGGCGGTTCGTGACACGTTTCTGCATCAGCTGGGCAACCACAGACGAAGCCCTGCAAAGCCTCATTCGGGATATCGGCCGGCTCGGCGTCTAGCTTCAAGCCCATCCCGAGCTTACAGTTTCCCCTCTGCCAGCCCTTGATAAATAAGTTTGGCGGCTTCCCTGGGGGATAATTCCGTCGTATCCAGTAAGGGCCACCCCAGGGCGGCATAGGCGGGCAGCCGCTCCAGGCTCCTTGAAAGCACCTCCGGCGCCCGCAGGCCCGCCTGCACATCCGCCCCCAGCCTTTTTTCCAGGGCCTCCGGGGCGCAAATAAGGGAAAGAACATGCAGCCGGTATCCTCCGGGGCCCATGGTCCGGAGGATCTGCTCTAGAATATCCCGCTCATGCAGCACCCAGCAGAACAGCACCGTTTTATAGGCAGTACAATCCACGAACCCCCGCAGGAGAAAGGCGATATTCCGGATGACCAGGGCCTGGGTCTCTTCATTGACCAGGAAGGGTCGGGCATCCCAGCACCAGTCTCCATCCAGAAAAACGCAGCCCGGCAACATCCCTTGCAGGGCCCGGCAGGTGGTTGTTTTGCCCACGCCCATGGTGCCGGCAATGCAGATCAGGTCTTTCTCCAAGGTTTTTCCCCTCTTTCCTTTTATAAAAAATGTGCCAGCCTTCCGGCGGCGCCAGGAGGTATTCCCCATGTACAGAATGGCCACCCCGGCAGAGCGCGAGGCCCTGCGGAGCCTCTGGCAGCTCAGCTTTGATGACCCGCCTGCTTTCGTGGATTGGTTCTTCTCCAACCGGTTCCTGCCGGAATATTGCCCCGTATATGTGGAAGGGGGACATATTCTAGCCTGCCTCCACGGCCTCCCCGTACATCTCCGACTCCGGGAGCAGATTCTGCCCGGCGTAATCATCGCCGGCGTCTCTACCCATCCGGAGCATCGCCGGCGGGGGCTTATGCATGGCCTCCTTCGTTTTTTCCTGGAGCGCATGCGCCAGGAAGGGGTTCCCCTGGTAAGTTACCGACCCGTGCAGCTAAGCATCTATGCCTCCGCCGGACACTTTCCCGTAAGCGACAGCCTGTACCTGACCCTGCCCCCTTCTGCGCCCCGGCCCGCTTTCGATCCCTGCCGGCAATATGACCTGGTGGAGGAGGCCAGCGCCCTTTACCGTTGCTACGCCCGCTTTTCCCGGAATTACAGCACCATTGTGGATAGGAGCTATTCGGACTTTCTGCTCAAATGCCAGGACTACCGCTCCTGCGGTGGCCAATGCATCGTTACGCTGGAAGACTCCGGGCAGGTGGCTGGCTATTGCATATATTATGCAGGGGAAGCGCAGCCGGGCGGTGGCATTCTGGGGGAAGAATGCGCTGCCCTCTCCCCCGCCGCCTACAGCCACCTGTGGGCGGGGCTGGCCCGCCGGTGTCCTCCAGGCAGAACCCTGACTCTGCGCCTGCCCCCGGATGCCGGCCTGCGGCCCTTGGGGGCCAAGGCCGTACAGCTCCCCCGCAGCGTATGGGGCGTAGCGGATGTTTCAGCACTGCTGCGGGCTTTACATCTGGAGGGGCCCGGTGCCATTCAGGTAGAAGATCCTCTTCTGCCCGGCAACCGGGGTATATTTACCCTTTCCGGAAAGCCTAGCAGCGGGCCCCCTCTGCTGCGCATTCCTGCCGGCAGGCTGGCCCAGTGGGCAGCGGGCTACCGGACCATGGCGGATATTCTGGCTGATGGGGAAGCGGAGGCCCTGGAGGAGGCCTTTGCCACAGGGCTGGACAGGCTGGGCACTTGCCCATGCTATATCGTCGATGAGTATTAGGGGCCGCGTTTACGCAAGTACCGCCTGCCCTAGAACTTGGCCGATGGGCTGGCGAATGATCAGATCTGCCCGCTCGTCATAGGCTGTATCCCCTTTGTTGATCAGCACCAGGGTCTTGCCCAGGAAGTATTCCAGCAGAGAAGCTGCCGGATAAACGCATAGGGACGTGCCGCCTACGATGAGGGTATCCGCGCTGCTGATGGCTGCCACAGCCCCCCGCCAGATCTGCTGATCCAGCGCTTCCCCATAAAGGACCACCTCCGGCTTGATCAGGCCGCCGCAGGCATCGCAGTGGGGCACCCCCTGGCTATTCCGAATATAATCGCCGGGGAAGAATTTATTGCAGTTCATGCAGCGGTTCCATTCCACGTTCCCATGGACGGGATAGACCCGTTTGCTGCCCGCCATCTGGTGGAGATTATCGATATTCTGGGTAACGACGGCGTTGAGCTTTCCCTTGGCCTCCAGCCTAGCCAAGGCATAGTGGGCCGGGTTGGGCGCTGCGGGCACCAGAAGCATGCTTTTATAGTAATCATAAAAAATATCCGGGTGCCGCAGGAAAAAATCATGGGAAAGCAGGGTCTCCGGCGGATAACCGAAGCGCCGCTGGGCTTCCGCCGCAGAGCCCTCGCTGCGAAAATCCGGCAGCCCGCTTTCCGTAGATACGCCTGCGCCCCCCAGGAAGGCTATAACCCGGCTTTTTTCCAGAATTTCCCGTAATTCTTCGATTAGGCTTTGCATATGCCCTTCTCCCTTTCCCTTTTTCTTTTCATCATACCCTAAGTTGATGCCGGGGGCAAGATGCTGCCCCATTTCATTGGCATGCCCGCGCCTGTATGTTATAATTTATTTTGTCTTTGGGAAATTTTTGGAAAGGCGCATGGATTTTATGATTGTTTGCGATACGCCCCTTCGTCTGGCCGTCTTGGATGTAGATGGCACCCTGGCAGATCCGGAAAACCGTATCCGCCCAGATGTGGCGCGGGCTGTAAACGCCCTGCTGCAGCGGGACGTGCTGGTTATGCTGGCAACGGGCCGAACCATTTCGGAGCTTCAGCCCGTTTTCGGCCCCTGCCCCGGCCTAACCCACCTGGCTTACAGCAACGGCGCTTGCCTGCGGGGCTTTGGGCCGGCGCTGGATAGCTATGCCCGCACGATCCCCTTGGAAGCTGCGCAGGCCGTCTATGATAGGGCCATGGCGGCGGATATCATGCCGGAAGTTTATTCCCGCGGGCAGGTATATGTAGCAAAAAGCCGCTGGGCAGACCGGGAGCACTATAACGCCGCCTATCTTTCCCAAACCCTTCCGGGCTCCAGGACGGTTATCCAAGATCTCCAGATTCTTTGGGAAGATCCGGAAGCCATGGTAGAAAAGCTCAACCTTTTCTTCCACGATCCCCGGCAGCGGGCCGCCTTTGAAGCGAGCCTGCAAGGCCTGGGGCTAGAGGTCTCCTATACCATCCAGGGCGGCCTGGAATACAACAACCCCCAAGCCACCAAGGTCAGGGCCGTTTCCCATTTATGCCGGGTTCTGCATATTCCTGCCGGGCAGGTGGCAGCCCTGGGGGACAGCCAGACGGACATCGACTTGCTCCGCTGGGCCGGAGTCTCCGTGGCCATGGCAAACGGCGCTCCAGAGGTACAGCAAGCCGCCCGCTTCATTGCGCCGCCCAACAGCCAGAGCGGCGCCGCCTGGGCCATTGAGAATCTGCTGCTTCCCCGCTGCGCCGCCGCGAAGTGAGCCTTTCCCCGCAAAAGGAAACGCCTGCTGGGCCCTCTGCCCACCAGGCGTTTTGCTTATGTTGTTGCGAAAATTTGCAGCAAAGGCCTGCAGGTTTTCCAAGGGTGCTTAAGCCTTACAGTTCTGCAGGGAAGCATATGCCGCTTCATTCCTCCAGGGGCAGGCGGAAGAGGAAGGACGTACCCTGGCCCAGGGTGCTTTCTACCTGGATGGTGCCCTTATGGGCATGGATGATCCATTGCACCATGGCCAGGCCCAGGCCACTGCTGCCATTATCCCCGGTCCGGCTGGAATCTGCCTGCCAGAACCGCTCCCAGATATGGGGCAGATCCTCCGAAGCGATACCGATGCCATTATCCTCCACGCTGCCGCAAAGCCAGCCCTCCTCCCGGGCCAGAGAAAGCCGCACATATCCGCCAGGCTTGCCGAACTGGATGGCATTGCTAACCAGGTTGATCATCAGCCGCATCATGAGCATCTCATCCGCCATGAGGCAGCAGCCCGGCTGCAGGTCCGTTTCTATGGAGATTCCCTTTTCCTGGGCGCTGCCCTGGAGTTCCTCCGCCACCAGTTTCATAATCTCCCCCAGGTCCACCTGTTCCCGGTGGAGGGGCTGGGTATTGGCATCCATGCGGGATAAAGTCAGCAGCTCCCGCACCAGGCGGCTGAGCTTATCCGCCTGGGTCTTGATGGCCTCCAGGGACTGCCGCTGCTGTTCAGGATCCTCCTCCCGAAGGCCCAGCTCGCACTGGGTAAGAATGACGGTGAGGGGCGTACGCAATTCGTGCGATACATCGGAAGTAAAGCGTTTTTCCTGGGCAAAGGCCTGCTCCAGCCGGGCCAGCATATCGTCAATGGCCTGGGAAAGCCGGCCGAATTCATCCTGGCTTTGGATGCCGGTGCGCTGGGATAGGTCCGCCCCATCTACGATGCCCTGAACCGCCGCCGCCATCTGGCCGATAGGCCGAAAGGCCCGCCGGGTCAGCCGGTAACCTACGAAAAGGCTTAAAAGGAGCATGGGCAACATCATCCACAGGAAAAGGGACCAGGTCTGATCTTCCAGCATACGGACGGAATCCATATTCAAACAAACCCGCACCCATACCTGTAGCTCCGGGGAAAGGGTATACAGCCGGTCATATACATACCAGTCGCTGCCCGTATCCCCCTGGGCTGTCTGGATGGTATTCGCTAAAAGGGGCGCATCGAAATCCGGCACCCGGCCATAAAGCATGACCCGCCCGCTGGCGTCGAACACCATAACGCTGGCATAATCGATATCGTCCAGATCATCGTCCAGCTCCAGTTCTCCATCATCCAGTTCGATCTCATCCATGGCGTCTTCTGCCGCCCTGTACAGGGTTTCCCGGGCGTAAATTTCCGCCTGGCGGTGCCGGCTCAGCTGCAATAGCAGGAAAAGGAGGACGGTCATAAGGAGCAGGGTTCCGGCGGACCAGAGTACCATCCTCTGTTTTACGGATAACCGCTTCATGGCTGCTCCCGGAGCACATAGCCCACGTTCCGTACGGTGTGGATGAGCTTGGGGGTATAGCCCTCGTCGATGAGCTTGCGAAGCTTGCGGATATATACATCCACTACGTTGGACCCACCTTCATAATCATAGTTCCAGATATGGTCCTCGATCCGCTGCCGGGATAGGATGATGCCCTGGTTCCGCATCAGGTATTCCAGAATGGCATACTCCCGGCCGGACAGGAAGAGCTCCTTGCCGCCCCGAAAAACCTGGCGCTTACTTACATCCATGACCAAATCCGCTACCTGGAGCTTATTGGTCAGATTTTTGCTCTGCTTGCGGATCAGCACCCGTATCCGGGCTAAAAGCTCTTCCCCGGCAAAGGGTTTGACCAGATAGTCGTCCGCACCGGCATCCAGCCCCTCCACCCGGTCTTCAATGCTGTCCCGGGCCGTCAGAAGAAGGACGGGCACGGCGCTACCCTTTTCCCGCAGCCTGTGCAGTAGGGTGAGGCCATCCACTTTGGGCAGCATGATATCCAAAATTACCGCGTCATAGTCAGCGCCTGCAAGATGTTCCCAGGCCTCCTGCCCATCATAGCAGCGGTCTACAGCATAATGCTCGCTTTCCAGCAGTTTACAAAGGGCTTCATTGAGCTGCTTTTCATCTTCTACAACCAATATCCGCATGAAGCCGCCTCCTTTTTCTTCCTCTATGCAATTATATTATAAGCAGCAAAATGAAGCCAGCATGAAAAAGGGCTGCAGCATATCATTTTCCAAATTGTGAAATTAAATCTCCTGTTTCCTTTCCACAATTTGATGGTATGGCATATTTTTCCAGTATTTTCGCCATTTTCTCTGCGCATTATATATAAGTATATTCCCTTGCGAAAAATCCATTTTCAAAAAATCGAAAAAAACTTTTTGAAATTCATCTGCATTTCATTTTCCCCGTTTATCCTAAGGCCATCGAAGCGAGGGAAGCAGCCGCCAGCCGGCAGCCCCGCAGAGAAGCAAGAACCCCGCGGCGCCCAGAGGGCCCGCCCATTCCCTCCAGCCTGTACCCGGGAAGACAGGCCGGCGAATGGACCACCCACAAACGGGAAGCAAAGCGCTTCCACCTAAAAAATTGATTTTTCATCATCAGGAGGAAACAACATGAAAAAGCTATTGGTTATCGTAGTCGGTATTGCCCTTCTTCTGGTGGGCTGCGCAGCCCCCGCTGCTACGGATGCCCAGGATACCGCCGCTCTCACAGAGCAGCTTCAGCAGATGAACGAAACCATTCAGGGCCTGCAGCAGGAGATCACCGCCCTTCAGGAAGGCAACGCCACCCAAGCCGGCGATGACACGGCCCTGCAAGCCACCCCGGCGCCGGAGCCCACAGCCGCCCCCGCTGAAAACGCCTCTGCGGCTACGGCCCAGGCTACTGCCGCTCCCTCTTCCGCTGCCTCTCAGGGAACGAGCTCCGCTTCCACCACCAAAACCGTTGCGGATTATGACCTGAGCGGCCTGCAGTCCGAAGTAGACGCAGTCATCGCCAAGGCAAACGCCGCCACCCCTGGTAGCGATTCCAGCGCGAATTACGATACTTATCGTTCCCTGGACCGGGAGCTGGAGGCCATGGAGAACCAGCTGGATCAATGTGAAGACGAGGCTGAGCGGGATTATCGCCAGGGGCTGCTGAGCCGCACGGATCTGCGGGATGTAGAGCGGCAGCTGGAGATCATGGAAGATGAGCTGGACCGGGCTGAGGACGATCTGGAATACCGCTTCCGGATTGACGACTAAGCACAGCGAAACATATAATAGAATTGCGAAGCATGATTGGCGGGGAAGCTGGCTTCCCCGCCAACGCGTATATTGAAACGGGAGATGCGAGGAGGCTTTTTATGCTGCTTATTATCCCAAAGGGAAAGCTGTATCTGCTGCGAACGCTAACCTGGCTGGGCCTGGGCATAGCGATTCTGGCCATATACGCCCCCATTTGGGGCCTGGGAAATGGCTGGGCTTTTTTAATTTTTGCCGGGGGCCTCATCGCGTGCTTTTGTGCTGCAGCACAAATCGACCGGTTGTATAGCTGCCCCAGCTGCGGGAAAAAGCTGCAAACGGGCTCCCGTCTGGATGCGCTCCGGGGCAAGTACCTGCCCCACTGCCCCCACTGCGGCGCAAAGATCACCATAAAAATTCAATAGCTTTGCTCCTCTCCCTTTCCGGCCTACAAAAGCGCCCCCGCTATTGCCATTTGCCCGGGAAGGGTTTATAATGCCACCGTATGCCTAATGAGGACAGTTCGCAACCATCCTGTCCGAAAACAAAACTAGGGACAAACAGAGACGGCCCTTCAGGGGCGTCCCACATTTTTGTCAGAAGGCGGCCGCAGGCTGCGGCGCGGCCTTTATTCATTAGGAGGTGAAAACAGATGGAAAAAAAGCTGTCGCATGTACAGAAGCTGACCCTTTCCGGGCTGATCCTGGCCCTGTATGTAACGGTTCTGTATCTTACTCAGAGTTTTTCCTTTGGCGCTTATCAGATTCGTATTGCAACGTCGCTATACGCCCTGGCCTATCTGTTTCCGTTCCTGGTTGTGCCCCTGGGCCTGGCCAATGCGCTGGGCAATATCTTCGGGGGCTTGGGCATACTGGATCTTGTGGGCGGCCTTGCCGCAGGGCTGGCTACCTCCGGCCTTGAGGTTTGGATCCAGCGGGCGGGCTTACCGGTTTGGCTTTGCGCCCTTCCCATTCTTCTGATTCCCGGATTGGGGGTACCCCTTTGGCTCTCCTATCTGCTGGAGCTGCCCTATTGGCCCCTGGCCTTAAGCCTGTGCATCGGGCAAATCGTGCCGGCCATCTGCGGCGTAGGGCTGATCCATCTGGTCAAACGGATCTGGAACCTTACTTCCGGAGAAAGGAGCGAAGCATGAGCCAGCGCAACCAGGATGAATTCGGCAGCGTCTCCCTATTGGGCAGCAAGGTAACCGCCTATTCTATGAACTATGCCCCGGAAGTGCTGGAGACCTTCCCCAATAAGCACCCGGACCATGACTATTTTGTCAAGTTCAACTGCCCGGAGTTCACCAGTCTCTGCCCCATTACCGGCCAGCCGGATTTTGCAACGGTGTATATCTCCTATGTACCCGGCCCTAGAATGGTGGAAAGCAAATCCCTTAAGCTGTACCTTTTCAGCTTCCGCAACCACGGGGATTTTCATGAAGACTGCATGAATATCATCATGGAGGATCTCATCCGCCTGATGGATCCGAAATACATCGAGGTTTGGGGCAAATTCACCCCGCGGGGGGGCATTTCCATCGATCCCTACTGCAATTATGGCAAACCCGGCACTCCCTGGGAGGCCATCGCTCTGGACCGGCTTGCCCATCATGATATGTATCCGGAGCGGGTGGATAACCGGTAACCCGGGGCCCACAGAAATCAGCACCCTATACTTGTAAACCTACAAATCCTCCCCGCAGTAAATGCGGGGAGGATTTTATGCTTTTTGTTCCGGCAAAAGATTCTATGGCAGGCGGGTTTGCCCCAGGCCTATCCGAAGCGCAATTTTCTGCTTGAAAATAAAACGGACCCGGCCTTTGTGTTGGCGCCCGGAGGAAATCACTTCCGGAAAAAGAAAGAGCCCCTTTTTCGGGGCTTAATAAAGGGCAAATTACATATCACAGGTCATCATCTGGATGATCTCCCGGTCCGTTTCCCGCATACCTTCCCGCCCCAGGCGGGCAATATTGTGGATGGTATTTTCCACCCCCGAAGCTACGAGGCCATCCCCGCAATAAAACTGCTGGCCCTGCAGGAACATATCATAGCCCAGGATACCCGCATCCACTGCCGTGGCAATCTTGGCGGCGCAGGAGGCCTTTGCTCCGTCGCAGACGATGCCGGAGGTAATGGCCAGGGTATTGACGATGGTATGGGCTACGCCGATATAGCCCCCGCCCTTCAGGTAGGCGATGCCCGCGCCCGCGCCCGCCCCGGCGCTTACCGCGCCGCAATAAGCGGAAAGGGCGCCGATGCCGCTCTTTTGATGAATGGCGCACAGGTTGGAAATAAGCAGGGCCCGGTATAAGCTCTCCTGGGAAGCCCCCAGGGCCCGGGCATATTCGATCACCGGAAGCGAAGCGGTAAGCCCCTGGTTCCCGCTGCCGGAATTGATCACAACGGGCAGCTCGCACCCGTTCATCCGGGCATCCGAGCCGGCAGCCGCTCGGGCTTTGGCCCGGTTCCGCACGTCCTGGCCATAGCTCTCCAGCAAGACGGAGCCAATATTGGCCCCATAGTCCCCCCGGAGCCCCTCCTCCGCAATGGCGGTATTATAAGCGATCTGCCGGTCCAGAACGGGCTGCACATCCTGAATGTTTGCCCCCAGGGCAAAAGCATAGATCCCCTCCACGCTCAGCTGGCTATAATCCGGCTTATCTTCTTGTTGTTTCGCCTGATCATCTTCAGGGCTGGCTGCCATGCACTGGGAGATGGGCAGGTCTATTCCATCCCTCTGCATCTGACTGATCTTTGCATGGGCGTTGGCGATACGCACGCCACCGGACGCACCCCCCCTATAACCCTCTACACGCATA
>CALVLF010000003.1 GCA_944336625.1 uncultured Clostridia bacterium
GCAAGGCGAAGCGTTGTGCGCGCGCTTGCAAGCGCACAGCGGAGGCGCAGCGACGGCCTTTTGCGGTAGAGGAGGGCCAAGGGAGCGGGTGGAGCTTTCGCCTTGCAGGCGGAAGCGGAGCTAAGCGGACTTTGGCCCGACGAGGCGGCGCTCGGCTCCGCCCTCGCGACGCTACGGCTTGCTTTGGGCCTTTTGCGGGGGCGGTAGCCGAGTGCGCAAAGGAGCCTCAGGAAGGGCCCTCTGGCCCGACGCAGGGCGACTATTGCGAACTGTGGGGTGGGCTTCGTAAAGGGAAAATGCCAAAAGGCCCCCTTGTGTAAAGGGGGCTGTCCGCGAAGCGGACTGAGGGATTGTAGCGGCTGGAGTTCTGGCCAGCGCTTTTATATAGCTGCTGCGTCTACAATCCCTCAGTCGCGGCTATAGGCCGCGCCAGCTCCCTTTACACAAGGGAGCCTTTTGGAAGCGGCTTCCCTATTACGGAATCAACTCCCTCCGTTCGCAATGGCCGCCCGCACCAAACTAGAGCCCCATATCATGGCTGCAGCCCCGCCTGCATACCTTTGTATACCACAAAAGCCTTCCCCTTCACCTAAATTTGCAAACGGAGGGGGAACTGGGCAGGAAGAATATGGGCCGGAAAAGGACAAGATCCGTGGCTGGCAACGGCCAAAAGGCTTCCCTGCATAAAGCCGGCCCTGGAAAATAAGGCGTCCCCGCCCGATGGGGCAAAGCCGGATTGTTTCTGCAATAGGGCCGAAGCAGCATCCGGGGGCACAGAAAAAGGTTAACATGCTTAGCGTTCCCGCGCCATATGGGGCGGAACACAGGAAGGATTTATAGGAGCATCATGGCGTATTATGAGATCGAAGGCGGCGCCCGGCTGGAGGGCGTGGTAACCATAAGCGGCGCGAAGAATGCGGCCCTGGCCATCATACCCGCTGCCATTCTGGCGGGGGAGAGCTGTATGCTGGAAAACCTGCCAGCCATAGAGGATGTACGCAAACTGGAGGCCATTCTTCGCCGCATGGGCGCCCAGGTGGATTTTACTCCGGATGGGGAGATGCGCCTGGACCCCCGGGGCATTTCCAGCTGCCAGGTCACCTTCGATATGGTCCGTTCCCTGCGGGCTTCCTATTATCTTCTGGGAGCCCTGCTGGGCCGGTATAAGGAGGCGGAAATCGCCCTGCCCGGGGGCTGCGCCATTGGCCAGCGGCCCATAGACCAGCATATCAAGGGCATGCGGGCCCTAGGGGCGGAAGTACGCATTGAAAATGGAAATGTCCGGGCCCGGGCGTCCCGGCTCATCGGCGCGGAAATTTACCTGGACGTAGTCAGCGTTGGCGCTACCATCAATATTATGCTGGCCGCCGTAGGGGCGGAGGGGCAGACCATCATCGGCAATGCCGCCAAGGAGCCCCATGTAGTAGATGTGGCTAACTTCCTCAATATGATGGGCGCCAGCGTAAAGGGCGCTGGCACGGATGTGATCCGCATCCAGGGAGGCCGCAAGCTTCATGGCTGCACCTATGCCATCATCCCGGATCAGATCGAAACCGGCACCTTTATGATCGCTGCCGCCGCCACCGGCGGGGATGTGGTGCTCAATAACGTCATCCCTACCCACCTGGAAGCCGTTTCCGCCAAGCTGATGGAAAGCGGCGTACGGGTGCTGGAAGGGGACGACGGGCGGGATTTTTTCCTGCGGGTTACGGCAGATGCCCGGCCCCGGGCCGTAAATATCAAAACCCTGCCTTACCCCGGCTTCCCCACGGATCTGCAGCAACCCATGATGAGCCTGCTTTCCGCGGCGGAGGGAAACAGCTTCGTAGTGGAAAATATCTTTGAGGAGCGCTTTAACCATGTGCCGGAGCTCCGGCGCATGGGGGCTAATATTAACCTCAGCGGCCGCACCGCCTATGTGGAAGGGGTGGAGAAGCTTTCCGGCACTACCCTTTATGCCAGCGACCTGCGGGCCGGCGCCGCCCTGATCGTGGCTGCCCTCATGGCCCAGGGCCGCAGCCAGGTGCATAACATCCACTATATCGACCGGGGCTACGAATTCCTGGAGCAGAAATTCCGCGCCCTGGGCGCCCAGATCCAGCGCAAAGACTAACGGTGCTACGCGCACGGCGATATTCGCGCACGAACGTTTGCGGGGAGCCATGGTTTGCGCCCGCGCCCTTCGTTCACAGCCGCCCGGCCCCGGTGCTACGCGCACGGCGATATTCGCGCACCGAGGTTAGCGGGAAACACTGGTTCCCGCCCGCGCCCTTCGTTTACAGCCGCCCGGCCCCGTAGATTATGGGGCCGGGCTTTTGCTTTGCTTGCGGGGGCGAAGCCTTATACCGCTGAATGCGGCTCCAGGTGCCGCCGGGCAAGGTTCGGCTTGCCCGGCTTTGATGGGCGGCTTTAAGGAAGGCCGGCGAAGGCCCGGGCGGGGGCGGCGGCGTTTGGCGGCCCTAAGGCCGCCAAACCGAAGGAGGGACCGGGGCTGCGCCCCGGTCCCTCCTTCGTGTGCGCTGCGCGCACCCGCCGCCCCCCCTCTCTTGCAAGGGGCATGCTTCCTTTCAGCCGGCCCTGCCGGCGGCAGCCTTTGCGCCGCTTCAAGCTTCTTCCCCGGAATCGATTACCACATGAATGGGCGTGCAGGCGCCGCTGTTGCACTTGCTTTCCCGGACGCTGCAGGCAGCGATCCCCAGGGCCATATCCATCCGGGCCCGGAAAACGATTTTATCCCCGGCCCTGGAAAGGGGCTTCTCTACGGAAATGCTGCCATCGGAATGGATTTTTGTATGCATAAAAAGGTTCACAGGCGTGATGGTAGGGTTGCTTTGGCCCAGGGCCCCATTTATGTTATCCAGGCAGTTGGGATGCCCCTCGCCATTATGATAGAAAAAATCATACATCTCCTTGCAGCAGCAGGGATGCAGGAGGTCATGCTCCCCTACGTCATCTGCCAGCAACTCCAGCATGGGCCGGTATAGGTTGCTGTATAGAATATCCCCTATATGCAGGCGGAGGGATGCATTGCAGTCGATGGTAACGCCGGGGGAAAGGAATTCCCCGGGGTTCTCCGCTCCCTGGGCAAAGAAATCCGCCACCTGCCCGCCCTCCGGGTCGATTACGGCAATATGTTGGCCCGCCTTTACGTCGATCCGCAGCCCGGTACAAGGGGGGATAGGATATTCCTTCCGCATTCTGTCCTCCTTTTAAAAATTACGTTTTGTAGCAAATGGCCGTTTAGAAGCGTTTATACTATTACGAACTGCGGAGTTGGTTCCGAAATAG
>CALVLF010000004.1 GCA_944336625.1 uncultured Clostridia bacterium
CGAGGTTTTTGCCGATGAATCGGATTTCCGCAAGCGCATGAAAAAGGTCCTGGGCCAGCGCCGCCGCCTGGCGCCGGTGCGGCTGGAGCTTTCCGCCGCCGTCAGCCCGGCCTTTCAGGCTTATTTCAGAGAAAAGCTGGGCCTTTCCCCGGTTCAGATCTATGTGACCAGCGCCCCTTTGAAGATGGATTATGTCTATGGCCTGGTCTCCCGGGCAGGCCGGGGAAGCGGGAAAGGCCTTCTGTATGAAAAATTCACCCCCCAGTGGCCTGCCGGCGTCCACCGGGACGAGAGCATGCTCAAGCAGGTGGAGCGGGGAGACATCCTCCTTTCCTATCCCTTTGAAAGCATGGAGCCATTTCTGCGCCTGGTCAAGGAGGCAGCGGAGGATCCTTCCGTCATTTCCATCAAGATCACCATCTACCGCCTGGCCCACAGCGCCAAGCTGGTGGATTACCTGTGCATGGCCGCGGAAAACGGCAAGCAGGTCACCGTCCTCATCGAGCTGCGGGCCCGTTTTGACGAGCAGAATAACATCGACTGGTCCGAGCGGCTGGAAGAGGCGGGCTGCACCATCATCTATGGCTTTGAGTTTTTCAAGGTCCATTCCAAGGTATGCCTGATCACCCGGAAAACCCGGGGGGGAATCCAGCATATTACCCAGGTGGGCACAGGGAATTACAATGAGAATACCGCCCGCCTTTATACGGACCTGAGCCTTATGACTGCCCGGGAAGAGATCGGCCGGGATGCGGCGGAATTCTTTAAACATATGTCCATCGGCAACCTGCAAGGGGAATATAAGCACTTTCTGGTGGCGCCGGTGGGGCTCAAATCCGCCATCCTTTCCCTGATCGAAGGGGAAATGGCCAAGGGGCGGGAAGGATATATCTTCATCAAAATCAATTCCCTTACGGATGCGGATATCATCGATAAGCTTTCAGAGGCGTCCTGCGCCGGCGTACAGATTCACATGGTCGTCCGGGGTATCTGCTGCCTGCTGCCAGGCATTCCGGGAAAGACGGAGAATATCCACATCCGCAGCATCGTGGGCCGGTATCTGGAACACAGCCGCATCTACTGCTTCGGCAAGGGGGCGGAAGAGCGGATGTATATCGCCTCGGCAGATTTTATGACCCGCAATACGGAGCGGCGCGTAGAGGTGGCCTGTCCCATTTACGACCGGCAGGTTCGGGAAAAGATCCATAAAATTATGGAGGCTGCTGCCCTGGACAGCCGGAAAGCCCGTATCCTCATGGCGGATGGGAGCTATAGCCCTTGCCCCGCCTCTGAGGTTCCTCTGGATAGCCATATCTACCTGATGGAGGAAGCTCTGCGGGCTGCCCGGGAAAGGCCGGATAAGGCCAGCGGCTCCAGGGAAAAATCCATTTTCCATAGCCTGGGCCGGCTCTTCCGGCGGCAGGAGAAACGCCCGGAATAAACCGGAATAAAAAAAGCGGCTGCATCAGCCGCTTTTTTTGCTTTTTGCGCTCTTTTTCGTTATCCGCAGGAAAGGTTCTCTTCCCGGGCCCCGTCCCTGGGCAGCGCGCTCTTTTCCAGCCATTTCCCCCGCTTATAGTATACCAGCAGGATGATGGCCGTCACCAACCAGGAAAGGGGGTAGCAGATGGAGATGCCCAGCAGGCTGCTCCAATAGGGCACTACCAGCAAAATCCACAGGATGCGGATGCCGCATATGCCCCCTACGCTAATCGCCATGGGCACCACCGCGTCCCCGGCGCCCCGCAGGGAGTTGGCGATCACTTCGATAAAGGTCCAGAGGAAGTAATAGGGCACGAAGTAGGTAACGATCTGGGTCGCATACTCGATGACCTGGGGGTTATCCGTAAAGATCCGGAAGCAGTACCGGGCAAAGAGCAGCAGCAGGGCGCTGAGGGTAACGGTCATGAGCATGGCCATCTTCAGGCATACCCGCACGCTCTCCTTCATCCTGTCCCGCTTGCCTGCGCCGCAATTCTGGCCCACAAAGGCCATGATGGCCACCCCCACGGATACGCTCAGGGACCAGTATATTCCATCCACTTTGCCCGTGGCAGACCAGGCGGCTACCGCGTCCGTGCCCAGCCGGTTGATAGGGATCTGGACGATGAGGTTGGAAATGGAATATACCGCGCTTTCGATGGCCGCCGGCACGCCGATCCAAAGGATTTTCCCCAGGGTGGGGCCATGGAGGCGGATCTCCCGGGGCACCAGGTGGTAAATGTTCTCCGAGCGGTAAAGCTGCAGCAGGATGAGAAAGGCGCTCACCAGGTTGGAGATAGCGGTGGCGATGGCCGCACCCCCTACGCCCATATGGAAGCCCGCTACGAACAGCACGTCCAGCACGATATTCAGCAGGCAGCAGATAACCAGGTAATATAAAGGCCGGCGGGAATCCCCCACGGCCCGCAGGATGCCCGAGCCCATGTTGAATACCAGGGTGGGAATGATCCCCAGGAAATACAGCCGCAGATAGGTCACGGAATCATCCATGATCTCCTCCGGGTTCTGGGTCCACCGCAGGGCGTCCGGCGCCAGCAGGATGCCGATGATGGTTACCGCCGCCCCCGCCACTACGCTGAAGGCTACGGCGGTATGGACGGCCTTGGAAAGCCCTTCCCGGTCATTGGCGCCAAAGCGCTGGGCAATGACCACGGTGGCCCCGGAGGACAGCCCTGTAAAAAGCCCTACCATCAGCTGAATGATGGTAGCGGAGGAGCCGCCTACAGCCGCCAGGGCATCCGAGCCGATGAACTGGCCCACCACGATGGCGTCCACCGTGTTATAAAATTGCTGAAAAAGGGTCCCGGCGGCAATGGGCAGCATGAAGAGCAGCAGCTGCTTCCAAATGACGCCTTGGGTAAGATCCGCACTCTGCCTGGAGCGGGCCATGAAAAAGACCTCCTCTTAAACATCGATGCTGTTTTTTCGGAATATGCGGCCATAGCTTTTCTGGCCGGCTGCGAAAAAAAATGATGGGGCCAACCTGTATGCTTGCGTCCATCAATTGTAATGGCGGCTGCGGCAGGTCCAAGCCCCTGAAAAATGCAGGGTTAAACGCCGCCCGTTGCACCACAGAGTATGATAGCAGAAAGCCGGATAAAAAACAAGTAGCCACCCATGTTTCCCCTGGCAGAATTGCCCCTGTTTTTTTATACCCTTAAGGTCCAAGGGTAAGCAGGTTCCCCTATGCTGAGCGCGTGCATAGTTATAGATATAATAAAGGGCCTAGGCCTAAATCATCAACAGGAGGAAAAATAACATGGGTGTTACAAATTCGAATAAAACCATGTCTGCCCAAACCGGCGGGTAGCCCTTGCTGCCATTCTTACAGAGGTAGATTCCGGCGGTACGGAATATCCGCGGGGCATGAAAGCCTTTACCATTCCTGCCCATAATTCCCCCAGCTGCAGGGATGTGCTGGTAAAGGGCATCAAATTCGTCCTGCCGGAGGATTTGGATGTTAGCGGAAGCGAGAATTCCATGTGCAACCCCAGGAACCTGAAGGCGCGTTTTATTGCCCATAATATCGATACGGATTATCGCTGCTGCGAATCCGACCTGCAGGTATAAGTAGCCTTCCCTCCGCCCTGTATGCAGCCGGGTGAAAGGGCTGGGGGCAGAGGGTTTTACAAAAGCTGCCGCCCCGCCCCATCTGCCCGGGGCGGCATATGGAGCAGTAAGGGTCACTATAGGATAAACCCGGGCGCCGGCGGTTTGCCGCCGGCGCCCTTTATTTCTGTTCTAATGCTTTTCCTTTTATATCCATCCCTTCTATACTTGGCTAGCAGACTCCCCCTGCCATAATGAAAAGGCCCACTGCCTCCTGATCCCCGGGATTATAAAGCCGGTGCTGGACCCCTTCCATGAGGTAAATGCTGTCCATTTCTTCCAGCGTTACGCTTTCGCAGGCCATCTCCACCACAAATGTGCCTCGAATGACCACAAAGCAGGCGTCTGTCTCATGGCGGGAAAGGGCTTCCCCTCCATATGTTCCGGGCTGGAGGGTGGCCATGAGGGCATCCACCGTAGGCGTGATGCCGCTGGAATAGCGAACGGGGGTAACGCACTCCAGATCTATGGAGGAATCGGGCAGAACCATTCGGCTTCGAGCGCCCCGGCGGCTGACGAAGCTTTCCCCGCTTTCGGAAAACAGGGCCTTGATGGGCAGGTTTAATGCCCCGGATATGCGCCGCAGGGCCGAAAGGGAAGGATCTACCAACCCCCGTTCTATTTGGGAAAGGCCGCCGGATGTTATGCCCACTGCCTTGGCCAACTCATCCAGGGTAAGGTTCTTCTTTTTTCGATAGGTACGAATTACGTTTCCCAGCATAAACGCCTCTCATGGATGGATTTTTATTAAAATAAAAGGATAAATCAGAATAAAAAATGGAAATGGCGGAAATGGAAGCCCGCCTGCATAGGCAGAAAAGCGGAAAATGATATGTTTGGTTATATTGTCTACTTCTATTATTATAAACGATATTCCGCCTATCCGCAAATATTTTCAACAATAGGCGCTTCGCTGCATCCCCTCTGCCTTTCTAGGCCGGCGGTACAGCCTGGGCGGATATGGGAATTTTTTCCGTGATTTCTGGGCATTATAGCTATCGTCAATTTGACGCGCATCCTGCAAATGCTTATAATTTTTTTATAAAAAAGGAGGTTGTACCAATGAAACTCAGTGCAAGAAATCAGATTAAAGGCAAAATCATCTCCATTAATGAAGGCATTATAAATGCCCTGGTATCCCTGGATGCTGGCGGCGTTGTGATCACCAGCAATATTACAAAGGCCAGCGTACATGACCTGGGCCTGGCTGTTGGCCAGGAAGCCCTTGCCGTTATCAAATCCACGGAAGTGATGATCGGCCTGGGCAAATCCGCCCTCACCGTCCGCAATCAGATCCCCGGCAAAATCGTCTCCATTCAGGAAGGGGCGGTAAACGCCCTAGTCAAGCTGGAAATTGCCGGAGGGAACGCCATTTCCGCCGTCATTACCATCGCTTCGGTGAAGGAGCTGGGCCTGACTGTTGGCCAGGATGCTTATGCCGTCATCAAGGGCACTTCCGTCATGATCGGCATCGAGGACTAAGCAGGGAACCTTTTTCCATGGAATGGTTCCGGGGCCTATATGGCCCCTTTTTTATGCCCGCCCGGACCATTGACGGCGGCCTTCTGCCGTGGGATACTGGTAAGGAATGGCCCCATCCCGAAAAGGGCAACGGCCCAGGAGGAATAAACCATGCAGCATATCACCAGCCTGGCGGCAGCGCCCCGGGAACCCCTTTGCCTTGCCTTTGGCAGCTTCGACGGCCTGCATGCCGGCCACCGGGCCGTTTTGGCGCGGCTCCTTGCCCGGCCTGGCCATCCTACCCTGCTGCTGAGCTTTTCCGGCAGCCCGGCGCCCTTTTTCTATACGGAAGCGGAAAAGGCGCTGCTCCTGCGGGATAGCGGCCTTGGAACCCTTCTTTCCCTGCCGGCGGCGGAAATGGAGGCGCTGGGGGCGGAGGCCTTTGCCCGGGATATTCTGGCCGGGGCCCTCCACGCCCGGCGGGTGGTGATAGGGGCGGATATGCGCTTCGGCCGGGAAGGGCTGGGTGCGGCTGCCCTGGCGGCTTTCGGGAAACAATATGGCTTTTCGGTAGAAACGGTGCCTACCGTAAAAATGCATGGGCTTCCCGTTTCCAAAGAGGCCATCCGGCAGGCCGCAGCGGCGGGGGATTACGCCGCCATGCTGGCCCTGCTGGGCCGGCCCTATCTGCTTGCGGGGCAGGTGGTCCACGGCAAGGCTGCCGGCCATAAGCACGGCCTGCCTACGGCCAACCTGAGCCTTACCCCCGGCAAGCTGCTTCCCCCTTATGGCGTTTACGCCACCCTGGCCCATTTAGAGGCGGGAACCTACTGGGGGGTTACCAATATAGGCCTGCGCCCTTCGGACGATGATATTCCCCTGCCCACGGTGGAAACCCTTCTGCTGGATTTTCAGGGGGATATTTATGGCCAGCCTTTGGCCCTGGAGGTGTGCATGTATATTCGGGGTATCCGAAAATTTCAGGGGGGCCTAGACGAGGTCCGCAAGCAGGTGGATCAGGACAGCTTGCAGGTACGGGCCTATATGGAAAGCCATCCTTCTCTCGCCCGCTCTCTGGCGCCGGGGAAAAAATAAAGCCTTGCCGCCCTGCGCCGGGTAAGGGGCGGCGGATTGGGCATACTAAGGCCTATGAACTGGAAGGAAGCGCTGCAGTACGGCTATGGCACCTGGCGGGCCTATCGCTTTCCCTATGGAAAAAAGCGGGGCGCGCGGCTGGCGGTTTTGGCCTTTTTTCTGGCCCTGGCTGCCGGCCTTTTCCCCTTGCTGCAAGGCAGGGATTCTCCCCCGCCTGCCCAGCCCTCCCCTGCCGGCCTACCCACGCCTTCGCCTACGCCACAGCCCACGCCTTCGCCTACTCCACAGCCCACGCCGTCGCCTACACCGCGGCCTACGCCGGTGCCCACGCCGCGCCCTACGCCGCGACCCACGCCGCGGCCTACACCGCGGCCCACGCCATCGCCCACGCCGCGCCCTACACCTTCGCCCACGCCGCGGCCTACACCTTCGCCCACGCCGCGGCCTACGCCGGTGCCCACACCCCGGCCTACCTGGCCCATATGGGTGCCGGGGACCCCGTCGCCAACCCTGCCCACCCCACCGGCTACTCCGGTGCCTACGGCCACGGCCCCCCTTCCCTCTGAAAAGAGCCCCGCTCCGGTGGAGACGCCGACGCCTGTGCCCACGGAAGCCCCTATGCCCCCGCCGTCCCCGCCTGCACAGACCCTGCCGCCCTTGGACCTGGTTCCTTCCTCCCCTTCCCCCAGCCCTGGGCCAGCCGCCGGGGAAGGATAAATTCCCCAGGCGCTTGCGCAAAGGGAGCGGAGCCCGTATAATGAAGAAAGAGGTTATCAGCCAACCGGCTGAAAGGAGGGATGCCTATGCCCCGCAAGCATGGCGATTATGCCAGCGTCCGGGAAGCCATCATATCTACGGCGGCGCAGCTTTTTACCCGCCAGGGCGTCCATGGCACCAGCCTGGGGGATATCGCCCAGGCCGCTTCCCTGAGCAAGGGCACCCTTTATTACTACTATCCCGCCAAGGATGACCTGGTGCTCACCATTGCAGAAAGCTGCCTTTCCCATTTTACGGAGGCCATCCTCATATGGGTGGATGGGCTGAAGCGGGATGAGCCCCTGCGCCCTGCCCTGGGGCGGCTGCTTCACAGCCTGCGGGAAGACCGGGAAGCGGCCAAGCTCTATCTCGTCCTGCTGACGGAATGCATGACGGGAAACCCCGCCCTCCATGATTTGATGCAGCATCATACCCGGGAATGGGTGGTTCTGCTGGAGATGGGCGCCCTCAAGCTCCAGTCCCGCCCCCAGATCCTGGGAGAGCGGGCGGAACTGTTCTTTACCCTTCTGTCCGGCAGCCTGCAGCAGGGCCTGGCGGGCCTGTATGAGATCGGGGATGAAATGATCCTGGATGTGCTTCTGGGCTGAAAGGGCCGCCGCCCCTGGGCCGGTATATGGAGACGTTTGGAAACGGGGCATCCTGCAGGATGCGCGTTTCAACCGTCTCTTTTTCTTTTTTATAAAAAGCAGCGGCTCCATCCGGCTTTTATTAGGAGGAAACCCCGGTTATGCCGGAGCCGTTGCGCGGTGGAATCATCCTTGGGAATCTTCGCAGGCAGCGTTTCTGCCTTTCCTCGGGTAAGCGGCGGAGGGCGTCTAGCTTCCCCGGGGAAGGAGGGCTGCCGCAGGGCTTCTCGCTCCCCTGCGCCATAAACATAAAAAAGAGGGAAGCGTATACCGCTTCCCCCTGAAAGGAGCCTTCCTTTCTGGTCCATATTGGTTTATCGGCCCCCGAAGGGGCTTTTTCTTCGCCTAAGAGGCGGAGCGCGCTTTGGGTTGTTGCCTGCCGGAGAGATGGCGCTTATGGGCGCGCAGCCTATGCCTGCACCTTGTGGGCCTTAAGGGCCGCAGCCGGATCATAGGGCTTGCGGAAGAGCAGATACAGGAAGCCTGCCAGCAGCACCAGGGCGATGGCGGTCCAGAAACCGAAAGCGCCGGTAGTGATCATCAAGCCTAGCTGATACACGATGAGGGAGATCACATAGGCCAGGGCACACTGGTAACCGATGGCAAACCAGGTCCACTTGGCGGAGTTCATCTCCCGCTTGATGGCGCCCATGGCCGCAAAGCAGGGCGCGCACAGCAGGTTGAAGATCAGGAAGGAGTAAGCGGAAAGGGTGGTAAAATGGGCGGCAATGGGCTGCAGATCTTGGAAGGCGCCGGATTCCACCAGCTCCATGGCATCCCCCGCAACCCCGTAAAGTATACCGAACACGGCAACCACCTCTTCCTTGGCTACCAGGCCCATGATGGTGGCCACGGTGGATTGCCAGGTGCCAAAGCCCAGGGGGGCAAAGATCCAGGAAATCCCGCCGCCGATTACGGCCAGAATGCTGGCATCCATATCCTCCACCATGCCGAAGCTGCCCTCTACCACGCCGAAGCTGGAAAGGAACCAGATCAGGATGCTGGAAGCCAGGATAACCGTACCGGCCCGCTTAATGAAGCTCCAGCCCCGCTCCCACATGCTCTTGAGCACATTGGTGACGGTAGGCGCATGGTAGGCAGGCAGCTCCATGACAAAGGGCGCCGGGTCCCCGGCAAACATGCGGGTTTTCTTGAGCAGGATGCCCGAGAGGATTACCGCTGCCACTCCGATGAAGTAAGCGGAAGGAGCCACCCACCAGGCCCCGCCGAAAATCGCCCCGGCGATGAGGGCCACGATGGGCATCTTGGCGCCGCAAGGGATGAAGGTGGTGGTCATAACGGTCATGCGGCGGTCCCGCTCGTTTTCAATGGTGCGGGAGGCCATAACCCCCGGCACGCCGCAGCCCGAGCTGATGAGCATGGGGATGAAGCTCTTGCCGGAAAGGCCGAATTTGCGGAAGATCCGGTCCATGATGAAGGCAACCCGGGCCATATAGCCCACGTCCTCCAGAATGGCCAGGAAGATGAAGAGGATGAGCATCTGGGGAACGAAGCCCAGCACGGCTCCCACGCCGCCGATAATGCCATCCACCACCAGGCCGTTGAGCCAGTCCGCCGTGCCAATACTGCTAAGCCAGGCCGCCAGGGGCTCCTGAATCCAGCTGCCGAAGAGGGTGTCGTTGGTAAAGCCCGTTACCATGTCCCCGATGGTGGTGACGGAAACATAGTAAACCAGGGTCATTACCAGCGCAAAGATGGGCAGGGCCAGAATGCGGTTGGTTACCACCCGGTCGATCTTATCGGAAACGGTAAGGTTATCCTTGCGGCGCTGCTTCTGCACGCAGGCGGTAACCAGCTTGCTGATGTAAGCATAGCGCTCGTTGGTAATGATGCTTTCCGCGTCGTCGTCCAGCTCTTCCTCGCATTCCTGGATGTGGTCCTCGATGTGGGCCATCAGGTCTGCCGGGAGTTTGAGCTCCTCCGCCACCTTTTCATCCCGCTCAAAGAGCTTTACCGCGTACCAGCGCAGCTGGGCGGCCGGCACCTTCCCCTCTATGCTCTCCTCAATATGGGCGATGGCATGCTCCACCGTGCCGCCGAAAACATGGGGGTGCTCCCCAACCTTGCCGGCCATAGCAGCCTTGGCAGCCTTTTCCGCCGCTGCGCTGGAACCCTGGCCCTTGAGGGCGGAAGTTTCCATCACGGGGCAGCCCAGGGCTTCCGAAAGCTTAGCTGCATTGATCTTATCCCCGTTTTTCTGCACAACGTCGATCATGTTCAGGGCTACTACCGTGGGGATGCCCAGCTCCAGCAGCTGTGTGGTGAGATACAGGTTCCGCTCCAGGTTGGAAGCATCTACAATGTTCAGTATGGCGTCCGGCCGCTCATGGATGAGATAATTTCGGGCAATAACCTCCTCCAGGGTATAGGGGGAGAGGGAATAGATGCCTGGCAGGTCCTGAATGACGACATCCTTGTTGTCCTTCAGCCTGCCTTCCTTTTTTTCCACCGTAACGCCCGGCCAGTTGCCGACATACTGATTGCTGCCGGTCAGGCCGTTGAACATGGTGGTCTTGCCGCAGTTTGGGTTGCCCGCCAGGGCAATTTTGATGGACATTCCTGTTTCCTCCGAATTCGTTTAGAAGAATAGTTAATTGTTGCTAACCCATGTTGAAAAAAGAAAGCGGCATGCCGCTGCAGGAAGGGGCGCAGTTCAGGCGATTTCGATCATTTGGCAATCGGCCTTGCGCAGGGAAAGCTCATAGCCCCGGACGGTAACCTCCATGGGGTCCCCCAGAGGGGCCACCTTGCGGATGTAAATCTCCACGCCCTTGGTAATGCCCATGTCCATGATCCGCCGCTTCACGGCGCCCTCGCCATGAAGCTTCACCACCTGTACTGTGGAGCCGATCTTTGCGTCGCGCAGTGTTTTCACCTTTTCTTATCCTCCTTTTGCCATTAAATCATGATCCGGTTGGCCATTTCCCGGTTCAGGGCCACGCGGCTGTCCTTTACGCTCAGAATCAGGTTCCCGGAAACCTGGGCCACCACCACAACGGGTGTCCCCACCACAAAGCCGAGCTCCGCCAGCCGCTGGCGCACCTCGTCCCGGCCGGTGATTTTCTGGATATAGTTTACTTCTCCAGTTTTCGCCAGGGTTAAAGGCATCATAGCCCCTCCTTCGGTTTTATAGCATTGGAACGCGAAAGGTTAGATATATCTAACTTTTTGGAACGATTGAAGTTTATCACCGCTAACTCAACTTGTCAATAGCCTTCTTGGAAAAAAAGAATGGCTTCCCTTCTTTTCCTTCTGCCTTGACAAAGGAAAAGAAGGGATGTTACCCTTAAATAGAAAGTTTTATAATCCTGGCATAGGCTTTTGACGTTTTTTGGACGGCAAATCCGGAATAATAGAATTGGTATTTTGTAACCTGCCTCCGGGGCAGGCAAAATAACGCATCATTGAACAGGAGGAATATGCTATGGAACAATCTCTGCCCCTTGCTGGGCTCAAAGTTGTAGAGCTGGCCACCGTTGTAGCGGGCCCGGCCGCAGCCCGTATTCTGGCGGGCTATGGCGCTGAGGTCATCAAAATCGAGACCCCGGTCAAAGGCGACCTGCTCCGCCCCTATGGTCAGGGACATTACCTGCCTACGGAGCCGGATAACAACCCCCTCTTTGACGTATACAATACGGGGAAAAAGCTCATCACCGTCAACCTGAAAAGCCCGGGAGGCCAGGAGATTTTCCATCGCCTGATCAAGGATGCGGATATTTTTCTCACCAACGTGCGGATGCCTTCTCTCGTCCGCATGGGCATCGGTTATGAAGCCCTGAAGGAAAAATACCCCCGGCTGATCTATGCCCACCTCTCCGGCTATGGCCTGGAAGGCCCGGATATGAACAGCCCCGGCTTCGATATGACGGCCTTCTGGGCCCGCTCTGGAGCTTCTCTGGACTGGGAGGTACCCGGCTCCTTCCCCATCCGCCCCGCTTTCGGCTTTGGGGATACGGTTACTGCCGCCCACTTCCTCAGCGGCATTCTGATGGCCGTTTACGCCCGGAATAATACCGGCCATGGCACCCTGGTTTCCAGCTCCCTGCTGGGCGCCGGCATTTGGAGCAACTCCTCCTATATTCTCAATTCCCAGCCCCAGTACGGCCGCCAGTTCCCGGTAGACCGGTATCTTGCCTGGGATCCCTTCTCCGATTATTATCAATGCAGCACCGGGGAGTGGATCACCTTCATCGCCAAGAGCTATCCGGCGGACAGGCCTACTTTTGCCCGCATCTTCAACCTGCCCATGCTTATGGAAGACCCGGACTGCGAAACCCTGGAGAAGATCCACCGTTCCGGCAAGGATAAGGTGGTCTCCAAAAAGTTGGAGGACTACTTCCGCACCAAAACTTACGATGAATGGGTGCAGATATTGACGGAGAACGACGTAGCTTTCAGCCGCCTGCGCCATTTCAAAGAAGTATCCACCGACGAGCAGGCCTGGGCCAATGGCTCCTTTGCAGAGGCCTCCTACCCCGATGGCGCCAAAACCGCCATCCCCATGCCGCCCATCAACTTCTCCGAGTATGACCGCAGGCCCTTCGTGCAGACCGGCGGCATCGGCGCAGATAATGAAGAAGTGCTCCACTCCCTGGGCTATGACGATGCGGCTATCGCCCAGCTGCGGGAAAGCGGCGCCCTGTAAGCCCCAGGCTTATAAAATGATCCGTCCTGCGCCCCTGCGCAAGTGGGGCCTAGGAAGCACAAAAGCCCAGCTAAGCTGGGCTTTTCAGAATGTCGAAAAAGTGGCTTATTGGCCACTTTTTCGAGTTTTTCAGCTTTGGCTTGTTCGTTCCTCACGGTCAGCCAAAGCTGCAGGGAAACCCTTGCTACGCAAGGCCTTTCGCTCGCGCCGCGCGTGTCGCCGCTCGCGATTAAAAGCCACCGGGGGCTGCGGCCCCCGAACCCCCAGGAAAATTTTTCTACAGTCTGAAAAACCAGCATAGCTGGGCTTTCAGAGGCATTTCGGGCCTAAATGGCCTTCAGCCACCCGGTAATCCGGGAGCTTTTGCCCTATCCCTTCGTGTACAAGGAAGCCGGTGGCAGAAAAAGGCCAAGGCAAGCCCGGCTCAAGCCTCCGGCGCCTGGTTTTTATGCTGGTCGAAATGGGCTTTCATATGGGAAAAGCTCTCTTCGCTGATCACGTGCTCGATCTTGCAGGCGTCCTGGAAGGCGGTCTCCTGCCCTACCCCCAGGGACATGAGGATCTCTGCAATAACGCAATGCCGCTCGTATATCTTTTCCGCAATGGCCTTCCCCGGGGGCAAAAGGAACAGATGCCCGTTTTCATCCACGCGGATATAGTTATCCTGGCGCAGCCGCTTCATGGCAACGCTGACGCTGGGCTTGGAAAAATTCAGGTGGTTGGCCACGTCGATGGAGCGTACCTCCCCCTTTTCCCGGCTGAGGACCAGGATGGCTTCCAAATAGTTCTCTGCGCTTTCTTGGATTTTCATGGGTTCTCCCTTCTTTGCAAAAGGCCTGTGCGGCTCCAGGCGCCATACCGTTTTCTTTTTAGTTTAGCCTAATTTTTCCCTTTGCGCAAGGGCGCTCACAGGGAAACCCGGCGGGGGCATAGGCCCCGCCGGGAAAATATGTTATAATAAAAATATATCCCCTACTCCCTTGTGGTAGTATCCAAAAGGGAAAGGGCGCCTGCCGCTCCTTCCCCTGCCTGTTTTTGCAAAAGAGGAGGCCCACACTGGAAAGCTATGCAGCAATTTACGCGGTCGTCCGCGCCATACCCAGGGGCTACGTAGCCAGCTATGGACAAATCGCTCTGCTCGCCGGTTTGCCCCGGCGCGCGCGCCTAGCTGGCAGGGCTTTGGCTGCCTGCCAGGACCCTACTGTCCCCTGCCACCGGGTGGTCTATGGGGATGGCCGTCTCTCCCCCGCCTTCGGTTTGGGCGGGGCAGGGGAGCAACGTGCCCTGTTGGAGGCAGAAGGCGTGAGTTTTCTAGCTGGAGGGCAGGTGGATATGGCCTGCTGCGGTTGGCGGCCCCGGCCTTCCCTGCCTGCCGGGCCGGGGGATATCCTATAAAAAAGAGGTGAACTATGCGCTTTTTTCTTTTTCCTTTATTGGCAGCACTGGGGGGCGGCGTACCCCCTTCCCGGGAGGATCCGGCGCCGGAGCAGAGCTGCTCTGCTAAGCCCATTGCCCCCAACCTGCTCATGTTCCTCACCCCCAAGGCCAGCGTAGCCTGCCTCCAGGCGGATAATACCTTGCGCCAGGGGCTGGAAAAGATGCGGGCCCATGGCTATACCGCCGTCCCCGTCCTGCGGAGCGACGGAAGCTATGCAGGCAGCGTCAGCGAGGGGGATTTTCTGTGGCATATTCTGGAGCACGGCGCCAAGGGGGGCCTGAAGGCCCAGGAATCCTACCTGGTGGAAGATATCGTCCGGCCGGGCTGGAACCCGCCGGTTCGGGTGGATGCGCCTCTAGAAAAGCTGCTGCAATCCGCCCTGGAGCAGAATTTCATCCCCGTGGTGGATGACCGGGATGCCTTCATCGGCATCGTAACCCGGAAGGATATCCTCCGCTGGGCCACGGTGCAGCAAAGGCAATAGCAGCCCCGCTTCCCGCACCACGTTATAATATCTATCCCTTTTGATAAAGGCATGACCCCCTCCGCCCGGCAAAGAAAGCAGGCCCGGGCGGAGGGCGGCAGGCCTTTTTTTCCGGCTTTGCAAAAAAAAATTTCTTACGCCGCGCCCCGTTTTATAGTAAAATGGAGATATCCTTAACGGACAAGGCGAAAGCGGCAAAGGGGCTGGGGGCATTTTCGCCCCCTTCTGTTTTAGGAAAGGAGCGGGCATATGTACCAGGTAGGGGACCTTATCATTTACGGGGGAGACGGGGTATGCAGAGTGGAGAAAGTAGGCCCCGGCCCTTTCTCGGGCCAAGGAGTGGAGCGAACCTACTATACCCTGAAGCCCTGCTATGGTAAGGGCGTCATCTACGCCCCTACAGACGTGGGGGTGCCCATGCGGCCCGTCCTTACCAAGGAAGAAGCCTGGGATCTGATCCGCTCCATTCCCCACATGGAGGCGGACCCTTCCGGCCTGGGGGATGCCCGGCAGGCGGCCCAGGTATACAAATCCCTGCTGCAAACCTATGATAACGCCAATCTCGTCCGTCTCATCCGGCTTATCTACCGGAAAAACCAGGCGGCAATCACCCGGGGCCGGGGCTATGGCCATATCGATGAACGGTTTTTGAAGCGGGCTAAGGATCTTCTGCACGGGGAGCTGGCTATCGCCCTAGATATTCCCCTGGAACAGGTGGAGGATACCATCGCCCAGGCTGTAGCCCAGGAATCCGCCTCCGCCGGGCAGGCATCCTGCCAATAGGCGGCGCCCAACATAAAAAAAGCGGCAAAGCCGGGCATCCGCCCGCCCTGCCCCGGCCTTTGTGCTATGTTGAGAAGAGTGGCTTTGCCAATTTCAGTAAAGCAGGAGGGAGCTTATGTCTATTGCCGTGCATATCTATTACCGGGGCCGGGGCGGAAACGCCCGGCGATTCGCAGAGGAAATGACCGCCCAAGGCTTGGTGGAAAAAATCCGGGCGGAAAAGGGAAACTTGGGCTATGCTTACTTTTTCCCCATGGAGGACCCGGAAACGGTCCTTCTGATCGACCAGTGGAAAGAGCAGGCCGCTCTGGACGCCCATCATGCCTCCCCCATGATGGGGCAGATCGCCGCCCTGCGGGAAAAGTATGACCTGCATATGCAGGTGGAGCGGTACGTCTCTGAAACGGGGCCGGAAAACCTGGCAGACCGGGCCTTTATCCGGGAATAGGAAGGGATTTGATTTTAACGAAGCGGGAAGAGGCGCTGCCCCTGCTGGCCCTCGTGGCGCAGCGGCCCTGGCCCGGAACCGCAAAAAACCGGAAGCGGCAGATAAAAATGCACTGCGCCGCTTCCGGCTTTTTATGCCCGCGGGATTCCAGGGCAAGTTCCCCGAGGGGGCGCGCCCCGCCCCGCGCTGCTCCCCATTCTCTTCTTTGCCAAAAAGGGGATATGGGCTGCCTCCTAAAGGGGTTCCGCAATTGTGCAATGTGCCTGCCATGGTTTGCAGGCGGGCCCTACAGCCCCTTTGCCAGGCAAAAGAGGGCCGCCGGGCCCGTCTCCAGCAGGGCATCGTTGAAGCAATAGCCCGGCGTATGGAGTCCGGGCCAGCCCTCCCCTGCTCCAAACCCCAGGTACAGGGAAGGGCGGGCCTTTCCAAACCAGCCGAAATCCTCGCTCCAGCGCATGGGCGCCCTCAGCTCTTCCCAGGGGATGCCAGCCGCCCCTAGAAGGGCAGCGCAGCGGGCATACAGGGCCGGGTCATTGACCGTATCCGGGAAAACATCCCGCTTCCGCACCGTAAGGGCCATATCCGGCCCCCCTTCCCGCGCCGGAAATGCCGCGATGGCCCCCTCCAGGGCCTCCAGATCCTCCTGCTCCTGGGCCCGAAGGGTCAGGTAAAGGGTACCCAGCCCCGGGGCCACGCCGAAGTTTTCCCCTCCGGCCTGCAGGCCCACGGGCGTAGCCAGCAGCAGGCCCCGGGGTTTTATATCCGCTGCCAGGCCGGGCAGGGCTGCCGCCAGAGCCCCCAGGACGGGCAGAGGGTTCTTCCCCTGTTCCGGATAGGCTGCATGGGCCTGCTTTCCCGCCAGGGTAAGGATGAGCCCCTGGGAGGCGCAGGCAAAGGCGCCGGGCCGCAGCAGCACCTGCCCCGCCGGGTAGCCCGGCAGGTTATGGAAACCCAGGAAGGCATCCACCCGCTCCCGCTCCAGCAGGGCATCCCGCAGGGGCAGGGCCCCCTGGCCCGTCTCCTCCC
>CALVLF010000005.1 GCA_944336625.1 uncultured Clostridia bacterium
ATACGATTTTCGCCCTTATTTTTATAATTCTATTTTGCCAGATTTTTCCTTAGGCGCAAGGGCTTATACAAAAACGGACTTTCTTCCAAATAAATATAAAGTTTTCGACAATTCTTCCCTGCCAACATTCCGGATTTACGCCCGGATCTCTGCTGAAAAATGGCACAAAAACCCTTCTGTCTGTTTGTAAGCCGCGCGGTGCCATGTTATAATAAAACGCCGGCCGGTTTGCATGTTTACAAAACGGCAAGCAAAATTCAGCGCCGGCTGGCACAGGGAGATAACAGAAAATGATCACAACGAAAATCTATGAGGATGAAACCCGAAATCTTGTGGCCGTTGTCTATGAAGACGGACAGTGTTCCAATTATGTACCCTGCCCGGAGATGGCAGCTTTGGATGGAGAGGGATTCCTTGCAGAAGCCCAGCTGGGATTCCCGGATGCGGTGCTCTATGAATTCGACAGCGCCATCGGCAAGACGCTGGAGGAAGCGGCAAAGCAGGCGGAAGAGGAGGGCACCCTGATCGCGCTGGTGGGGGAAAAGATCCTCCTGTATCCCCGGCGCATGAGCCAGGAGAGCCAGGAGTTCTTTCAGATGGAACTGGGGGATACAGCCTGGGAGGAGCTCCTGGAGGCAGCCGCCGGATCGGAAGGGGTGGAAGTGGAGCTTTAAGCGCGTCCGCAGCATTGCGGTGGTCGTTTCGGCGGGTGTGATGCCTATATAAAGCGCCGCAGGCGCAGCAGGACAGCTTTGGCTTGCAGGATAACGCCGGCGGAAAACAGAATTGACGGCCACATCCATTTATGTTATGCTGCCTATATAGATTTCCGCCGGGAAACGCTTGCTTTTACCCCGTTAGGCCATGGAAGGGGTAAAAAGAAGCGTTTTTGTTTTACTTCCCCCTTTTTTGGAAGCGGGGCTGCCCGGCGGGCCCAATATATCCCAGGTTGGGCGCCCCGCCGGGGGCTTTCCTCTCGTGTAGTAGGCCAGCGTTACACAGACGCGGGCCTTTTATTTTGGCAATTTTGCCATAAAAAATAAGGAGATGCGCTTATGTGGCTCTTGCTTACGACTACCATTACCACCAGCTTTCTGGATAGCTTGAACCCTTCTGCCATTGCCCAGCAGCTGCTGCTGCAGGCTATGGTGAAGGACAAACGGCATATCTGGTTTTTCATCCTGGGAATCGGCCTGGCGAACCTGGCTCTGGGGCTGGCGGTATATTACGGGGTTGCCGCCTGGGTTTCCCAGCTGCTTTCCAGGGCCCTGGCCCTTTGGCCGGCATATATATACGGAGGAGTCCTGGTTGCCGGCCTACTTTGCCTGCTGGCCGGAATCCGGCTGCTGGTTAAAACGGGGCGGGAGGGGAAAAACCCGGGCGGGCCGGAGGGGGCCAAGGCCCCGGACAGCCTGACGCCCCGGGCTCTGTTTTTCCTGGGGGCGGCCTTCTGCGCCGTGGAATTGACTAGCGCCCTGCCCTATTTCGGCTTTCTGGCCCTGCTGGCGGGCTATGGGCTGGGGCCTGGCCGGGTGCTGCTATTTATACTGCTGTATGATGGAATGTATGTGCTGCCCCTGGTGATTTTATACCTGGGCTATAACCGGCTCCGGGGGACCATCCTGCTGCAGCGGCTGGAAGCGGCTCTGAGCAGGATTGCAGCCTATATCCTTCCGGTGGTGCTGACCCTTGCGGGGGTGCTCCTGCTCTACTTTGGAATGCGCGCCTGGCTATGAGAGGCTGGCTGTTCATTTTTTCGGCCCTGTGGTATAATGAACAGCCATATGCAGGCAGGAGGAAAAATATAGATGATGCGTAAGGCTGTTTTATATATTGCTATGAGCCTGGACGGCTACATTGCCGATGAAAACGGCGGGGTAGACTGGCTGGCAGGCCAGGATCCTGGCAGCCCGGCAGAGGATAGCTATGCACGGTTTATCCAGGGGGTGGATACGGTCATCATGGGCTGGAATACATACCGACAGGTCACAGCAGAGCTTTCCCCAGGGCATTGGCCCTATGAAAAGCTGCAAGCCTATGTTCTGACCCACCGGCAATGCCCCAACAGGGGCGGTATTACCTTCCTTTCCCAGGAGCCCGGCCTGCTGGTACGGAAGCTGAAGGAGGCGCCTGGGAAGGATATCTGGATCTGCGGCGGGGCGGCACTGGTCCGCCAGGTGATGGATAAAGGCCAGATCGACCGCTATCATATTTCTATCATACCCATCCTTTTGGGAAAGGGGCTCCGGCTCTTTGACTCCCGGAAGGATGGGACCCGGCTGCGGCTGCTGGAAGCTGGGCAGAATAACGGCATCCTGGAACTAATCTATGAAAAAAGATAGGCCCAGGGTGGTACCTGCAAGCATGCTGTAGGCCGGGAAGAAAGCCATTGTAGGCAACCGGCGCACCTCGGCGGAGACGGGAACATATATTGGGGTAGAATCCCAAGCCAAGGTGGTGCCTATGAAGAGCCTTTGGAAAAGAATACGAGCCGCAGGGGCGGAAATCTGCCTGGTGGACTGGAGCCTGCTGCTGTTCATGGCCATTCTGCTATGCTATACGGCAGAAAATCTTTTTGGAAACGCCCCGGTTACCCAATCCTCCGAAGCGATCGATATCATCGCCAGAACTTCCGCCGCGGCCATCTTTGGCTATTTTATCAGCGGAAATTTCAACGTTACCCCTACCCAGGAAGGGAATAGGGAAAAGGGGAATGCGGCCACACTGCCGGGCCGCGATGCTGCACAGGCTGCATCCGGCGCGGCGGATACGGAGGCCATTCCCAAAGAAAGCTCCCCGGCTGCTTCGGATGTTTCCAGGGCCGTGCCAGAAAAAACCGCTGGGCGGCGGGCGAACCCCGTTCAAATTTTAGCGGTTGCCATTGTAGGCCTACTCGCCCTTTGTTTTCTGCTTGTGGCCCGGGAACAGGGCAGGGAAGACATGGCCGCCATTGCCCAGCTACAGGATTTTGTTTCCGCCAGCGTAGGCTTTCTGGTCAGCCATGGGAAGAGTAAATAGCACGAAAAAAGCGGCCTTTCGGCCGCTTTTTCTTCCGCACGGAAGTACGCAGGGAATTGGACCCTACTCGATGGCGATCCGGCTCTGGGCGGGCAGGCGCTTTACGTCCTGCTTGGGCACCGTCAGGCGCAGAATGCCGTTTTCATACTTGGCCTGGATCTGCTCCGGCTGCACATCGCCAATGTAGAAGCTCCGGGAGCACTGGCCGCTGTAACGCTCCTGTCGGATGTAGCGGCCGTTCTGATCCTTCTGATCCTTATCCAAGGATTTGGCGGCGCTGATGGTCAGGTAACCCTGCTCCAGGTCGATATGGATATCTTCCTTGGCAAAGCCCGGCAGATCCACATCCAGCTCATAGGCAGAATCGGTTTCCTTTACATCGGTGCGCATCAGGTTCCGGCCATGCTTCCCATAAAGAGGATCCCGCCGGCCCCAGAAGGCCCTTTCAAAATTATCATTAAAGAAATCATCAAACAAGTTTTCACCAAAAATGCTAGGCAACATAGTTCATCCCTCCTAATTCTAATGCCTTTGTGCCTATGGGAAGAACCCCCGGAAGGGCCCTTCCTTTTTGGTACAGCTATACTATAAATCTTAAAATTAGCACTGTCAACAGGAGAGTGCTAATGTTTGCAATCTGTTCAATATTCCTGCAATTCAACGACAAATTCGTTGGATATTTTCATAATTTCCCTAGGAAGGCTTGCGCGCACCTCTGGCCTATGATACCCTTTTATATAAAAAAGGAGGGATTTCCTTGCCCATCTTGGAATTGATGATGCTGCTCTGCTTTGGATGCTCCTGGCCCGCAGCTATCCATAAGAGCTATACCAGCCGCAGCACAAAAGGGAAAAGCGCCCTGTTTTCCTTCCTGCTATTGGCGGGATACATGTTCGGCATTGCCAACAAGGCCCTGCATGGATGGGACTATGTCTCCTATTTTTACATTGTGAACGCCCTGATGATCAGCGTGGACCTGGGCCTGTGGTTCCGGAACCGGCGGTATGAGAGAATGGAGGAAGGTGCCTAATGGAAAAGCGGGCTGTATTGGCCCTGCGGGGCCGTATGTTGGGGGCGGGTAGGCCCTGGTTATGCGCCCCGCTCATGGGCCGGGAGCGGGCGGATCTTCTCCGGGAGGCCCAGCTTCTCCGGGAAAGCCCGGCGGAAGCGGCGGAATGGCGCTATGACCAGGCCCGGGAAAGCCTGGCCCCGGCGGATATCCCCGCCTTTTTAGAAGAGCTGCGGGAGGCGCTGGGCGAGCTGCCCCTGATTTTCACCTATCGAACCCCTGCGGAGCTGGCAGGGGGCGGCCCTTTGCCGCCGGATTACCTGGCCGCCCTGGAGGCCGCCGGGGCAGGGTCTGATCTTCTGGATGTGGAATGGAACCGGGGGGAGGCGCTTTTACCGGCTCTGCGAGGGCGGGGAAAGAGCCGCCTGCTCTTTTCCTGCCATGATTTTGCGGGCACCCCCCCGGCAGAGGAGATGGAGGCCCTGCTCCTAAGGATGGAGGACGGAGGGGCGGACGCGGTGAAGCTGGCCGTGACCCCCCGCTGCCCAGAGGATGTGCTGGCCCTGCTCACAGCTACGGCCCGGGCCCACAGCCGCCTTCGTGTTCCTCTGATTACCATGAGCATGGGGCAGCTGGGGATGGCGTCCCGGCTTTGCGGGGGCCTGTTCGGCTCCGCCCTCACCTTTGGCGCCGCCCAGAGCCAAAGCGCCCCCGGCCAGCCCCCTCTGGCAGAGCTGGCAAGGATACTGGGGCTCCTGTATGATGGGCAATAAAAGAGAGGGCTGGCGCAGGGAAGAAACCGCTCCAGGCGAGCTGATTGATTTGCCCGGCAGAAAAAATTCGCCCCCGATGCGAAAAGCACCAGGGGCGGCTGCGGCAGCGGGAACTTACAGCTTATGGAAGATGGGCTGCATGGCCTGGAAGGTGGCAACATAGGGGATGCCGGCGGCCCGGGCCAGATCCAGGGCTTCGCCGATGCGGCGGCCCACCTGGAAGGGCCGGTGGGCATCGGCGCCCACGGTGACGAATTCGCCCCCCAGCTCCCGATAGCGGCTGTAGATATCCAGGCCCCAGCAGGGGTCATCCCGCCAGGCGGAGGTATTGATCTCCATGCCCTTGCCGGAATGGATCAGCTCCCGGAAGATCCCATCAAAAAGATCTGGGGCCAGGCTGTAGGTCATGGCTCTGTTTTCATAGGGGGCGGGCTTGCAACAGAAATCGTAATGCCCCAGGACGCAGTAATGGCCCATGGTAGGCAGGCATTGCAGGATCCAGGCCAGGTACCGGCGGTAGTTTTCCGCCTGGGTATGGCCCTCGAAGAACTCGGGATAGTAGGCATCTATGCCATCCACCATATGGACGGAGGCGATGATGAAATCCAGATCCCGGTCTTTTAAGTATTCCCAGGCGGCTGCAGCGGATTTTTCATCCCGCATGCCCACCTCCGCCCCCCGGCGGATGGTCAGCCCCGGGAAGGAAGCCCGGAGGGATTCTAGCTCTTTATCCCGGGCGGCTATATCCGCCGGGGGCATACCGCAATCGTCAAAATCCACATGGTCCGTCAGGCAGATCTCCCGGAGGCCAGCCGCCTGGGCGGCTGCCAGCTGGTCCTGCAGGGGGGTATGGGAATCCGCAGAATACGCGCAATGCATATGATAATCAAACATGATGACGCTCCTTCCGGGCAGGTGCCCAGGAACTATTATAGCTTGACTTTTGCCCTTTGGCAAAATATAATTGATAAGAATGGAAATCTGTGCTTTCGAAGGCCGAAAATTGCCTGCGCAGCGGCATTTTCACGTCTAGCTTGGAAGCCCTTTAAAAAGATAAAGAGCGACGAAGCGGAACAGTAAGCCTCCCACCCATCCAAGAGAGCCGCCGTAGGCTGGAAAGGCGGCATGGCGGGGGCCCAAGCTCACCGCGGAGCCCCGGCGCTGAAAGCCCTTTAGGCGCCGGCGTATCCCTGCGTTAAAGGGCGAGAGTGGGCGCGATACGCGCCAAAAAGAGTGGTACCGCGGGCATCCCGTCTCTTTAATAGAGCGGGGGCCCTTGTTTTTTGCAATAACCAGATGGAGGAAACCTATGTCGAACCGCTATGATCATGAGCAGGTGGAGCTGAAGTGGCAGAAAAAATGGGAAGAGGCCCGCTGCTTCGAAGCCAAGGATGACCACACCATGCCGAAGTTCTATCCCCTTATCGAGTTCCCCTATCCCAGCGGGGCGGGGCTCCACGTGGGCCATCCCCGGTCCAATACAGCCCTGGACATCATCGCCCGCAAGCGGCGCATGGAAGGCTACAACGTCCTGTACCCCATTGGCTATGATGCCTTTGGCCTGCCCACGGAAAACTATGCCATCAAAACCGGCGAGCACCCTGCCAAGGTCACGGCCAAGAACATCCAGCGCTTCCGCTCCCAGCTCAAGCGCCTGGGCTTCAGCTTCGACTGGTCCAGAGAGGTGAACACCACCGACCCGGCCTATTATAAATGGACCCAATGGATTTTCCTCAAGCTCTATGAAAAGGGCCTGGCCTATAAGGCGGAGATCCCCATCAACTTCTGCAC
Source organism: uncultured Clostridia bacterium (assembly GCA_944336625.1). Classification (GTDB taxonomy): domain Bacteria; phylum Bacillota; class Clostridia; order Christensenellales; family CAG-138; genus Pelethousia. Next base: position 6,592 of record CALVLF010000005.1, read on the forward strand.
CAGCTGCAAGGTGGGCCTGGCCAACGAAGAGGTGGTGGAAGGGGTATGCGAGCGCTGCGGCGGCCCGGTTATTCAAAAGGTGCGCAGCCAGTGGATGCTCCGGATTACCGCCTATGCCCAGCGCCTCATCGACGACCTGGATACGGTGGACTACATCGAGCGGGTCAAGACCCAGCAGCGGAACTGGATCGGCCGCAGCGAGGGCGCGGAGGTGGATTTCCGGGTAGCGGACTGCGAGGATATCCTTACCGTCTTCACCACCCGGGCAGACACCCTCTTTGGCGTTACCTACATGGTCATGAGCCCGGAACACCCCTATATCAAAAAATGGGGCGAGGCGGGCCGGATCAAAAACATAGAGGCTGTTCAGGCCTATCAGCAGGCCGCTGCCCGCAAGAGCGACTTCGAGCGCAGCGAGCTTGTGAAGGATAAGACCGGCGTGCCCCTGGAGGGCATCCTGGCCATCAACCCGGTAAACGGGAAGCAGATCCCCATCTGGGTATCCGACTATGTCCTTATGAGCTACGGCACCGGCGCCATTATGGCCGTGCCGGGCCATGACACCCGGGACTGGGAATTCGCCAAGACCTTCGGCCTGCCCATCATCGAAGTGGTAGCTGGGGGCGACGTGGATAAAGAAGCCTATACGGACTGCGGCAGCGGCAAAATGGTCAATTCCGGCTTCCTCACGGGCATGGAGGTGGAGGATGCCATCGAGGCCATGAAGGATTACCTGGAAAAGGAGCACATCGGCCGCCGGAAGGTGAATTATAAGCTCCGGGACTGGGTATTCTCCCGCCAGCGCTACTGGGGCGAGCCCATTCCCCTGGTGCACTGCGAAAAGTGCGGCTGGGTACCCCTGCCCTATGACCAGCTGCCCTTAACCCTGCCGGAGATTGAAAATTACGAGCCCAGCGATGATGGTTCCAGCGCCCTGGCCCGGGCTACGGACTGGGTGCATACCACCTGCCCCAAGTGCGGCGTCCCCGCAGAGCGGGAAACCGACACCATGCCCAACTGGGCCGGCTCCAGCTGGTATTTCCTGCGCTATTGCGATCCGCATAACGACAAGGAATTGGCCAGCAGGGAGGCCTTGGAATACTGGATGCCCGTGGACTGGTATAACGGCGGCATGGAGCATACTACGTTGCATCTCCTTTATTCCCGGTTCTGGCATAAGTTCCTCTATGATATCGGCATAGTGCCTACCCCGGAGCCCTATCAGAAGCGGACCAGCCACGGCATGATCCTGGGGGAAAACGGGGATAAGATGAGCAAATCCCGGGGCAACGTCATCAACCCGGATGATATCGTGCAGGAAATGGGGGCGGACTCCTTCCGCCTATATGAGATGTTCATGGGCGCCTTCGACCAGCCCATCCCCTGGAGCACCACCGGTGCCCGGGGCTGCCGCCGTTTCCTGGACCGGGTTTGGCGGCTGCAGGACATGCTCTCTAGCCAAGAGGGAATCCGGCCGGAGATGAAGGCTGCCGTCCATGGCACCATCAAGAAGGTGAGCGAGGATTATGAGCGGATGAAGTACAATACCGCCATCGCCGCCATGATGAGCCTGGTGAATGAATTCTATGCCAAAGGGGATGTAACCAAGGAAGAGCTCCATACCCTCCTGACCATTCTCTCCCCTGTGAGCCCCCATATTTGCGAGGAGATGAACGAGATTCTGGGTTATGAGACCCCGCTGTATGCTACCGCCTGGCCTACCTGGGACGAGAGCGCCCTGGTACAGGAGAGCATCGAGTATGGCGTGCAGGTAAACGGCAAGGTCCGCGCCCGCGTTTCTCTGCCCGTGGACATGCCCAAGGAAGAGGTGGAGGCGGCGGCCCTGGCCCTGTCGGAGATCCAGCCTTTTACGGAGGGCAAGACGGTGCGCAAGGTCATCGTGGTCAAGAACATCGTCAACATCGTAGCCAACTAAGGGTTTTCCGGGGCTGCCCGGGAAGGCCGTAAAAGGGCGCGGGCCTGGGCCCGCGCCCTTTTTAAGTAAAACTGCTTTGCCTTAGGGAATGGATAAGGCAATAAATCGAAATTTTGAAGGGTATGTTATGACAAAGGAAGAATTCTTAACCCGTATAAAGGAAGATGAAAATTATTCGCCTGGCTGGCAAGCCATTGATGACGCTTTTGAAAAACTTTATCCAGGGCAGAAGCCCGAACATTTTGCAACGCTTCTGACAGCAAGGGCAATACTGGGCGGCGATGAATATTTAGATGGTTTTTCTATATACAGTTCTCCGAAAGGATATAAACATCTGGTCACTTATGGGATGACGGTGCTTTATGGTGATGAAGACGCTTTTGGCGGCGAATGGAACGGCTGGGGTTATGAGATGACCATAAAGCTAAAAGAGAAAGACGCGGCGGGCTGTATGTGGGCCATTGACATGATGTCGAACCTGGCAAGGTATACATATAAAACGGAGCGTTTTTTCGAGCCGAATCAATATGTTAAGGGGAACGGAACCTCCCTGCACATCGGCGTGGATTCTTTGATAACAGCCCTTTTGTTAGTAAGCGATACAGAAGCGGAACCGCAAATATCCGTATACGGAAGGACGGAATTCATCCAGCTTGTTGGGATAACCGAATCGGAGCTGCAAGCAATTATTGCGGACAGGAATAATGTTTCTAAGCTGATTGCGCTTATGAAAGCAGACGGGAACATAGATTTAGTTACAGATATGAAGAGGAATAAATCGTATTTTTAACGCATTATAATATAATTTTCCCTGTATCGATTTGCGGAGGAGGATATAGAACCGTTACAAAAAGGGTTTTCAGAAGTTCCATGTTGCTGGCATTCGCTAAAGCGGGCAGAAAGGGGTTGGCACATTGCGGAATATCCAATTCTCCCACCAGGGCCTTTGAATTACAAAAAGCGTTAAGGGTATCTCCAATTTGACAAAGGAGTGTGATTGTATGAAAAAGAAAATTGTCATTGCAGTAGTTGTGGTTGCCGTTCTTGTGGCAACTACTGTTGCAATGTATTTTGTCAATTTTTCAAATGATATTCCAGACAAAGAACTTGTCTACCTACAGTTACAGTTGGATGGAAAAGATGAAGCATTCGTTTTGAGCCAATTCAAAGGATGTACACGAGAAGAACTTGTACAAGATTGGGGTAATCCAGACGGTATGCTATCTGGTTTTTATGGTGATATCTGGGTAATGACAGAGAATGAAAATATTATTGTCTATTACTCTGCTGACTCCATTGTGGAACATATCAAATTGGAACAAAACGAACAGAACAAGTAAATAAATTTGAATTTACCCAGAAGAGGGCAAAGTTGGCCGAGCCAGGCAATGGTCAAGATGAAAGGCCCATTTTATGCCCTGCCGTTGACAGCCCGCTACTTTTTTTGACAGGCAATCAGGGCGGGAAAGTCCTAGAAGGGTTTCAAATTCAGGGTCAAGCGCCT
>CALVLF010000006.1 GCA_944336625.1 uncultured Clostridia bacterium
GCCTGCTTTGTGCCCAGTTCGCGGCGCAGGAGCGATGGACTAGCAGCGCTAATTCGAGCGACTGCAACAAAGAAATGGGCCAAAGAAGGCCTGCTCAGGCATGTATGCCCTTGTTCGTTAAGGGTATATTAACATAATATCCATAAGTGAGCAAGTATATTTTTCAAGCGGTTTCCATCTCTTGCTATTGGAATATTCAGACGCGCTTCTTTTTTTCTATAAAATAATCATAATAATTAATAATCAAAGAAGTTATAGTGCGATACGTGCGTTAAACATCTACGATTTAAGCCCTATACATAAAGTCTCTTGTAAAATCGAAACGTACGATGTTTGCCTAATTTTATCGGGTTGCAATTTTTTAAGATAGCATATAATATATCTTATAGTCTACATAATGTGATTTGCAATAGACAAATTTTAATGATTATAATCTAAATGTCTCATGTTTGGAGGAACATGGCGGATGCTCTATGATAAATTTCGTGTATTTCTTACGACTGTTCAGGAAATGAATATGACCAGGGCTGCAGAAAAACTCAAATATTCTCAGTCCGGCGTGAGCCATTTAATAAGCTCATTGGAGGAAGAACTGGGCTTTCCATTGTTCATCCGCTCAAAAGCAGGTGTACAGCTTACTCCGGAAGGAGAAAAAATATTACCCTATATTAATAAGATGCTAGCCTGCGATGATGATATGCGCGCTGTTGCCCAAGAAATCCGGGGGCTTGCCATTGGTTCACTGGCTATTGGCACCTTTTCCAGCGTTGCTATTTGCTGGCTTCCTGAATTATTGAACCAGTTTCGTCTTCGCTACCCCAATATAGAAATACGCCTCATTAACGGTACCTACTCCCTTGTGGAGCAGGCCCTTCTTGAAAATCGGGTAGACTGCGCTTTTGTTTCTTATCCGTCCCGCCGGGAATTTCAAACAGACTATCTGGCAAAAGACAGGCTCCTTGTTGTTGTGCAGGAAGATTGTCCGCTTGCAGAAAAAGAGTCCCTTTCCCTAGAGGAAATTCAAAACTATCCATTTATTCTCCCGGCGGAAGGTTCGAACTATAATATTGGCAGTCTTTTTTCTGCTGCGGGAATCCGGCCGGATTTTTCCTTTGACGTAGGGGATGACTACGCCGCATTGGTCATGGTTCGCCAAAAGCTGGGCATAACCATTTTGCCGGAACTTCTGCTTACAGGTATGCAGATGGAGCAGATAAAAGCGATCCCTCTAAAAGATACGGAAAGAGAAATCGGAATCGCTATCAATAAAAGCCGCTATCCTTCACCTGCGGCAAAGGCTTTTCTTGCGCACGTGAAAGATGCCCTTCAATAAAAATCCGTCCGTTTTTAGAGCGAATATTGGTTGCTAAGCTTTTCTTTATAGATAAATTAGTACGAAGTTAAGCTATGAAGGTAGCCAGCGGGCAACATAAAACTGTTTGAGGCTTGATGCTGTCGCCGGATTATAGAGACCAAAATGCTTGTGGCAGATAAACTGCAAGCTTTTAAAGTCGTCGTTTTCGGTGCAGTCAAATATCGATTTGTAAAAGAAAAGCTTTATGTGAATGGTTATCCATTCACATAAAGCTCTCATATTTTCTGCCCACTTGGAATTAGGCAGCATTTTTATAATACGTTTTATGTTCTTCCGTCATTAGACAGACAGTCTATATTTGGGCATCAGCAGCCCAATTCAATCAAAGCCCTTACATAAATGCGCATGGCTTTCAGAAGACTGTCGATGGTTACATATTCATCCGGCCCGTGGGCGCGTTGCGGTTCCCCAGGAAATAGAGGGCCAAAGGCTACGGCATTCTTCAGCGTTCTCGCATAGGTGCCCCCAGACATCCACTTGGGCTCCGCCTCTAAAAGGCCCGTCTCCTCTTGGAAGATATTCATGAGCGTGGTTACCAGAGGGCTGTCCGCAGGATAGTAGTGGGCCGGCATATGGCGTGTAATGGCATAGGACCATCCCGTTTCCCCGCACATAGCCGCAAAAGCTCCTTCAATGCGTGAAAAATCTGCCAACACCGGATAGCGTATATGGAGCATCAGCTTCGCAACTCCGTCTTCATAATGAAGTTCTCCTACATTCAAAGTCAGAGTCGCGCCCAGGGCATCCTCGGATGCGCAGCCCAGGGCTTCGCCGGTATAATCATAGCCCAGATAGCGGTTGTACGCCTGCACAAAATCTTCCCATTGCGCCGGAAGGAAGTCCATGCGGCCCAGCAGGTCCAGCAGGATGGAAATGGCGTTGCTGCCCTTTTCCGGGGAAGTGGCCGGGCTGCTAATCCCGCGCGCCTGCAGCAGCAGGCTTCCGTCTTCCTGGGGAAGCAGGGTAAATACATCCGCCTCTGGCCAGGCTTGTATGGCCGCCCGCAAGGCCTCCTGCTGGGAATCCGTCAGCTGCAGCCGTGCTGCGGCGGCATCCGGCACATGCTTTGCAAGGCCCTTCCCCATTATGGAGAGAACCATATCGCTTTCTGGAATCTGGCAGGATAAGGTAATATCCAGTATGCCCTTCTCCCCGTTGATTACCGGGAAGGGGGCGTCCGGCGAAAAGGCCATATCCGGCTGGGGCTGGTGCTTTAGATACCAGACCATATCCTGCATGCCCGTTTCCTCGTTGGCGCCGAAAATGAGCCGGATTTTCCCGCGGGGCCTGAGCCCCAGCTGCTTTACAATCCACAGGGCAAACAGAGAGGTTAAGGCCGGCCCCTTATCATCATAGGTGCCGCGGCCATAAATGCGGCCTTCCTTTACCAGGCCGGACAGGGGATCGCAAGTCCAGCCGCTGCCAAAGGGAACGGTATCCACATGGGAGAGAACAGCCAGGGTAGGCTCCCCTTCCCCATAATCCGCAAAGCCGACATAGTTATCCAGGTTCTCCGTTGCAAAGCCCAATTCTCGGCAATCCGCCAGAATCTGTTCCAAAGCTTTGGCTGGCCCCGCCCCAAAGGGCATACCCGGAAGCGATGCTGACTCTACGCTGTCAATAGCCACCAAGGCCTGGATTTTTTTAACCAGTGGCGCACGGCATTGTTCAATCAGAGCGTCGATCTGGCTGAAATAAGCGAGGGAATCCTTTTTATCCATAATGGCCTGCATGCTCCTTTAGCGAATGATGTACAAATCTTCTGCCCGGCCATTCAGGAAGTAGACTTTCCCATCCACAAAGGCAATGTTTTCCTCATGGCACATGGTGATATCCTGTTCCCATTCCGGCAGATACTGGGTAACGTTCATTTCAAGGGAGTAACAGGTCCTGTCATGGAGTTTATAAATGCCGTGCCTAGGCAGGGAATTTTGATCGCCCCAGAGGCCGATGGCCGGGCCGGCGCCGTGGACATGATAGCCTATGGGATGGGAATAGATTTCGTTTCTTATGCCGGCGTTGTGGGCATCTTCCTTAACAGCTTTGAAGATCTCATCTCCGGTGCGGCCCTCGATCATGTTGGCGCAGACGATATCCTGGAATTTATTGCCTGTCTTAAAAGCAGCCCGAATACCAGCAGGAACATCCTCCTCCCCAGGATGCATAACGTATGCGAGCCGTTGATAATCCGTATTGAGTCCCAGATAGGATAGGCCAACATCGCAGCGCACAACGTCACCGGGGCGGATGATAGTATTGGCGATACGAGGCCGAGGATCGCCCTTGCGCTGCACGTTGATATCCGTGGGGAAATTGGGCTCCAAACCCATGCCCCGGATCTGCTCCATAAACATCCATTCCACATCGCTCGTATGGGTGACGCCAGGATGGATAAAGGAACTGGAAAAAATATCGTTGATGATGGACTGCATGATATATGCCACGCCATCATACGCCATCAGCTCATCATCGGTACGCGTCTCCAGCCAGCGGATTGCCAGGGTCTCCGCGCTCTTCACCCGGCCCTTGAGGGATTCATCCAGGCAATCCATGAGCTTACGGTAATGGGTTACGTTCAGGCCATCCGCATGGGCACAATTTTCCGAGATATTCACGCCGATCACGGAAGGGTTGCGCTCCGCCAGGAACCGATTCAGGCAGAACCACTGATCCCCTGCGCTTTGTTCCCAGATGGGCGTATAATAATCGCTGAAGCGGCCCTTTGGCGTATATAGGCTGTATCGCTCTGCCTTTCCCTCCGGGGTAAGAAGGAATACAATGATTCCCAGCCGGCCCGTAGACGTTTCCGGAGAAACCATCATGGTCTTCATGACGGGGTCTTCATCAAACTCCCGGCCAATAATCACCCAGCAGTCAATTCCCGTCTCCTGCATGAGGGCAGGCAGCAGGGTATCCAGGCGCTTTCGAAGCCAGCCGTTTACTATCTCTGCCTGCTTGGCCAGCGGAAGGATCTTATTTTTAGCGGACGCGATGCATTTTTCATTTTTCATCGAAACTACCTCCAGATTCTATTTTTATTTATAGGCAAATTAGATTTTTTGAAGAGCGGAACAGGGATTCGCTCCCCATATCCGTGACCAGAATGGAATCTTCAATGCGAATGCCTCCCCATCCAGGGATATAGATCCCCGGCTCCACTGTAATCACATCCCAGGGCTGCAGGATGGCATCCGAACTGGCGCGTACAAAGGGAGCTTCATGGATTTCCAGCCCCAGCCCATGGCCCATGCCGTGTCCGAAATAAGCGCCATATCCCTTGGAGATGATATAATCCCGGCCGATCCTATCGATCTCCTTCGCCGGCACGCCGGGAGCTACGGCAGCGGCGGAAAGGCGCTGCGCCTCCTGTACGATGCCATAGATTTCCCGTTGCTTGTCCGTAGGCGTGCCCACCAGAACGGTGCGGGTCATGTCCGCATAATATCCATGGCATTTGCAACCAAAATCCATGGTAATAAAATCACCAGGCTGAATCTTTTTTGTATAAACGCCTTTGCCATGCGGATAGGAACCATTGACGCCGGAAAGCGTGGCAAATTCTGAATAGTTGCCGTTGCCGGTCAACTGCATGCGGTGCATGATCTCCCACTCCAGCTCCTTTTCCGTCATGCCTGCCCGGATCACATCCATAAGCTGGGCAAATACATCGTCCGTACAGGCGCAGGCTTCCCGTATCCAAGCGATCTCCTGGGGATCCTTTGTCCTGCGCATGCTTTCCACCGCACCGCTAATGGGGAGCAAGGGCAGGGCTCCTGCCGCAGCTTTGAGCTTTTCATAATCAGAATACAGAATATGATCGCACTCAAAGCCCAGGCGAGTCACCCCAGCTTCATGCGCCGCATCAAATAGGACGCTATAAAACGAGGTTTTGCTGGTATTATCGTAAAGGCGCACGTCTAAATGCGGGCATTCTGTCTGCGCCTGTTCCAAATAACGGGAGTCGGTGATCAAAAAAGCCCCATTTTCAGTAAGCAATAGGAAAGCCCCGCCTCCGGTGTATCCCGTCAGATAACGGATATTTACCTGTTTGAGCACATACAGGCCATCACAGGAATAGTCAGCCATAGCGGCTCGCAGCTTCTGAATTCTTTGCTGATACATATGCTCTCTCCTTTTTTCTCGCTTTTGCGCAGTTTATATGGTGTAGTGCATAAAATAAGCAACAGCCCCTTATTTACTGAATATTCTACGGCTTGCATCCATGAAAAACTCGAATGGTTAATAGTATATTTACTGTTGCATCATGTCATTATCATTATTTTTTTCTACCGCTATCAATATAGCACGGGGAGTGCCAATTGTAAAGCACTATAAAAACCGGTTTCTTCCAGAAAAAATATTCCGATTATAAAAATACCGCCAGAGAATTTTCTCCCTGGCGGCTTAACCGTTTCAGCTAATCAATCCTGCGCATTTGCTGCTTCCCGGACATAGTCCAGTGCTGCCCACAGCTGGGCATCTTCGGATTGATCGATCTCGGAGAGAGGTGTTTCTTGCAGGTCTTCCGGCAAATCGCACAGAATATCCGGCGTGATTCCTATGCCGTGGATGTTCTGCCCATTGGGCGTAAAATAGGCGGAAGTGGTCAGCTTTAACCACCCTCCATTCTGTTCTATGCGAACAGTGGTCTGCACAACCCCCTTGCCATAAGTGCGGGTTCCTACGATAATGCCCGCCGCATTATCTTGGATCGCTCCTGCCATGATCTCGCTGGCTGAGGCGGAGTTTTCATTAACAAGAATGGCCAGAGGGACGTCAATTACACTGCCCGTGGCGGTATATACGGTATTATCCTCGCTGCCTTCCTCGCCAACGCTGACGATGACCTGCCCGCGCCCCAGCAGCGCATCGCAGATCTCCACCACCGCATCCAGGGAGCCGCCGGGATTATTCCGCAGATCGATGACCAGGGAACGCATATTGCGGCTTTTTAAATCCTTTAAGGCCTCAGAAAATTCGTTTGCGCATTCGCCGGTGAACATATCGATCTTTATATAGCCGGTGTGTTCATTAAACAATGCGCTCTGCACCCGGCTTATATTTACCGTCTCGCCAGTTACCGAGAGGGTAAGGCTCTCTTCCCCCCGTAAAATCGTAAGCTCTACCGCCTGGCCAGATTGCCCATTCATCATAGAGCTTACCTCATCCAGCGAAAGGCCGCTCAGGGTCACCCCGTCGATTGCCGTTATGATATCGCCAACCTGCACGCCGGCAGCTTCCGCCGGATTTCCCTCGTATACTTCCAAAACCAGCGAACCGACCTCATCCGGCTGGCCAATTAAAATACCGATGCCAAAATATTCGCCGTTTATGGTTGAAAGATATTGCTCATATTCTTCCGCCGTATAGTATTTTGCATAAATATCATCCAGCGTCTCTACCATACCCTGGGCCGCACCCGTTAGCAATTCTTCCCGGCTGGGGGCATCCCCATAGGCCATTTCTTCAATATCTTCCGCGATCTCATTTAGTGCCAGCAGATCTGAAATTTGCGCGTACTCCTCCGCGCCCATGGTTATAATATCCTCCGCCTGCCGGTTCATGACCAGCACCGTGGCTGCAGATGACGCCAATGCTACGATAAGCACGCCCACCGCCACATAGAGGATAATCCTTGGAAAGGATTTCATGTATATACCTCCGGATCATTTTGCCTAATCCTGCGATTAGCAGGTTGTACTTATAAAGTATGCCTATTTTACCAATTTTATTTTCCTACGTCAAATTTAGGCGCAGGCAGGCCGGGCTTTTCTCCATGATGCACGCCCACTTCTTTTTGATAATTTCCTTTTCAAAATTATATTTTTCTTGTTTTTTTGCATATGCCTGCAGAGTTAATCCGCGAGATGCTAAGGAATTTTTGTTATTTTTTGCCGAATTATATTTTTCCTTTTACACCGGCAAATCCGCTGCTTACATCCTGTTTCATGCATGCTATATATTATTTTGCAAGCTGGACACAATTTTAGCATTGCCCTATATCCTCCTTTGCGGGTATAATAAGAATAACTCCAAACGGAGATAGAGCATATCAGAGTGGGGAGGTTTTTAAATTGATACAGGTTATTCTCGGTGAAAAAGGCGCAGGAAAAACGAAGCGCATTCTTGACATGGCCAATGCCTGCACAGAAACTGCAAAGGGCACGATTGCCTTTGTTGCGGACGATGATCAGTATATGTTTGGCCTCAAGCGCGATGTGCGGTTTGTAGATGCTTCTTCGTTCCACATCGATGGCCCTAAGATGTTCTATGGATTCCTTTGCGGTATGGCTGCCCAGGATTTTGACCTGGAATATATTTACGTGGATGGTTTCCTGAAAATCGTTCATCATCCGCTGGACTCTTTGGAAAGCATGTTCAAAGAGCTGGATGGCTTCTCTTCCCGCAGCGGCATCCATATCGTTCTGAGCATCAACGGTGATGCCAACGCCATTCCCGAATACCTGAAACAATATCTGCATGTGTAGTTTTCATAATGCGAACCATAAAAGACGGCCTGCTGGCCGTCTTTTGTTTTTCTTATTCACGCTGCCGCCCTATCCGTCGCCGCCCGCTACCGCAGGCAAAGGAAATAAACCAGCCCGCCATAAAGGGCCAGGTTCACCACAAGAAGGGCTGGGAAGCCCAGCCGGAAAGACGCATGCTGGGTTTTATGCCGGAAAACCTGCATCCCCAAGAGGCCTCCCAGGGCGCCTCCCAAGGCAGCCATAAGGAATAGCCGCTTTTCCGGAATGCGCCAGCCTTTCGCCTTGGCCTTGGCCTTATCCAACCCCATGGCCATAAAGGCAGCCAGGTTAATCAGCAGCGCCCAAAGCAGGATAAGCCTAGCGGCGGTGGGTAAGCTGGGCATAAGCGATCCGCTCCTCCTCTGTCATTTCTTCCAAATCTCGCGGCGGCAGCCGCATCCTATCCCACATGGAATATTTATGCGTGTCCGCAATTGCATTCATGAAACGCTCCTCCGGGTTGGGCACAAAGCGGGTGAAATACTGGATTACGGCTTTCATATCCTCCCGCTTGGTATTTCCAGCCACGGGGCAGTTAGGCTTGCATATGGGCAATTCCAGCCGGCGGGCGGTGGAGAGGGCATATTTTTCCGGAAGAAAAACTAAAGGCCGGATGATGGTAACCTCCTTGCGGCTTAGATAGGTAACAGGGCCAAAGGTATTGAGCCGGCTCTCGTAAATCAGGCTGAGAAAAAAGGTTTCCAAAACATCATCCCGGTTATGGCCCAGGGCTACCAGGTTGCAGCCCCGTGCCCGGGCTGCATCGTTGAGGGCGCCCCGCCGGAATTTCGCGCAAAGGGCGCAGGGATGGCTTTCCTTGCGCACGTTGAATACAATCTCCCCAATATCCGTTTTGATAATATCCAGGGGTACCTCTATGGAATCTGCCCAAGCCCGTACCGGGCTGAAATCTTGGCCCGAAATCCCCAGGTCCAGCATAACGCCCACGACTTCGTAGGGCACTTTGGAGAACCGCTGGTACAGTTTCAGCCCATAGAGCAAAAGCAGGCTGTCCTTACCGCCAGATACGCCCACGCATACCTTATCCCCTGGGCACAGCATATGATATCGTTCATCCGCCCGGCGGATACAGCCAAGAATGCGCTTCATAAATATCTTTCCTTTTGCTTAACAGTTTTTTCAATTATAGCCCATGGCTTATCTTGACGCAACGTGGAATTCATGCTACGATATTTTTGAAAAAACCGAATAGCCTCTTATCAAGAGCGGCGGAGGGACCGGCCCTGTGAAGCCCGGCAACCTGCATGTTATGCAAGGTGCCAATTCCGGCAGCGTGCGTGCGCTGAAAGATGAGAAAAGGATCCTCCTTGCCTCATCTGCTGTGAGGTTTTTTTATTCTCGAAATTTTAAGGAGGAACTTCCAATGGCAAAACGTCTTTTTACTTCCGAATCGGTAACAGAGGGCCATCCGGATAAGGTATGCGACTGCATTTCCGACTCCGTACTGGACGCCATGTTGGCGGCTGACCCGAAATCCAGAGTCGCCTGCGAGAGTGCCGCTACTACGGGCATGGTACTGGTAATGGGCGAGGTTACCACGGAATGCTATGTGGATATACCCAGGCTTGTGCGGGAAGTGGTTGCGGAAATTGGCTATGACCGGCAGGAGCTGGGCTTCGACAGCCATACCCTGGCCGTGATTACGGCCATTAACAGCCAGTCTGCGGATATCGCCCTGGGGGTAGATCATTCTCTGGAGGCGAAGCAAGGCAGGCAGGAAGCATCCTTTTCCCTGGGCGCAGGAGATCAGGGGATGATGTTCGGCTATGCCTGCGATGAAACCCCGGAATTGATGCCCCTTCCCATCTCCCTGGCCCATGCCCTCTGCCGCCGGCTTACGAAAGTCCGCAAGGAGGGCCTCCTGCCCTATCTGCGGCCCGATGGCAAGAGCCAGGTCACGGTGGAATATGACGATGGCAGGCCCGTGGCCGTGGATACGGTGGTGCTCTCCGCCCAGCATGACCCGAATGTGGATATGGAGCAGCTCCGGCAGGATATTCTGCAGCATGTGATCCGCCCGGTGATCCCGGAAGAATATTGGCGGGGGGATACCCGGGTTTTCGTCAATCCTACTGGCCGCTTCGTCATTGGCGGGCCCACAGGGGATAGCGGCCTTACGGGCCGCAAGATCATCGTGGATACCTATGGCGGCTATGCCCGCCACGGTGGCGGCTGCTTTTCCGGGAAGGATCCCACGAAGGTGGATCGCAGCGCCGCCTACGCTGCCCGCCACGTTGCCAAGAATATCGTAGCTGCAGGGTTGGCCAGCCGCTGTGAGATCCAGCTGGCCTATGCCATTGGCGTGGCAGAGCCCGTGAGCATCCTGGTAGACACGCAAGGGACCGGCAAGCTGGCGGATGAAGAGATCCAGGCCCTGATCCACAAGCATTTCGACCTGCGGCCGGAAGCCATTATCCAGCGGTTGGGGCTACGCCGTCCTATTTACCGCGGAACGGCAGCCTATGGGCATTTTGGCCGCACCGATCTCTCCCTGCCCTGGGAGGCGCTGGATATGGTGGATAAGCTGCAGTAGGCCCCCCTAATGAAAACGCGCTTCTGGCATTTCGTATGCAAAAAGGCATCCTGCCGGGATGCCTTTTTGCACTTTCCATATCCTTAAGGTCCAAGGGGATAGCTTGCGGAAAAATCTGCAACAACCTTAGCGATACCGCCAGGCCAGCAGCAAGTCTACCATCAACCCATAGCTCTTTACCCCGTCCTCCTGCTGATTCATCCTCAGATAGCCGTCATTTACGCTGCTTACAATCATCTCTACTTCTCCCTCATAAGCCGCCCAGTAAGCCGAATAGTCTAAAAGATCCCGCCACATGCCTTCGCTATATTCGCTGCTGATAATGGCAAAGGCTTCCAGATCGGTTTCATAAAGGGCATTCATGCAATAGATCAGGGCCAGCATGGTGCCGGAATAGGAAATAGAAGGGGCATCGGAAATGGAGCAGGAAAGATAGGCCAGAAAATTAGCCTCATCCTCCCTTGCAATGCCCAGATAATGGGCCGTCTCATGGGCCGCGCTGGACGGAATGAGCAGGGCGGGCTGGTGAATATTTACATTTGCTTCCGCTGTAAAGGGGATATAGATTCCCGCGATCCCCGCCCAGCTCATAGCTTCCGAGGCCAGCACGCCCTTAGCAGGCTTCGCTTCCTGGGAAAGGAAGCCGATCTCCTGGCCTAACTGCTTATAAGCCTCCGGGATCTTTTCCGCTACGCCTGGCCAGCCTTCCGCCAGCATAAACACGCCTTCTTCATCCTCCGAAACCTTCTGGCGCAGCGCAATGGCCTCCACCGTAAGTTCCTGGCAAAGCAGGGCTAGCTCTTCAGAGGGCCGCTCCTGTACGGGCAGCTGCAGCAGGGTATAAAGGCTGGGGCGAAAATAATTGAAGCCCCATAAAAAATAAAAGGCGTTGAGCAATGCCCCGGCAGCAATTCCCAAGGTAATCAGCAGGCTTATCAGCTTGATAAGCGGAATCCTGCGGGCGATGCACAGCCCTATATAGGCCAGGAGAATCACTGCAAGGCTGCCCAGAAGGGCGTAAATGAGGATTTCCGCCAAGGAAAAGGGAAATATGGCGCTGATAAAGGACAGGATGCTGCTGACCACAGGGTAAATCTGGCGGGCATACCACTCCGCCGCCCAGGGAAAGGAAGGGGCGATTTGGGGAAGGAGGAATCCCAGGGGCAACAGCAGCAGCCAGGGCAAGCGGCGGCATTGAAAAGGCCATGTGCAATTTTCCAGTTTTTGCTTCATGGCCTTTAGTATATCATATTTATTTATTCCCTTTCCATCCTCGTACATCAGGCCGTTGTGGGCAGGAAGGGCAGCAC
>CALVLF010000007.1 GCA_944336625.1 uncultured Clostridia bacterium
GGCATGCATCATGCCCAGGGTATCCTTACCGTGCGGGGCGGTATGACCAGCCATGCGGCGGTAGTAGCCCGTGGCATGGGCGCCTGCTGCGTTGCCGGTTGCGGCGAGATCGTCATGGACGAGGAAAACAAGAAGTTTACACTGGGCGGCCGGGAATTCCACGAGGGGGATTACCTCTCCCTGGATGGTTCTACAGGCAATATCTACGGCGAAAAGATCCCCACGGTGGAAGCAGAAATCGGCGGAGACTTTGGCCGGCTTATGGCCTGGGCGGATAAGTATCGCCGCCTGAAGGTGCGTACCAATGCGGATAATCCCCATGATGCTGCTACCGCTATCAGATTCGGCGCAGAAGGTATCGGCCTTTGCCGTACGGAGCATATGTTCTTCGAAGAGGACCGCATTCCTGTCATGCGGGAGATGATCCTTTCCTCCAACGTGGAAGCCCGCCGGGCTGCCCTTAATAAGCTCCTGCCCATGCAGCGCAAGGACTTCGAAGGCATTTATAAGGCCATGAACGGCCATCCCGTTACCATCCGCTTCCTGGATCCGCCGCTCCATGAGTTCCTGCCCACCAAGGAAGAAGATATTCTGGATCTGTCCAAGACCATGGGTATCTCCGTGGACCAGCTTAAGTCCACCATCGCCAACCTCCATGAGTTCAACCCCATGATGGGCCACCGTGGCTGCCGCCTGGCCGTCACCTATCCGGAGATCGCGGAAATGCAGACCCGTGCCGTTATCGAGGCCGCCATCAACGTCCGCCGCGAAACCGGCATGGATGTGGTTCCCGAGATCATGGTCCCCTTGGTAGGCGAAGTGAAGGAGCTGGCCTATGTAAAGCAGATTATTGATGCGACGGCCCATGCGGTTATGGAAGAGCAGAAGATGGAGATCCCCTATCTGGTGGGTACCATGATTGAGATCCCCCGTGCGGCCCTGACCGCCGATGAGATCGCGAAGGAAGCGGCTTTCTTCTCCTTCGGCACCAATGACCTGAGCCAGATGACCTTTGGCTTCAGCCGGGACGATGCTGGCAAGTTCCTGGATTACTATTACGAGAAGAAGATCTATGAATTCGATCCCTTTGCCCGCCTGGATGTGAAGGGCGTAGGCAAGCTGGTCAAGCTGGCTGCCAAGCTGGGCCGGAGCGTCCGCCCTGACCTGAAGCTGGGCATCTGCGGCGAGCATGGCGGCGATCCTTCCACCATCGATTTCTGCCACCAGGTAGGCCTCAACTACGTATCCTGCTCTCCCTTCCGGGTGCCCATCGCCCGGCTGGCTGCGGCGCAGGCCTGCATCCGGCATAAGAACGATAAGCCGGAAGACTAATTTCATAAAACCGAGGGGCGCTTTAACGGCGCCCCTTTTTCCAGCCAAAATAAAAAACGTGGCCTAAAAAGGACACGTTTTTGTTTTTGCAGGCAGCGGGCGGCTGCCTGGATTTGGCCGCATACTGCCATGCTTACCAGGCATCTTGGGCGGAAGGCTCTTTTCGACCCTCTGCCAGCAGGCGCTCCACCTCCAGCTTCCCCGCTAAGGAACGTAAGGCCGCCGCCAGCAGGGCGGGGCAGGCGGGGGGAACGGGCGCCTCCCCCAAGGCAGCTTCCAGAGCTTCGCAGAAAAGGTCATAGCCAGCCTCCGGGCTCCGCGCCTGAAACAGATCTTCCAGCAGGGCAGCGATTTCCCCAAGAGAAAGCACCCGCTTTAAAAGGGTAATCATAATGAGACGGCTGACATGGTCCGGGCTATACTTTTTCTTTACCGGCGGCGTAATCAGGCGCTGCTTGACATAGTTATTGACCATGGTGGAAGTAAGGGGCGCCTCTTCACCCACCAGGACGCCGGATAAAGCATCCCCGATGGCGATGCAAACCTGGTCCATATAAAGGGCCAACCTGGGCAGCTCGGCCCAGCGAAGGCAGTGAAAGGCACCATTTTGTATTTCCATAGTAACCTCCCCATATTTTGGGCATAATTATAACATTTCGATGACAAATCCGTCAACAGGCATTGACATATGCCTATGATGATGCTATGCTGAAACCAACATCTGGTTTCAAAAACTAGATAATAGAGTTTTAGACAAATTTTTATATAATAAGGAGGCCAGCATGGTAAATGTAGTAATTTATGGGGATTCCATCATGAAGGGCGCTACGCCCGAGGGCAGCAACCGTTACCGTTCCGTATTGCCCCGCTTTTTGCCCAGGCTGGCGGAAAAGTACGACTTAGATGTGACCAACCGTTCCCGGTTCGGCTCTACCATTGATCGGGGCTATGCAATGCTGCAAAAGGATTTACAGGCCAAGACGCCTTATCAGATTGCCTTGGTAGAATATGGCGGCAATGACTGCGACTTTGACTGGAAAGCCATTGCCGAGGCGCCAGAGGCGGAGCATAAGCCCAAAACCTCCATGGCAGATTTTCTCCATACCCTGGAGACCATGGCGGAAAATCTGCTGCAAAAGGGCATACAGCCTCTTCTAATGACCCTGCCTCCTATCGATGCGGAGAAGTATCTTTCCTTTATCTGCCGGAACGGGCTGAGCCGGGAAAACATCCTCAAATGGTTAGGGGAGGAGCAGATGATTTACCGCTATCAGGAAATGTATTCTGCCGCCATCTTGAAACTGGCCATGCGCCGCCGGTTCCCGGTAGTGGATGTTCGGTCCTATTTCCTGGATAAGCATAATTATACGGATCTGATTTCCGCCGACGGAATCCATCCTTCTGAAGAAGGCTATGCCCTGATTCACCGGGCATTCGATGATTTCCTCCAGGGAGCCATGGCATAAGAAAGCATAGGAGGGCAGCGGGCGCGGATGGCGCGCATAAACGAAGGGACCGGGCCCACAGGCCCGGTCCCTTCGTTTGGTTTAGGGGCGTCTGCGCCGCCAAACGCCACCAAACCCGGTACGATCCGGCTAGGGCGTTAAAAATAGCGCCGCACGCGTTTCATATACTGCCTATAGGCGGCGCCAAATTTTTCCAGGCATTCCTGCTCCTCTGCCCGGATGACCCAATGGGCGGAAATCTGAAAGGCCAGCACCAGGCATAGCAGCAGGATGGAACGGGTTGCCAGGTCTAAACCCAGAAAATAGAGGAAATAGGCCACATACATGGGGTTGCGGGAAAAGCGGTAGATTCCCTTGGTGTTTAGCCCCTCCCGATCCGGATGCGCAAAGCACAGACCCGCCCACAGCAAAAGGGCCGCGCCTCAGCCGCATAGCGCAAGCCAGGCAAAACCAAGGCCATAGGCTTTGATATGCAGAAAAAAGGGGCAAAGGAGGATGCCCAGGGTCGTTGCCTGATAGACCCAGTAGGCGACGGCCGCATTGCCCACCATGGGAGCGAAATGGGCGGCACGTTTCATGGCGCTTCGGCTTATTAAAGCGAATAGGCCAAAACGTATAAGAAAAAAGGGCAGCAGCAGCACGGTGCTAGGCATGGCCGCTCAACTCCAATCTCCGGCAAAGCCTGGAAGGGCGCAGCTTCCGGATGGGCTGATTTAGTTTAAAAGCGGCCTGCTTATTTAAAAGCCGCCCAACCTGGGCGGCTTCCTTACATAACATAAAAGAGAGGGCCTGCCGCAGATCAATCCCGGGTAGGGATAATCTCTAGCCAGTAGCCATCCGGGTCGGCGATGAAGTAGACGCCCAGAGCGGCATTTTCATAGCAGATGCAGCCCATCTTTTCATGATGGGCATGGGCGGCCTGAAAGTCATCCACCCGGAAGCCGATATGCTGCTCGTTTTCCCCCAAGTCGTATTTGCCCGGGTGATCCTGCAGGCAGGTGAGTTCGATCTGCATCTCCCCCTCCGGCGTGCCCAGAAATACGATGGTGTAGCTCCCATCCGCCGCTTCCAGCCGGCGGACCTCCGTAAGGCCCAGGGCTTCCCGGTAAAAGGCCATGGCTTTGCCCAGGTCCGCTACGTTATGATTGTGGTGCAGGGGCTTGAATTTCATGTAAAAAACCTCCTTGCAAAAATATGAGCCCGGGCAGCTGTGCCGCAGCCCGGATTGCGCGCGAGCAGGGGCGCCCTCTGGGCGCCCCTGCTCGCGCAGTGGGGCAGAATCAGCCCAGATCCGCCAGCCGCTGCTCCAGCTTGGAAAGCATAGCCTTGGCGGTTTCCAGCTTTTCCCGCTCGGCGGCGATGATCTTCTCCGGCGCCTTGGCCACGAAGCTTTCATTTGCCAGCTTGGATTGGGCCCGGTCGATCTCGCCCTGGGCCTTTGTCAGCTCCTTTTTCACCCGCTCCCGCTCCTTATCCACGTCGATCAGGGCCTTGAGAGGAATGAATACCTCGGCGCATTCGCATACGGCGCTGACGCATCCCTCCGGGATGCCGGCCTTGTCCCCCTGCACCTGGACGCTTTCCGCCCCGGCCAGGCGCATGACATAGGCCGCCGCCTCCTGAAAGGCGGGGATGCGGGCGGCATCGGTTACGATGGTCATGCTTGCCCGCTTGGCAGGGGGTACGTTCAGCTCTGCCCGCAGGTTGCGGATGGAGCGGATCATATCCATGATCCCTGCCATGGTATCTGCTTCCTGGGGGAAGGAAAGGGCGGGGTCATAGGCGGGCCAGGGGCTGCGCATGATGGTTTCCTCTGCCCCGGGCAGGGCCAGATACAGCTCTTCGGTGATGAAGGGCATGAAGGGATGGAGCAGCTTCATGGAGTCCCCCAGGACCCGCACCAGAATGGCCCGCACATTGGCTTTCTGGCCCTCATCCTGACCATAAAGGCGGGATTTGGAGAATTCGATATACCAATCGCACAGCTCCGTCCAGATGAAGTCATAGATTTTCTGGGCGGCCAGGTTCAGGTCGAAATTATCCAGGTTGGCCGTGACCTCCCGCACCACCGTATTCAGCCGGTGGAGGATCCATTTATCCGCGCTATCCAGCAGGGTCAGGTCCACGGGGCAAATGGGCGCATCCGCCAGGTTCATCAGCACGAAACGGGTGGCGTTATAAACCTTATTGCAGAAATTCCGGGCCGCTTCCACTTTTTTGATATGGAAGCGCATGTCATTGCCGGCGCTATTCCCGGTGATAAGGGAGAAACGGAGGGAATCCGCCCCGTAATCCCGGATGATCTCCAGGGGGTCGATGCCGTTGCCCAGGGATTTGGACATCTTGCGGCCCAGCTCATCCCGGACGATGCCGTGGACGTAAACCGTATCGAAGGGGATTTCCTTCATTACTTCCATGCCGAACACGATCATCCGGGCGATCCAGAAGAAGATGATATCATAGCCTGTCACCAGGGTATTGGTGGGGTAGAAATACTTCAGCTCTTCCGTCTCCTCGGGCCAGCCCAGGGTGGAAAAGGGCCACATGCCGGAGCTGAACCAGGTATCCAGCACGTCTTCATCCTGGTGGAGAGGGCCGCCGCACTTGGGGCATTTATCCGGGGCGGTAGGCTGGACGACAGTTTCCCCGCAGGCGTCGCAATAATAGGCGGGGATCCTGTGCCCCCACCAGAGCTGGCGGGAGATGCACCAATCCCGGATGTTTTCCATCCAGTTGAAATAGGTCTTTTCAAAGCGCTCGGGTACAAATTTTATTTTGCCGGAGCGGACGGCCTCTATGGCGGGCTGGGCCAGGGGCTTCATATCTACAAACCACTGCTTGGATACCAGGGGCTCCACCGTGGAATGGCAGCGGTAGCAGGTGCCTACATTGTGGGCATAAGGCTCTACCTTCACCAGGTTGCCGGCGGCGTCGATATCTGCCACCAGCTTCTTGCGGCATTCCATGGTGGTCAGGCCCTCGTAAGCGCCCCCCAGCTCGTTGATGTGGCCATCGTCCGTAAAGACCCGCAGGATGGGCAGGTTGCAGCGCACGCCCACCTCGAAGTCGTTGGGGTCATGGGCAGGGGTGATTTTTACCGCGCCGGTGCCGAATTCCATCTCTACATATTCATCGGCCACGATGGGGATTTCCCGGCCGACGACGGGGATGCAGACGGTTTTCCCCACGATATCCTTATAGCGTTCATCCTCGGGATGGACGGCGATGGCCGTATCCCCCAGGATGGATTCCGGTCGGGTGGTGGCTACGGTAATGGA
>CALVLF010000008.1 GCA_944336625.1 uncultured Clostridia bacterium
AGCATTATGGCATGGATCTGGGCATCGGCGGTATCGGCAATGAAGGTACGGCAGGCGAAGGCGGCCAGGCCCAGATGATCAATGCCGACGGCCGCAGCGGGCATATGTATATCGGCAAAAAGTCCAGCACGGCAACCACCAAGGGCGGCCTGATCATAGGCTTGGAGTCCGATTCGCCTTACCGCATGAACCAGACCGGCCACATGCATAACGCGGCGGCTATCGCCGAAGAGGGCTCCAGCACCGGCGGCCTGAAGGCGGATATTCAAGGCGATAAGTACGGCGGCCGCACCGTAAATCTTTCAGGCCTGAAGAACGCGGAGCTGGTAGATATATTGACCCAGTTCACCGGGCATATAAACCAGCTGCGGAGCGGAAATCCCCAGCAGCAGGCCCAATATGACGCCCTTCTGCAAAAGATTGCAGGCAAACGGATGGACGCCCAGGAGTTATACGACTTATTGGATAGCTTTATGGCGGATAAGACGGTTTTAGAGAGCCTGCTTACCCGCGCTAGGGCGCCGAGATAACCTTGAAAAATCGGAGTGTAGAATAAAGGAGGAAACAGGATGGCATATCAAACCATGAAAAAGCGGCAGCCCCAAAGCGCAGCGCCCTATGAGCGGATGGATGTACCGCAGACGGCCCAGCAGGCGGTAGCAGGCGGGGCAGCCGGCCTGGATTCCGCCGGAATGGGCAGCGCCCTGGATGCGCAGATGCAGGCCCGGATGCAGCGGTTTGCCGCCAGGCAGAATCCGGCGGCGGAGGCGGAGGCAGATGCCGTAGCAGAGGGGATTACCGCCCGGACCCCGGCGGAGGTAAAGGCCCAGCTGGGAGAGAAGATGGGGGCGGACTTTTCCGAGGTGCGCTTCCATACGGGGGCGGACGCCGTAGGGAAAGCGGAAAGCATGGGGGCCCGGGCCTATGCTACGGGCCGGGATGTATACTTTGGAGAAGGGGGCTTCGTCCCAGCGGTTGCGGCCCATGAGCTGGTGCATACAGCCCAGCAGGGGGCGGTAGACAGCGGCATGTCCACCGTCAGCGCGCCTATGGGCGGGGTGCAGATGCTGCCCAAGTGGCTCAGCAAAGCGGGTTCGGCCATTAAGCAGGCGGCTTCTTCCGCCTGGAGCGGTACCAAGCAGGTGGCCTCCGCTGCCTGGGGCGGCCTCAAGAAGGCCGGTTCTGCCATCGGCCGGGGCGCTATGGCTGTAGGCCGGGGCATTAAGAACCTCTTTACCCCCGCTCCGGAAGCGCCCATAGCAGCGCCCAATTATCAGTTCAACCCCGGTCAGAATACCGCCCAGGAGACGGCGGATTTTGCGACCTTGGGCACCCAGCTGCAGGGCGAATACGCCAATATGAATCCTACTGGAACTACCCAGTCGGACCGCTTCTTTGATACCCTAGCTAAATACAACCGTAATAACGCCAACTTCTCCGCCTTTGTGAGCAGTTCAGACAGAATCCGCCAGGGCGGCGCCATGCAGGCCTTACAAAACGGTATGAGCAACCGTATTGCAGCCCGCTACGGCTCGGACAAACAGAAGAAACAGTTCCAATCCATCGCCGATATGACCAGAGAGGAGCGGGAAAAGAGCAAATTCGGCAAGCAAAGCACAACGGATTTCTTGAACGACACTATGGATGAAATGCTGCTCCTCATGGACGATCCAGAGGTGCAGCGATACCTTCTGGGCAACGCCCAGGCTTTCCGCTCGGCTACCCAGGGGCGTGGGGCCGACGATTTCTTTGGGGATGATCATTTGCTTACCAGTACCCTGCTCAATAACCTGAATTTGTATTTGACCTCCCCCATCATCGGCAAAAATGCTATGGCGTTAGCCAATCAGAGCGGGGTGGGCGCAGGGGCTGCGAGTTCTATCGTTCGAAGCTCCCAGGGCGCAACCGTTATGCTCAACAAAATGAATACTCTCCATGCCGGCGCAGGCACAGGGGATCTGACTGAGGGCCAGCTGGCCCAAATGGCCAAGACTGCCGGGAAAGAGGATAAAGGCCATGAGTACTCCAAAGAATCCATGCTCAAATATCATGCCATGTATCAGAAGATGCGGGCTCTTATTGGCCAGTAATAGGACGAATCATTTTCCGTGGGATTGAAGCGCGGGCTGAGAATTAGCCGCCGTTTAAAAAGCGGCGGCTAATGGCAGGTTTATGGAACTGCGCCTGGCGCCCGAAAGGATTGGGGAAATGAGCGGGCTTAAGCGCAAGCAGCTTCCGGCAGGGCTGCGCAGATATGCAGATATAACGATAAATAATATAAATTAATCCAAATCAAAAACGGAAGCGGCGGCCTTGTGTCGCCCGGAGGTTATGCATGAGACAAAAGAACCAGAGAAAATGGGCCCTAGTCTTAGGGGCACTTTGCCTGGTACTGGGCGGGATATGCTTGTTTTTCCGCCCCATGTTTACAAATTCGCCTTTTGCGACAACGTATGCCTTTGACGGGCCGTCCGGGGTTTTTCCCGGCGCCAGCGGCCGTTTGTATGTAATTGACGCCGGCAAGAAATCCGTGCTGGTTACAGATGGCGAGGGAAATCTGATCCGCACCATCGAGTGCGGCGCGGATAGCGATACCGCGCCCTACTATGCTTCCCTGGTGGAGGAGGGGGAGGATGGTAGCATCTATGTGGCGGATGCCCGCTACTCCGGCCAGGGAACCCTCATCAGCCAGGAGCGGATCTTCCGCTATGACGCAAATGGAGAAAACGGCCGCCTGCTTTATACCATCGATTATACGCAGGCAGATGGCAACGCGCCCATGCAGTATGGCAACATCCTGTCTCTGCGGGAGGAAGATGGGGTTCTGGTTTTCACCTATAAGACCGAAGAAGGCCTGAAGGTCTGCACGCTGGATATAGAAAGCGGGGATTTCCAGGCTACGGATTATGAATTGCCGGGCCAGTATATCTCCGATGCGGATGCGGAACCCGGAAGCCTGCAGCCCTACTTTACCAATCGTGTGGGCCAGGTATGCACCGTGGTCGATGGCCAGGTGGAGGTGCTTGTGGATACGGGGCGGACCTCCTGGATGCTCTGCCTGGAGGCGGGCCAGCTTTACTATACGGATATCGCCTCCAATTCCATTCTGCGGTATGACCTGGAAAGCGGCCAGGAGGAGACGTTGCTGGAGGCGACGGATATCCTCTATACCGTCCAGATAGAAGGGGACAGGCTTTATACTACGGACTATATGGGCTATTACTGCCTGGAAAACGGGCAGGCAAACTATGTAGATGTGCTCAGCTATAGCCAGCCCCTGTTGCGCTTCCTGCTGTGGGCGGCCCTCTTCCTGGCGGGGCTGCTGGCTCTGGTGGCGCTGTATCTGCTATTTGCCCCTGCGCTGCACCGGAAAAAGAGCGCCCTGTTCCAGCGCATGGCCATCGTGCTGAGCGTATCCCTCTGCATGGGCGGCCTGGTGGGCTACATCACGATCAACCAGATGGTAAGCAATCAGGCTTCCTCTATCATGGAGCAGCTGAACCTTTTCTGCGATATCTTGGTGGAAAATACCAATGAGGAAGCCCTCTCCCATATCGATGCAATAGGAGATTACCAAAATGCGGACTACCAGCAGGTAAAGGCGCCCTTGGATTCCCTCACCCAAATGGGCTACAAAAACGGCATGTATTATTACTATGCCATATATGGCACCGACGGGCAGACCATCTATTGCATTTTAGACTTTGAAGAGACGGTAACGGCTCGGCACCCCGTATATGCCTATGGGGAGGAGGGCTATACGGATGTATTGGAAACTGGCGAGACCGTTGAGGTTGGGGGCGACGTAAGCTCCTACGGCTCCTGGGCCTTCGTGCTCAAGCCCATTTTCGATCAGCAGGGGAACCCCATGGCGATCATGGAGGTGGGCACCAACCTGGATGATCTGAATGCACAAAGCCGCGCCCTGGTGCAGGAAGTAGCTTTTACGATCCTTTCCATGGCGGTGGTTCTGTTGATGATCATCGTGGAGATTATCCTCTATGCGGAGCACAGGGAGCGTAAGCGTAACAGCCTAATCCTGTCCGGCGGGCTTGCGGCCCAGTTCCCGCTTCGCTTGCTGATCTTCCTGGCCTATTTGGTGGATTGCATGCAGGATGCTTTTGTATCCATCCTGGCGAATCAGCTCTATACGCCCATATGGGGCATCCCCCAAAGCGTAGGCGCTGCCCTGCCCCTTTCCGCCCAGGTTCTGGCGGCTGCGCTGATGGCCTTTTTCGGCGGTGGCTTCAGCCGCCGGATCGGCGTGAAAAAGACCCTCATCGGCGGTTTCCTGCTGGAGATAGCCGGTTGCCTGCTCTGCGGGGCAGGGGGCACATATATGGCCCTGCTGGGAGGCAAGGCCATCTTCGGCATGGGGCTGGGGCTGATTATCGTAAGCCTGAATTCCATCGCGGCCCATGGCGAGAACGAGGAGGAGAGCGCCCGCGCTTTTACGGATATCAGCGCAGGCACCCTGGCAGGCGTCACCGCCGGCGCCGGCGTAGGGTCTATCATCCTGTCCTTCAGCAGTTATTCTATGGTCTATTTCGTTGGCGCTGCCATCCTGCTCATTGGGCTGGGGCTTAGCTTCTCCGGCCAAGATTATAAAGAGGCGGCTGTGGCCAAGGGCAAGGAAGAAGTGGGCTTTTTCCGCTTCCTTTTCGACCGGAAGGTTATCAGCTTCCTGCTACTGCTTCTGCTTCCCTTCCTGATGGGCCTGTCCTTCCGGGAATACTTCTTCCCCATTTATGCGGCAGAGCTGGGCATGAGCGAAACCATGATTGGCCGGCTGTATCTGGTTTGCGGCCTGCTGGTGATCTACGTCGGGCCCCAGCTTACCAGTAGACTTATCGCTCACCTGGGCGGAAAGTGGACGGTTACCCTGGCCAGCATCCTAATCATCGCGGGGCCTCTGCTCTTCGTGGCAGTTCCTACCCTTACCTCTACTATCGTCGGGGTGCTGCTTCTTTCCGTGTCGATCTCCTTCGGATATGCGGCGCAGTCCACCTATTATTCCGAGCTGCCCAGCGTAACTCGCTATGGTGGAGGAAGGGCTATGGGCGTATATTCTCTGTTTGATAATATCGGCCAAACCATTGGGCCAATGGTATACGGCCTTGCCATGACCATCGGTTATCGCACCGGCCTGTCCATAATCGGCGGGGCGATGCTGGCATTGTTGCTGCTATTTCTGCTTTGTAACCGCAAAAAGAAAAATTCATAATCAACTGCAATAGAGAGGTAGAAAATTATGAATAATCAAGGCGTGGAACTGATTTATCAGCGTGTGACGCAGGCAGATCTTCCTATTTTGGTTGCCCTGTATGATGAATATCTAAATGGGGGCGACTCCAGCACGGTACATCTTCGCAAAGCGATTGCAGAGGATGGATACATTGGTGTAAAATGTATAGACAAGGCACATGAAAACCGGTTTGTCGGGGTGTTCTCCTGCTTGCCGGGAATCTGCTTTACCTATGAACATCCGGAGCTGGAAGCCTATGTTGCGAAGCGTTGGGGCAATTCCAAACTCTATTCCGGCGACATATTGGTGGTTTTGCCGGAATATAGAGGATATGGTGTAGCCCGGGAGCTTACCAAACAGTTGCGGATCGCCTTGGTGCAAGAAGGGGTGGAAAACCTTCTGGTTGAAATGTGGAACCCATTGAACTTAGGCGATCTGCCTGCTGGTGGTATCATGAAATACCTGGGGGAATTCACCTGGCTGGAAGAAATACCGGATTTTTATAAGGACCTGTATGCCCATGGAATGACTTGCCCCGATTGCGGCGATGGGCCTTGCCGCTGTGGCGCGACCGTGGGTATGATTCCGCTGATCCATAAATAACCTGAAAGCAAAATGAAAAGGGTAGGGCTATGAAAAAACGAATCAAAACCATCGGTACAAAGCTGGCTATATTGGTGACTCTATTTTCGCTGGTGCTGTGCATCGCCATTGGCGTGTTCAGTTATCTGGTATCCTGGCGGGAGTATACGGATTTTTATTCCCAAAAGGCCCAGGAGACAGCCCGAATGGCCGCTACCCTTGTGGATGGTGATCGAATTGGTACCTACCTGGAAACCGGGGAAACAGATGAATATTACGAATACCTGCGCAATATTTTCAACAATATCAAGCAGGAACAAAACGTCCTTTACCTTTATATCTTTAAGCCAGGAGAAACCAGCTTTACCTATATTTTAGAAGCCCAGATCCCATCGGATGACCCGGAAAACATTTCCCAGATGGGCGATATTTATGAATACCAGGAGGCAGAAATTGAAAACCTTTTGCCGGATGTAGCGGCTAAAAAGCCCTCTACCGAAAAGCTTATCGCTCGTAATACCGCCTATGGCGCCGGGGTTATGGCCTGGGCGCCAGTGCTGGATAGCGATGGAAATGTAGCGGCCTATGTGGAGGCGGATCTTTCCCTGGATATGGTGATCAGCATGCTGCGGGATTATGTCATCAACCTGATCCTAATCTGCTGCGCAATTATTTTGGCGGGCGGCCTGGTACTGATCGCCATAAACCGAAGATTGGTTGCCCGTCCCATGGCCCAGCTTACCCGGAATGTATTGGAGTTCGCCAGCGGAGAAAACCTTGCCTATCCTACGGATGCCATCCAGACTGGGGATGAAATACAGGCTCTCTCCGAGGCCTTTGGCAAAATGGCCAAGGATATCGATACCTATACCCAGAACCTGGCTTCCGTTGCTGCGGATAAGGAGCGGATTGCTACGGAGCTAAGCCTTGCTACGGATATCCAGATCTCCCTGCTGCCCCGGGACTTCCCCGCATTTCCCGGCCGGGAGGAGTTCGACGTATATGCCCGGCTCCAACCGGCCAAGGTGGTGGGGGGGGATTTTTATGATTTCTTCCTCATCGATCCGCAACACCTGGGCGTAGTGGTAGGCGGCGTTTCCGGCAGGGGCATTCCGGCGGCCCTATTCATGGTGGTTGCGAAAACCATCATCAAAAACCAGCTCATGACGGGCATGCAGGTGGCAGAGGCCATGAGTATCATCAATACGCGCCTTTATGAGAATAAGGCCAAGGATGATGTTATCGTTCGTGCCTTTGTAGGCGTATTGAGTACCCGGGATGGTTCTTTTGAGTACGTAAATGCCGGGCAGAAACAGCCTCTGCTCATGCGTAAAGGCGGCACCTATGAATTCCTGAAAGGCCAGGAAATGACCCCTTTGGCCCAGACGGAAAATGTCAGTTATCGGAATATGAGCCTGAAATTGCGCCAGGGGGATCAGCTTGTAATCTGCTCAGAGGGGCTAGAACAGGCCCTGAATCCCGCGGGGCAGGTCTATGGCCCGGAAAGGCTCCGCAAAGGGCTCAACAGCCAGCGGACGAAATCTGCCAATCTGAAGGAAACGGTGGATTTCCTCTGCGGAGATGTTATGGTTTTTGAAGAGGGAAGCCAGCAGGAGGATGATATTACCGTTCTCGCGCTGGGTTATTACAAAGGCGATAAAGCCCGGGCGGAAATTTCCGTAGCGCCCCAGGAAGAGGAATTCCTTAAGGTGCAGCGCTTCCTCCGGCGGCAGCTGGAGGAAAACGGCCTGGCGGGCCCCTTTTATGCGCACCTGTCCGTAGCGGTGGAGGAAGCTTTCGCTCTGGCCATCGCGCAGATGGAGACCCGCCGGGAAATTACCGTGCAGTGCGCCCTGGAAAGCAGCATGGGCCGGCTGGTGATTGTATCTATCTATTATGATGGTCCCCAGAAGGATCCCTTTGAAACCCTCAGCGGCCCCCAGCGGGATGCTATTGCCTTTATGCGGCGCAGCATGGACCGGGTGGATTATACCTATCAGGATGGGAAAAACTGCATTATTCTGGAAAAACAGGCGGATTAAGGCGGCCCTTCGCCCGCTGCGCCGGTGGCTTTATGTCGCCGGCGTTTTTTTTAGGCGAAGGGATGGATGCCCTGCCCCAATGCGAACGGAGCTGGCTGCGAAGCTGACTTAGGGATTGTAAAGGCTGGGGCTCTGGCCAGCGATTGCCATAAAGTGCAGCTCGTTTTCTTGCCCCTTTTATAAGCTGCCTTGCTCGTTTTCGCCGCCTTTTGTGCATTTTAGGTGAAGGGGAATGGTTTGGCGGTATTCGCAGGGTTAAAGGTGGGGATTGGGGCTTTTGTGGTTACGCAGCCCGTTCCGTACCGTATCCCTTCCAATCTCTCAGTTCGCAATAGTCGTGCTGCGTCGGGCCGGAGGGCCCTTCCTTGCACTCCCTTGCTCACTGGGCTTCCGCCTCGCCGCATCCGCCACTGGCGGCGCTCGGCTCCGCCCCCGCAACATAAACCACTCAACCAAAATAAGCTGACTTTACAAGGGGTAGGGGCCCCTTGTGGTCAGCCGAGAGCACGACCGGCGAAACGGAAGGCACCCCTGGCAATCTGCTGATCGGGGCGAATGCAGGGGAAGCGAAGCAAGATCAGGAACGAGACTTGCATCTCCGGGGTCTGGGGGGCGAGAATCAGCGGTTCCCTCAGTTCGCAATGGCCGTGCAGCGTCGGCCCCGAGGGGCCTTCCTAGCACTCCCTTGCTCACTGGGCTTCCGCCTCGCTGCATCCGCCACTGGCGGCGCTCGGCTCCGCCCCCAACCGGATTCCAAAGGCCCGGGGATCAGCCCCCGCAAAAGGCCCAAAGCAAACCGGAGCGTCGTGCGCGCGCTTGCAAGCGCACAGCGGAGGCGCAGCGACGGCCTTTTGTGGAGAGGAGGAGCAAGGGAGCGACGCGACGGCGGCTTTTTCGCCTATAGCTAAAAAGCCGCCGGAGTAAAGCGGACTTTGCGACGACGAGGCCCTAGCGGGGAGCGAAAGCAGAAGGTTTTGCCTTTTGCAAAGGCATTATCTCATGCTTCCAACGAAACTGCCTTTTTCCTACCAATTTTCCTATTAAGAATTAAGCGGAGTCCTAGCCAGCGCTTTTATAGAGCTGCTGCGTTGACAATCCCTCAGTCATGGCTTTTAGCCATGACAGCTCCCTTTACACAAGGGAGCCTTTTGGCGGGGAATTCCAGCTCGCAACGCTATACACAAGGGAACCTTTTGGCCTTTTTCCATTACGAAGCCAACCCCTCAGTTCGCAATAGTCGCCCTGCGTCGGGCCGGGGGGCCCTTCCTGGGGCTCCTTTGCTCACTGGGCTTCCGCCTCGCTTCTTCCGCCACTGGCGGCGCTCGGCTCCGCCCCCTTTACACAAGGGAGCCCTTTTAGGCGAAGGGAAAGGCCGGGCGCCCACCCCCATGCCCCCCCGGCAAGAAAAAACGCCCGGCGGCCAAGCCATCCGGGCGGGAAAAGGCACAAAGGGTTTTAGCAGGGCTGGATAAACCCATCCCGGTAACAGGGGACGATGTCGGTGATATCCTCCTGGAAGCAGAAATCCACATCCTCGGCAAAGCCCAGGTCTATGAGCCGGGAATAGTGATAGGATTTGGAAAGGTCTACCCTGCCTTCCTTCCAGTCCTTATAGAGGGACCTGGCCACCAGGGTCAGATCGCACTGGCTGGTAATCTCCGCATACTGGCAAAGGGAGGTGGCGATAGCCCCGGCGGCGCAGATATCGTCCGCAGAAAATTCCCCCTCCGTCCCTGCGCAGAGGATAATTACGTCCTTCCCCAGCTCCGCCGCCTTGCGGGCTACGGCGCTGTGGTTGATCATGGCCCCGGCCAGGACGTTGGCCGCCCCTTCCGCCGCCTTGAGGGCTACGGTGCCGTTGGTGGTATTGATGACGATGTTATGGCCCTTTACTACCTCCGGCGAAAACTCCAGGGGGGAGTTCCCCAGGTCAAACCCCGGCAGCTTGATGCCCCCTCGTTCGCCGGCCATGATGCAGTCCCCCAGGCGGGAGGCGATGGCCGCTCCCTCCCCCGCATCGCTGACGGGAATGATCCGGTTGGCCCCGTTCCGGCAGGCCCAGATGATGCAACTGGTTGCCCGCAGCACGTCTACCACGATTACGGTTCTATCCATCAGAAAATTACCCGTATATTTTTTACTTTGGGCAAATGTCTTTACCTTCATATGTCCCCCATAAAGAAAATCCAAATATTTTTCTTTGACCGTATCTTGTATTATACACCAGAAAGGTGGGCAAAGACAATAGCCGCCGCCGCTCCCACCAGGCCCGCCCCCAGGGAAACGGGAACGGCATGGCGGGTTTTTGTAATTTTTGCTGCGCCGAAGTAAAGGGAGATGGTGTAAAAAATCGTTTCCGTAGAGCCCAGCATCACAGAGGCTGCATAACCCAGAAAGCCATCGGGCCCATATTGGGCATATACATCCTGTAAAAGGGCTACGGCGGCGCCGCCAGAAAAGGGCCGCAGGGCGAAAAGGGGCACCAGCTCCGGGGGCAGGCCCAGGGCGGCGCAAAGGGGGGAAAGCTTTCCCACCAGCCAGTCCAGGGCCCCGCTATCCCGGAAAACGGTAAGCCCCGCCATCATGGCGGCCATATAGGGCAGGATATGGAGGATCATAGGCAGGGCGCTGGCAGCGCCCCGCACAAAGGATTCATAAATATCTACGCCTTTGGCCAGGGCATAGAGGAGCAGGAGCAGGATGAGAACCGGAAGAATATAGTTCATCGCCGGAAAAGCGGAGCCAGAAGTTTACACAGGAGGATGGCTGCGGCCGCGGAAAGGAGAGAGGCCAGAAAGGTCGGCAGAACGATGCAATATACGTCCCCGGAGCCTGCGGCAGTCCGCAGGGCCAGCACGGAGGTAGGCAGCAGCTCGATGGCGGAGGAATTCAGGGCCAGGAACATGCACATTTCGTCCGTAGCTACCCCGGGCTTATCGTTGGCCGCTGCCAGCTCTTCCATGGCAGCCAGGCCAAAGGGGGTGGCCGCGCTGCCCAGGCCGAAGAAATTGGCGCAGAGGTTTAAGGTAACGGGGGCAACCGCCTTGGGCGAACCGGGGAAAAGCCGGCGCAAAAAGGGCTGCACGGCCCGGCTGAGCTTGCGCACAAGCCCGGCTTCCTCCGCCACCTGCATCAGGCCCATCCACAGCATACAGGCCCCTGCCAGGGTAATGGACAGGCTTACCGCCTCCCCCGTTCCCTGGAGCATGCTATCCACTGCCTCCTGGGCATTTCCAGATAACATTGCGGCCAAAAGGCCGCCTATGAGCATACCGCCCCAAACCCATTTCATCATGGTAGCATAAATATGCGCCCCGCTGCCGATTATGCCTGCTGGGCTGGAAATCCGCCCTTCTTTTCTTTGGCAGCCCCCCTTTCCCCCGCGGGATATGGTATTGACTTTTCTGGCCAGATGGTTCAAAATGAATGGGTAAGCGCATTTCGGTAATTTTTTGCAGCCTTTCCTGCAAGCAATATATAGATACCCACATACAAAGCAAAAAACAGAAAGGATTTCCAGCAGCATGAATACCATCCCTTACAGCGCACGCTCCAAAGAAGAACTTCAGGCGGAAAAAGCAGCCGTGCAGGCTAAGTATGACGAGCTCAAGCAGCGGGGCCTCAAGCTCGATATGTCCCGCGGCAAGCCCGGCAAAGCCCAGCTTGACATGGTGATGGATATATTCGACGTGCTCAAAACCCCGGAGGATTATATGGACGGGGGCATTGACGTGCGGAACTACGGCCAGCTTTCCGGCATACCCTCTGCCAAGGCTCTCTTTGCGGATATCCTGGGCTGCAAAACGGAGGAGACCTTTATCGGCGGCAACGCCAGCCTGAACCTGATGTATGACGTCATCGCCAAGGCCCATACCCACGGCCTGCTGCACAGCGATTCCCCCTGGAGCCAGCAGAAGGGCATCAAGTTCCTCTGCCCCGCCCCGGGCTATGACCGGCACTTCAAGGTGACGGAATCCTTCGGCGTGGAGATGATCACCATCCCCATGACCTCCGAAGGCCCGGATATGGATAAGGTGGAAGAAGCCATTAAAGATCCCCTGGTAAAGGGCATGTGGTGCGTACCCAAATATTCCAACCCGGACGGCATCATCTACAGCGATGCGGTCATTTCCCGCATTGCCCATATGAAGCCCGCTGCCAAGGATTTCCTGCTCATGTGGGATAATGCCTACTGCGTCCATGAATTCTTCGGGGATTATGTTCCCTTCCCGGATATCATCGGCCTGTGCCGGGAGGCGGGGAACCCGGATATGGTATTCGAGTTCGCCTCCACCTCCAAGATCACCCTGCCGGGCGCCGGCGTATCCGTCATGGCAGCCAGCGAGGCCAATATCGCCTATATGTCCAAGCTCATGGGCGTGCAGGTAATCAGCTACGATAAGGTAAACCAGCTGCGCCATGCCCGCTATCTGAAGGATAAGGCCCATACCCTGGAGCTGATGAAGAAGCATGCGGCCATCCTGGGGCCCAAGTTCAAGGCCGTGCTGGATGCCCTGGAAACCGAGATCGCCCCCCTGGGCATCGCTAACTGGCAGCATCCCAAGGGCGGCTACTTCGTAAGCCTCAACGCCCTGCCCGGCACCGCCAAGCGCACCCTGGCCCTGTGCAAGGAAGCGGGGGTTGTCATGACCGGCGCCGGCGCTACCTTCCCCTATGGTAAGGACCCGGAGGACAGCAATATCCGCATCGCCCCCAGCCTGCCCCCCGTAGAGGAGCTGGAAGCGGCGGTAGAGGTATTCTGCATCTGCCTGCGCCTGGCAGCCCTGGAAAAGCTCCTGGCCTGCTAAAGGGTCCTGCGCGGTCCTACGCGGACGGCGATAGCGCGCGCAAACGTTAGCGGGAGAAAATGGTTTGTGCCCGCGACTTTCGTTAAGAGCCGCCCGGCCCCGGTGCTACGCGCACGGCGATATTCGCGCACAAGCGTTGGTGTGAATCGCTGGTTCCAGCCCGCGCCCATCCTTAAAAGCCGCCCGGCCCCGTAGATTATGGGGCCGGGCTTTCCCTTTCCTCGCGCAGGCGGAAGGGCTCCCCTTTCCAAACTGCCTTTACAGCCGCCGGGGCCCTGGATTATAGGCCCCGGCTTTTTCCAAGCCTCGCGGTCCTACGCGCACGGCGATATTCGCGCACAAACGTTGGTGTGAATCGCTGGTTCCAGCCCGCGCCCATCCATAAAAGCCGCCCGGCCCCGTAGATTATGGGGCCGGGCTTTTTTTCGCGGGGAAACGGGGCCTTGGCGTGGATACGGTGGGGGGCGGCGGCGTTTGGCGGCCCCAAGGGCCGCCAAACCAAAGGAGGGCCCGGGGCTGCGCCCCGGGCCCTCCTTTGTGTGCGCTTCGCGCACCCGCCGCCCCGCCTCCGAGCTTTCGCCAGCCTTCCTTCCCCCTTCCGCCAAAGCCGGGCGAACCGGATTTCGCCCGGCGGCAGAAAAGGCCCCGCCCAGCGGGAAATAGGCTTCGCTCCCGCGAGGACGGAGAAAGCCCGGCCCCATGATCTACGGGGCCGGGCGGATCTTAAGGAAGGGCGCGGGTACAAACCACCGCTTCCCACAAGCGTCTGCGCGCGCTATAGCCGCGCGCTTAGCGCCGCGTAGCACTATTTGTGGAAGAGCTTTTTCGTCTGGTAGCGGGGCTCACAGGTCAGGTTGACCCCCAGCTTGCGGAATACCCCCGTATCCACCGAGGAGAGGATGACGGAGGAGTGGGCCTCGGCCCCCCGGAGCTTGTCCAGCTGCTGCATGGCCAGCTCTGCCGTGGGGTTGGTGGCGGCGGAGATGGAAAGGGCGATGAGCACCTCGTCCGTATGCAGCCGGGGGTTGTGGTTGCCCAGGTGCTCCACCTTCAGGTGCTGGATGGGCTCGATGACCACAGGGGAAATGAGATGCACCTCATCCGGGATGGACCCCAGAACCTTGAGGGCATTCAGCAGCAGGGCGCTGGAAGCGCCCAGCAGGCGGCTGGTCTTGCCGGTTACGATGCGGCCATCCGGCAGCTCCAGGGCGGCAGCCGGAGCGCCGGTGGCTTCGGCCAGCTCCAGGGCAGGGGCCACGGCAGCCCGGTCATGTTCCGTAACGCCGGCCTGGTTCATCAGCAGGCGGATCTTAGCCGCTGCTTCCGGCCCGCTCAGGCCCTGCCGCTCCACGCACATGGCCCCGTAATACCGCCGGATGATCTCCTGCCGGGAGGCTTCCACGCAGGCCCCATCGTCCACAATGCAGTTCCCCGCCATGTTTACCCCCATATCCGTAGGGGATTTATAGGGGCAGCGGCCATAGATGCTCTGGAATATGGCTGCCAGCACCGGGAAGATCTCCACATCCCGGTTATAATTCACCGTGGTCTCCCCATAGGCTTCCAGGTGATAGGGGTCGATCATATTCACGTCGTCCAGGTCCGCCGTAGCGGCCTCATAGGCCAGGTTTACCGGGTGCCGCAGGGGCAGGTTCCAGATGGGGAAGGTTTCAAATTTGGCGTAGCCCGCCTGCACCCCCCGCTTATTCTCATGATAGAGCTGGGAAAGGCAGGTGGCCATCTTCCCGCTGCCGGGGCCCGGCGCCGTCACCACCACGATGGGCCGCTGGGTTTCGATATAATCTTTGCGGCCATAGCCCTCTTCGCTGACGATCTTTTCCACATTGGCCGGATATCCCTCGATAGGGTAGTGCCGGAAGGTCCTTACGCCCAGGCTCTGGAGCCGGGCCTGGAAGGCATCCGCCGCGCTCTGGCCCCGGTACTGGGTAAGAACCACGCTGCCCACATACAGCCCCGCCCCCCGGAAAGCGTCGATGAGCCGCAGCACATCCAGGTCATAGGTAATGCCCAGATCCCCCCGGACCTTGTTCTTTTCAATATCCCCGGCGTTGATGGCGATGACGATCTCCGCCTTATCCTTCAGCTCCATCAGCATCCGCACCTTGCTGTCCGGGGCAAAGCCCGGCAGCACCCGGGAAGCATGGTAATCATCAAAGAGCTTGCCGCCAAATTCCAGGTATAGCTTGCTGCCGAATTTCGAGAGGCGTTCCATGATATGGGCGGATTGCATGCTAAGATACTTCTGATTGTCAAAACCTATTTTCATAGATAGCCTCCCCAAAAAAATAACCAATTTCCATTATAGGTGCAGCCTCCCCTTTTTTCAATATGGAAAAGGCAATTCTCCCCGCTTTCCCTTCCGGGGCGGGTATGGTATACTCACAGAGTATTCCGCGAAAAAATTCCGGCGGCGCCGCAACCTTGGGGCCTGCCGAAACGTATAAGTAAATGATGGGAGGAATGCGCATGCCCTCGCGGGACATTGAGTCCATCTATAACGCCTGCTCCCGCATGGTATACTGGGCGGCCTATAGCGTTACCCGTAAGGAGAGCGATGCCATGGACGCCATGCAGAATACCTTTTTGCGGGCCATGGCCCATATGGATCAGCTGCAACAGATGAACGACGCCCAGCTCAAGGCCTGGCTGTACCGGGTGGCGGTGAACCTCTGCAAGGATGCCCTGCGCAAGCAGCGCTGGGAAGCCCCGGCGGAGGAGCTGCCAGAGCCCAGCGTAGAAAGCGCCTATGACCTGCCGGAAGCCGCCGCTGTATCCGCCGCGGAGCGGGCCCAAATCCGGGCAGCCATCGACAGGCTGCCGGATATTTACCGGGAAACGGTGCTGCTGCACTATTTTTCCGGCTGCGATTACAAAGAGATCGCCCGGCTTATGCACACTACCGAAGGCAATGTAAAAAGCCGGATAAGCCGGGCCAAACAACGATTATATTCCATATTAAAGGAAGGAGGTGAGGACTGTGGCTGATAAAATGGATGCCCTTTTGGAAAGCATTGGCCAGGAGGCCAATGCGAAGATCGACTTTGACGGCGCCCTGGCCCAGATCCTCGCCAAGGCAAAGGAACAGGATACGGAAGCCATTTTAGAAGCGGAAAAAGCCCGGCGCAGCCGCCGCCGCACGCGGCAGTTCCGAACCATTGCATCCATGGCCGCGGGGGCGGTGGTGATCCTGGGGGCGGCGCTGCTCCTGCTGGACCCCCTGCTGCTGGGCATGGGGGCTACCAGCGGTAGCGATGCCGCCGCTCCGGAAGCCGTCCTGTATTCCGCTGCGGAGGATAGCACGGCAGCCGCCCCTTCCCTGGCAGCGGCTGCCCCAGAGGAAGCATCCCTCTATGAGGAGCCTGCCGCCGAAGGGGCCGCCAGCGCCGACCAGAGCGTTGCGCCCCAGGTATCCAGCTCCAGCCGCATCACGGAGGATGCCGGGGAAAGCCAAGACTCCATCTTTTACGGCCAGGATTCCCTGGCCACGCCGGAAGGGGATATGGAGGGCCAGTTCTGCTACATCGGCACTACCGATGGCGCCGCCGCCCTGGCTGCCCTGGAGGACATGGGCTATACGGCGCAGCTCCTGCCAGAGGAGGAGGCCCAGCCCCAGCTGGCCGCCGGGGAGGCCTGGATCGCCCAGGGGGGCGGTTCATCCGCCCTGGCCGGTGGCCTGGCCTTATGGAATACCGGGGAAGCGGGGTATCTCCGCCTGAACGCCCCCGGCCGTACCCAGGAGCAGATCTACAACCTTCTTCTCTCCCTCTGATCTTGCGCAGACGGCGGCGCTAAGCGCGCGGCTATAGCGCGCGCGGAGGTTAGCGGGAAACGATTGTTCCTGCCCGCGCCATGCCATATGTGCCGCCCGGCCCCGGTGCTGCGCGCACGGCGATATTCGCGCGCAGACTTTGGCGGGAAGCATTGGTTTATGCCCGCGTCCTTCGCTTATATCCGCCCGGCCCCGGCGCTAAGCGCGCGGCTATATTCGCGCACAAACGCTGGTGTGAATCGCTGGCCCCTACCCGCGCCATTGGTTAAGAGCCGCCCGGCCCCGTAGATTATGGGGCCGGGCTTTTTTGTAGGTTGCGGGAGCGAAGCCCGTTTCCCGTCTGCTTAAGGGTTACAGCCGCCGGGGGCCTAGAGCATGGCCCCCGGCTTTATCCATAGGCGAGGCGAAACGGGCCTTGGCGGGGGTACGGCGGGGCGGCGGCGTTTGGCGGCCCAAAGGGTCGCCAAACCAAATGGAGGGCCGGGGCAAAGCCCCGGCCCTCCATTTGTGTGCGCTTCGCGCACCCGCCGCCCTCGTCGTCGCAAAGTCCGTCGCTGCATCTACGCTGTGCGCTTGCAAGCGCGCGCGACGCTCCGCCTTGCTTTGGGCCTTTTGCGGTATGGCTAAGGCCCCGCTTCCGCGAGGAAGGAAAAAGCCGGGGCCCATAATCCAGGGCCCCGGCGGCGCTTAACGAAAGGCGCGGGCGCAAACCAGCCTTTCCCGCTAACGTCTGCGCGCGAATATCGCCGTCCGCGCAGGACTAGGCTTTTACGCCAACATAGGGGAGGTTGCGGTAAAGGCCGTCGTAATCCAGGCCATAGCCCAGCACGAATTCGTTGGGGATCACGAAGCCCACGTAATCCGGCGTGATGTCGCACTCCCGGCGCTCGGGCTTATCCAGCAGGCAGCAGATCTTGAGGGAGGCGGGTTTGCGGGCGCTGAGCAGGTCCTTTAGATATTTCAGGGTAAGGCCGCTGTCCATAATATCCTCTACGATGAGCACATGCCGGCCGGTGATGCTGCTGTCCAGGTCCTTGGCGATGCGGACGATGCCGCTGGTTTTCCGGGCGTTGTTCCCATAGCTGGAAATGGACATGAAATCCATCTCCAGGTGGCAGGTCATGCTGCGGGAAAGATCGGAAAAGAAATGCACCGCCCCCTTCAGGATGCATACGAGAATCACGTTTTTTCCGTCGTATTCCTCGGAAAGCTGGGCCCCCAGCTCCGCCACCCGCTGGGCGATCTGCTCCTGGCTCACGAGAATATGGTCTACTTCCCGGTTCATATCGGTTTTCATTGCGTTTTACCTCCCCAATCCATGTTTATTGTTCATATGGTATGTATTCCACCCGAAGAATCCGCCGGGTGCCCCCGTCTACCTTCACCCTTTCGCTGATGCCAAAGCCGGGCAGGAAAAGGGCCTCCGCCCCCTGGAATATGCCGGGGCCCTGGCGAAGGGCCCGGGGGGCTTTTTTGTCGATATAAAAATCCTTGAGCTTCTTGCGCCCCGGGGCCCCCAGGGGATAAAACCGGTCCCCCGGCCGCCGGGTCCGGGCCTCCAGGGGGCCGGGGGGCAGCTTGTCCCGGTCCATAAGGGCGGTGTATGGGTCCCGCAGGAGAGGCCCGGCATAATCCCCGGCCAGGAAATCCCCCAAAGGGGTAGGGGTAAGGCCCGCCAGCTGCAGGGGCAGGCAAAAGGCAGGGGTTGCAGGGGCCTGGGCCGCCGGGGTCAGAAGTAGGGCACCGTAGGAAATATCCGCCTTAACCCCGGGGAGGTCCAGATGGGCGCCGGTAGGGCCGGAGAGCAGGGCGGATAGCAGATGGATATGCCGCTGGGAAATATCCAGCCCCGCCCCGGCTTCCGCAAGAGCCAGCCCCAAAGCCCGGCTCCCCAGGGCAGGGTGGAGGGAAGCCAGCTTTTCCCGGTCAAAGCCCTGGGCCAGCCGTGCCTCCTCCAGAGCCTGCCGGGCAGCGGCGGAAAGATAATCCTCGTCCGCCTGCAAAAGCTCCGCCGTACGGCAAAGGGCGGAGGAAACCCGGGGGTTCACGTGGGCAGCCAGCCAGGGCAGCAGCTCCAGCCGGAGCCGGTTCCTTAGCCCCGTATCCGGGGAAAGGTTGGTGGCGTCCGTGCGCCAGGGCTGGCCCAGGCCCTTTAGATATTCCTCCAGGGCCTGGCGCCCCAGGCCCAGGAAGGGGCGGATATAAGGCCCCCGCCGGGCCTCCATGCCGCAAAGGCCCCGGCCCCCGCTGCCCCGGAACAGGTGCAACAGAAGGGTCTCCGCCTGATCGTCCCCGTGATGGGCCAGGGCGGTCCACTGGGCGCCGAAATGGGCCATAGCCTCCTCCAGGAAGGCATAGCGGGCCTGCCGGGCGGCGGTCTCCAGGCTCAGACCCTGGGCGGCAGCCAGGGCGGGCACATCCGCCCGGCCCACATGGCAAGCTACCCCCAGGGCCTGGCAGAGGGCCTGGACAAATTCGGCGTCCTGCCGGGCTTCCTCCCCCCGGATGCCATGGTCCAGATGGGCGGCGTAAAGCCGGAAGCCCAGCCGGGGCCTTAGGGCATGGAGGCACCGCAGCAGGGCCACGCTGTCTGCCCCGCCGCTGACCGCCGCCAGGATTCCCTGGCCTTCCCAGGCTATGCCCATGCCCTGCAGGGCTTTCAGGGCCCTTTCTTCTGCCCGCTCCACCGTATGCGCCTGCCGGCCCATAGGGCCGCCCTTTCCTTTTTTATCTAAAAAAAGTATACCCTGCCCGTTCCCCTTTGGCAAGGCTTGGGCCGGGGCAAAAAAAGGCCGGGGCTGCGGGAAGCACATCTGGCCCGGCCCTTTCCGGTCCGCAGGGCCTGCTAAGGGCTGGCCCCCCTGAGGCGGGCTGGCGCAAGGGAGCGGGAGGATAAAAAAGGACCCGCCCAGCAGGTGCCGGAACGGGCCATGGGGGAACAAAAGAATTCGGCAGAATTTGCCCCTATCCCCAGGGAGGCATTGACAAGCCCGGTGGGGATATGTTACTGTCAGAATATGGAGAATAGGAACGATAACTTTTATTCTTTTTTGCTACCGTAAATATTTTATCATAAAGTGGTGTTGATTTTCCCGCTTTTGTCAAAAGCGTCGCCGTTTATGTCAAATCCGGTGCTGTTTTACCCATACCCTTAACGGACAAGGGCATACACGCCTGAGCAGGCCTGCTTTGGCCCATTTCTTTGTTGCAGTCGCTCGAATTAGCGCTGCTAGTCCATCGCTCCTGCGCCGCGAACTGGGCGCAAAGCAGACCTGCTCAGGTCAA
>CALVLF010000009.1 GCA_944336625.1 uncultured Clostridia bacterium
CGGCCCTGCTGCGGCCCGGCCGCTTCGACAGGCAGATCACCGTCAATTACCCCGATGTAAAGGGCCGGGAGGAGATCCTCAAGGTCCATGCCAAGGGCAAGCCCCTGGCGGAGGACGTTTCCCTGGAAGTGCTGGCAAAGCGGACCAGCGGCTTTACCGGGGCGGACCTGGAGAATGTATTAAACGAGGCCGCCATCCTGGCTGCCCGTTATAAGAAAAAGAAGATCACTATGCTGGAGCTGGAGGAGGCCATTACCCGCACCGTGGTTGGCCCCGAAAAGAAGAGCCGGGTGGTTACCGAGGAAGATAAAAAGGTCACGGCCTACCATGAGGCGGGCCATGCCATCGTCGCCCTGAAGATGCCCCATTGCGATCCCGTCCACGAGGTTTCCATCATTCCCCGGGGCCTGGCGGCAGGATATACCATGACCATGCCCGATACGGATGATAACCACGTATCCCGCAGCAAGATTCTGGATGAGATCTGCATGTGCATGGGCGGCCGGGTAGCGGAAAGCATCGCCCTGGATGATATCTGTACCGGTGCCATTGGCGACCTGAAGCGGGCCAGCGAGCTGGCACGGCGGATGGTGATTGAATTCGGCATGAGCGACGCCATCGGCCCCGTATTCCTGGGCGGGGATACGGAGGTGTTCATCGCCAAGGACTGGGGGCACCAGCGGAATTATTCCGAAGAGGTGGCCGCCAAGGTGGATACGGAAATGCGCCGCATCCTAGAGGAGCAGTTCGACCGGGCGAAACTGGTGCTGGAAGAGAACCGAGAAGCCCTGGACCGGGTGGTAAAAGCCCTGCTCCAATATGAGCGCATCGATGGCGACCAGTTCGTGAAGATCTTCAACGGCGAGGAAATCGAAATGGCCAGCTATCAGGAGCGGAAGGCCGAGCTGGAAAAGCCGGATGAAGAAGTCCTGGCCCAGGAGCAGGCCGAGGCGGAGGCCGCCAAGGAAAAAGAGCTCCAGGAACAGCCGGATAGGCCGGAGAATCCAGAAAAGCCGGAAAGCCCGGAAGACCCGAAGAACCCGGCATAACTGCAAAAGGCACAGCATAAAGGGGGGACGGCGCAGGCTGCCCCCCATATTATATCGATATAAGCCCCGGCAAAGCCAAGGCCGCCCCAGAGGCGGAGGCAGGAGGAAAATTATGGAGAAGATGGATCTGCATACCCATTCCAATAAATCCGATGGGACCCTTTCCCCCCGGGAGGTGGTGGCGGCGGCCCGGGAGGCGGGGGTGGCCCTGCTGGCCCTGACGGATCACGACTGCACCCTGGGGGTGGCGGAAGCCCTGGAGGCGGGAAAGGCCCTGGGCATACGGGTGATTCCCGGCATGGAACTGGATACGGAATTTCCTACGGAGCTCCATACGCTGGGCCTGCATATTGACCCAGAGAATGAAGAACTGCAAGCTTTCATGGCGGAAAATACCCGGCGGCGGCAGGCCCGCAATGAAGCCATTCTGCAAAAGCTGGCGGAAGCCGGGGCGGATGTGCGGCCCTTTCTGCCCCGGTTTTCCGGCAACCCCACCCGGCTGCACGTGGCCCTGGCGCTGGTGCAGGGCGGCTATGCCCAGAGCATCGGCCAGGCCTTTCAGGCCTATCTCAACCGAGGGATGCCGGGCTATGTGGATACCCGGCGCATCAGCCCGGAGGATGCCATCGGCCTGATCCACCGGGCAGGGGGGCTGGCGGTGCTGGCCCACCCCTGCAAGCTCAAGGCGGATGTTCCGGCCCTGGTGGCCCGTTTGGCCGGGGCGGGGCTGGATGGCATCGAGGCCTATTACCCCACCGCTACCCCGGGCCAGCGGGCGGAAGCCCTGGCCCTGGCCCGGCAATATGGCCTGCTGGTAAGCTGCGGCAGCGATTTTCACGGGGCCAACCGGCCAGCCAATGCCTTGGGCTGCGCCTGGGCCCCGGATGCGGCCCTGGAGCCCATCTATGAAAGGCTGGCAGCGGCCCGGCCCTAGCCCCTTGGCAAAGCAGCATAAAGGGCCCCCGGTTTTCGGGGGCCCTTTGCCGTGGCCGGATGACCGTTTTTTCCGGGGAACGCCGCCGCCCGGGTGCCGGAGCCGCTTTAAGGGCACCTTCCTTCCCCAATGGCGAAGGAAGGTGCGGAACATAAAAAATCCCCGAACCCTCGGGGAGAAAGCCTATTTTACCGCAGCCCCAAAGGGGAGCAGGGCCAGCTTGGCCAGCTTGAAATACTGGCGGCCCCAGGGGATGCCTACGATGGTGATGCACCAGAGGCAGCCAAAGAGGAAGGCCTCCAGGGCCAGGGGCAGGCCGCTGATCAGGAGCCAGATGATATTGGCCAGCAAAGACATGGCGCCGCCCCCATATTCGATTTCCTTGCCAAAGGGCCAGAAGGTGAGCTTGGCAAATTTAAAGCACTGCCGCCCCCAGGGGATGCCGATAATGGTGATGCACCAGAGGAGGCCCGCCAGGAACCAGCTCAGCCCCAGGAAGAAACCGCCGAAGATAAACCAGAGGATATTGCCGATAAAACGCATGGGTTAGGCCCTCCTTTGTGGGAAAATTACCCCTTTTTCGGGAAAACTGCCCGCATGTATCGCGGATAAGGAAATTATAGCATATTCCGCCCCAGCCCGGCGGAAAAGAGGAAAATATTTACAAATTTCCCTCTTTTCCGGGGAATGGAACAGCCCTCACTGCACGCACAGGGAGATGGAGCCGGAAAAATCCTGGAGCCGCAGGCCGATATAGCAGCTCCCCGGGGGCGTGGGCACGCTGCCCTCGTAGGCGCCGCTTCCCTGGAGCAGGGTCTGGGGCGAATCGCTGCCCAGCTGGTAGAACAGGCAGATATCCCCGGCCTGGCAGGCTGCGGCATAGCAGACCTGCGCCTGGGCATCTGCTGCCTTGTCTATGCTGGTGCCGCCGAAGAGGAGAAACTCCCCGGTATAACCTTCCAGCGAAGCGGTATAGCTGCCGGCATAGCCCGCTTCCTGGCGCTCCAGCTGGCCGGGGAGGACCTCCGGGCTGGCCAGGGGCAGAGCCCCGGCGGTCTCGATGGCATCGCTGTAAAGGGTCAGAAGGGAATCCTTGGTGCAGCCGCCCAGCAGGCATAATATGCCAAGGAAGGCCAGGAAAAGGGCGCCGGCCCTAAGGGGCAGGGAAAGGCTCATTTTCCCACCCCCCAGCGCACCAGCCGGTAATAGACCCGGGCTGTGAGCTTATAGGCCAGCAGGTACAGGAGTGCGAACCCGCCGGTTATCCCGGCGGCGCAGGCGAGAACCAGCCCCCAGTTGTTCATCTGGAAGGCGCCCAGCATTCTGGTGAGAATTTTGCTGGCGAATACCATATGCAGGATGGTCATCAGCAAGGGCAGGAAGAATACCCACAGGACCTGGGCATTGATGGTTTTTTTCACCTGGCGCTGCTCCATGCCTACCTTCTGGAGGATGGCGAAGCGGTCCTTATCCTCATAGCCCTCGGTGATCTGCTTGAAGTAGAGCATCAGCACCGCCACCGCTAAAAACAGGATGCTGAAGAATGCCCCCAAGAACAGCAGCCCGCCATAAAGGC
Source organism: uncultured Clostridia bacterium (assembly GCA_944336625.1). Taxonomy (GTDB): domain Bacteria; phylum Bacillota; class Clostridia; order Christensenellales; family CAG-138; genus Pelethousia. The sequence goes on from CALVLF010000009.1 coordinate 3,560, forward strand.
CATAGCCATCCTGCCGGGCGGTGAAGATATCCCGGACCTGGCCGTAATCCTCCGCCGGGACTTGGAAGGCGGCGGACATAAGGGCGGGGATCTCCTCCACAAAGGCCAGACAGGCTTCCCCATCCCCCGCAAGATCGAAGTATAGATTTCCATCCAGATAAACGGAATGGGGCAGGGGCTGCCAGTCTGAATCCGCATAGACCACTTCAAATCCCTCTATAGGCTGGCCATATCCCTCGTCCTGGGTGCGTTCGGTGAATACCAGGCGGCTATCCGCTTCCCCGGTCATAAGCAGGCCCTGCTTTTGGGCTTCCTGGGCCAAAAAGGCGTCGATGGCAGCAGGGGTTATGTCTGGATTAGGCTCCTCCCCCTGGATGATATAGTAGCGCACATCGTAAGGATAGAGGGGCCCCAGGGTTTCTTCCTGGCCCAGGTAGAGGGAAAGGGTGCCCGTAAGGGTGACGGTGAGCATGGTGGAAAGGATGCAGATGGTAGCCAGGCTGCTGGCATTCTGCCGCATCCGGTGAAACATGCCGGAAATGGTGACGAAGTGGGTGGGCTTATAGTAGAAGCCCTTATTGGCCCGCAAAAGCCGCAAAATGGCGATGCTGCCTGCATTGAAAAGGAGATAGGTGGCGAATATCACCATGAGCACCAGCAGGAAAAATACCCCCATAGCCAGGCCCGTATTCTGAATGGTCCAGGCGAAGTAATAGGCTGCGCCCAGCAGCAGGGCCCCCAGCAGGGCCTTGGGCAGGAGAAAGCGGCTGTCCCGCTCCCCCCGGCGCTCGCTCTGCAAAAGCTGGATGGGGTTGGAAAGGTGCACCTGGGCCAGATTATAAGCGGAGGTAGCCAGATATACCGCCCCAAATAGGCCGGTTATGGCCACATAGGCTACGGGGGATGGGCTGAATTCCAGGCTGGGCAGGGCCCGCATGAGCTTGAGCAGCAACAGGAATAGCAGCTTCCCCAGCACCAGGGCGAAAAGGATGCCCAGGGCCAGGCCGCCCAGCAGAACCATGGCGTTTTCCCAAAGGAGAATCCGGGCCACATGCCCCTTGGAAAGGCCCAGGACCCCATAAAGGCCAAATTCCCGCTTCCGCCGCTTCACCAGGAAGCGGTTGATGGAAAAGAGGAAGCAAAAGGCGAAGATGGTGAATACGGTGGTGCCCATGGCAAAAAGCATCCGGGCATTATCCCCGCCGGGGATGCCGGAAAGCTTATCCGCAAAGGCCATGCCCACCACCAGGAAATACACCCCGCCGATGATGGCGGCGGCCAGCAGATAGGGAAGATAGACCTCCCGGCTCCGGCGCACATTGGCCCAGGCCAGTTTCCGGTAAAAGCCCTTACCCATTGCTGCTACCTCCATCCTCCAGAACGGAAAGGTTGCCTACGATCCGGTCGAAGAAGCCCCGGTTATCCTCTTCCCCCCGGTAGAGCTGGGCAAAGATATCCCCGTCCTTGATAAAGAGCACCCGGCCCGCGTAGCTGGCGGCCATGGCGCTGTGGGTTACCATGAGGATGGTGCGGCCCGCTTCCCGGTTCAGCCGGGAGAAATTCTCCAGAAGTTCCACGGAGGATTTGGAATCCAGGGCGCCCGTGGGCTCATCCGCCAGCAGGAGCCGGGGCTCCGTGATTACCGCCCGGGCTACGGCGGCCCGCTGCTTTTCCCCGCCGGAGACCTCATAGGGAAATTTGGATAACAGATGCCGGATGCCCAGCATAGATGCTACCGGTTCCAGGCGGGCTTCCATCTCCTTGACAGGGGTTTGGGAAAGGACCAGGGGCAGGAGAATATTATCCTTCAGGGAAAAGGTATCCAGCAGGTTGAACTCCTGAAATACGAAGCCCAGGTTATCCCGGCGGAACTTGGAAAGATCCCGGTCCCGGATGGAGGAGAAGGGAGTGCCGGCCAGCAGGACCTGGCCGGAAGTGGGCTTATCCAGGGAGGCGATGATATTCAAAAGGGTGGTCTTGCCGCTGCCGCTGGCCCCCATGATGGCTACGAATTCCCCTTCCGAAACGGAAAAGCTCACATTCTTCAGGGCTACGCACTGGTTGAAGCCCAGCTTGGTGGTATATACTTTTTTTACGTTTTGTATTTTCAATAGTTCCATTGCCATACCTCCTCGTATCCGCCCCCCTTGCCAGGCAGGTTGGAAGGCTGCGCCCGGCGGAGGCTATGGCCATTATAAGGCGACAGGCCGGGCCCAGCCATGGCCCGGCCTTACATTTTCCCGGATAGGACCTTACAGTTTTGTCACATGAAGCGGAAGGCATCCCCGCTGGGGAAGCTGAGGGATACGGCGGTGCCTTTCCCAGGACTGCTCTTTACAGAGAGGGAGATGCTCAGAGTATCCGCTACCCGCTTGGCCATGAAAAGGCCAATGCCGCTGGCCCGGGTATCCAGCCGGCCGTTATAGCCCGTATATCCCCGCTCGAAGATCCGGGGCAGGTCTTCCGGCGCGATGCCGATGCCCGTATCTTCCAGCACTAGGCGGGGGCCATCCATATAAATATGCAGCCCGCCCCTGCGGGTATATTTGGCGGCGTTGGACAGGAGCTGTTCCAGGATAAAGCGGAGCCACTTCCCGTCGCTAACCACATCCCCTGACAGGGGATCGATCTTCAGGGAAAGGCCTTGGTATACAAAAAGCAGGGCATATTTTTTCGCGCTCTCCCGCACCAGGGCATTCAGGTCGCAATGGGAGATCGCCAGATCCCCTGCCATATCCTGCAGCTTGATATACTGGAGGGCCAGGTCCGCATAGCGTTCAATTTTAAAAAGCTCCTGCTGTAAAACGTTGCCGGCGGGGCCGGGCTCCTTCTGCAGCACTAGGCGCATGGCAGCAATGGGGGTTTTGATCTGGTGCACCCAGAGGGTATAGTAGGTAAGGCTTTCCGCCTTATCCTGCTCCAGGGCCAGGCGCAGGGCCTCGTTTTGCTGGGCCAGCTCCCGGAGCATATCCCCATAAAGGGCCTCCAGGGCGTTTTCGGGCTCTGGAAGCTGATGGGCTATGGCCCCCGGCTGGGCCCGAAGGGCGCGGAGATGGGCCAGCCGCCGGAAGAAGCGGCTCCCATCCAGCAGCAGGAAAAAGACCGTTAAAAAGGCCAGCACCCCTGCCCCATAACGGAAAAGGGCCATGTCCTGGCCCCCAAGATAGGCGGTTAGGAGCATAATGGCAGTAGCCAAGGCCCATAGGAGCAGCAGGGGCCAGCGGTAGCGGAGATAGGAAAGGAACTTACACATGGATGCTGTACCCCTGCCCTTTGTGCGTATGGATGCAGTCCTGGCCCAGGCCCGCCGCCGCAAGGGTGCGGCGCAGACGGTTTACGTTGACGGTGAGGGTATTATCATCCACAAATTCGTCGCTATCCCAGAGGCGGAGCATGATTGCCTCCCGGGAAACCACCTTTTCCGGATTTTCCAGCAGGATGGAGAGGATACGCACCTCGTTCTTGGTCAGCTCCACCCGATTCCCTTCCAGCAGAAGGCAGCTGCTCCCTGCATCCAGAATGGCGCCCCGGAAGCGGGGCATGGGAGGCGCTGCCTCGTAATCGTAGCTGCGGCGGAGCATAGCCTGCACTTTCGCCAGGAGCACCTCCATGGAAAAGGGCTTGGCGATATAATCATCTCCCCCCATATTCACCGCCATGACAATATCCATATCCTCCGAGCGGGAAGAGATGAAGATGACGGGCACAGGGCTTTGCCGGCGAATCTGGGCGCACCAGTAAAAGCCATTGTGAAAGGGCAGGGAAACATCCAGCAGCACAAGATGGGGCCCAAAGGCTGCGAGCTCTTCCAGCACGGCGGAAAGATCCTCTACGGTCTTGGCTTCGAAACCCCAGGAGCAGAGATGCTCCGCCATGGCGCCGGCGATGACGGCGTCATCCTCCACGATGAGAATGCGATACATACATTTCATCCTTTCCGGTTATGCGATATCCTTAGTATACATTGCCTACCCTTAACGAACAAGGACATACACGCCTGAGCAGGCCTGCTCAGGTCGAAGAGTTTTGGCGGTCTGGGCCGCCGGAGAGCAAGGCGTGGCCCCGCAGCCATAGTGGGCCCTATTGCAAGGGGCCACAACAAAGCTATCTGGTGGCCCAGGCCGCCAAAACCGTGTATCCCCTTGTCCGTTAAGGGTAGGGTAAGGAGATATAAAAATTTTTGTAAAACAAAGGGGTGCAAAAATTTCCTTGCGGCCGTAAATATCCGAGATTGAGGCAATATGTGGAGGCTTGTCCATAAGGACTGCTTATAGAGAGTGCAGTTTTTCCTGCATTTTACCCCATAAACCGCATTGCGGCATGCAGGCACCTCTGGTATACTGGAAAGGAAGGCCGCAAGGATTGCGACCCAACAAATCAAATACAGGGGGGACCAGTATGTCTGGCACGGACGGAATAATCCGCATCTTCGCAGGCACGGCCAGCAAGAGCTTTGCACGCAAGATGTGCGATTACCTGGGCACGCAGATGGGTGATTGTAGCACGATCATATTCTCAGAAGGGAACACCTTCGTGCGCATCAATGAAAGCATTCGGGATAAGGATGTCTATTTCGTCCAAACCCTGGGGTTGGACCCGAATAACGAATTTACGGAGCTGCTGTTTTTCCTGGATGCCTTCAAGCGGGCCAGCGCCAACTCCGTCACGGCCATCATTCCTTATTTCAGCTATGCCAAGGGCGATAAAAAGGACGAGCCCCGGGTATCCATCCGGGCCCGGGTCTGTGCCGAGTGCATAGAGCTTGCCGGGGCAGACCGGGTGGTTACCATGGATTTACACGCCGCCCAGGTGCAGGGCTTCTTCAAAAAGCCGGTGGATCACCTTTACGCCCAGTCTCTCCTCTGCGCTTATGCCCGGCGGCTGGGCATTGTGGATGAGAACCTGGTGGTGGTATCGCCGGATGCGGGCAGCGCCAAGCGGGCCCGGAGCATGGCCAATGAGCTGGGCTGCGCCGTAGCCATCGGCGATAAGATGCGGGCCGGCCACGATGAAAACGCCAAGGTGCTGGAGATCATCGGCGAAGTCAAGGGCAAGAACTGCATCGTGGTGGATGACTTCACCATCTCGGGCGGCACCCTGGTGGACGTTGCCCATGGCCTGAAGGATAAGGGCGCCAAGGATATTTACGCCTTCCTATCTCACGTGGTTTTGCAGGAGAAGGGCGTTAAAAAGATCGAGGAAAGCCCTATCAAGCTCCTGGTTTCTACGGATACGGTGGATTGCCCGGCGGCCCGGCATAGCAGCAAGATCAAGATCCTTTCCGCAGCGCCCATGTTTGCGGAGGCGGTGCGCCACATTCACGACCGTATCCCCATGAGCAACCTGTTCGATAATCCCAGCGGCCGCATGCTGGCCATGAGCTTTGAACAGCAGATGAGCATGGAAGAGCTGCGCCATAAATCCATGCTGGATTAAAGGGCGCCCAAACAAATTGAAAAAGGCCGGGGGCATGGAATAGCCGTGTCCCTGGTTTTTATTTTTTGCAGGGACGCTAAGCTCAGAGGCAGGCCGTTCCCTTCGAGCCCCACCACCATAAAATGAGGAAGCCCGCTCCCCAAGGGGGCGGGCTATGCTTTGGTGCCGGCGCCAAAGGGGAAAACCTTAATGGCATTGGCGATCTACCCCAGCCTGCCGCTCTAGGCTGTAAAAGGCACTAGAAAAGGCGCTTAATTGCAGATAAATTCCCCCTGGTGCAGGGCTTTCCTGCACCAGGGGGAATTTTTTACAACTGCACATCGACTTTTTATGGGCAGGTGCTTCTCGAAACAAGTGTGATCTAAAGTTCCTCTTCCACCGGCCAAATGGCGTCTGGAGTTTGATCGGTGTGAATCAGAGTAAAGTAATTTTTCCGGAACTGGATCAAGCCCTCGCGTTTCATCTGACTCAATTCATGTGACAGCGCACTGCGATTGACGCAGAGGAATTCGGCCATCTCCTCCCTGGAAAACGGAATGCAAAACGACGTTGAATGTTTCCGCCCCGCTTGCATATACAAATACATGAAAATTCGATCCCGCAGACCCCGCTGTGAAAGAATGGCAAGGCGGTAATATTTGCACATATTTTCATTGGCAATCATAGTAACCAATCGATGCAATAGGATTAACCGAAGCTCTTTTCGAAGGCTGCCCGGCTGCAGTAAGTCGATGGAAAAAAAGAAAATCTGGGTGGCCTCCGCTGTCACTGCCCAGTATGGAGCCTGACGATTTTGCGTGCAAATCAGATCAAGTCCCAATACATGGGAAACTGGCAACTTCAGCATCAAACTGACTTCACCGTTTATAAAAATCTGTTGAATATGAACGCATCCTTGCACAATGATACCAAACTGATTGACCATTTCGTGGGGTGTAATCACCGCGGCGCCTTTGGAAAAATCCCGCAGTATCCCCCGAGGCAGGAGCTCTTCCCGGATTTCCTGGTCCGTTAACTCCTGGAACAGCTTGCAACTGCGCAGAACAGAAAATAAATCCACTCAGTTCCCCTTCTTTGTATTCTTCTCAGTATTCTTCGCACATTTTGCAAGGCGTTCCCCGCCTGCAACCTGGTCAGCTACGCAACACAAAGCTCACCATCCATTCTATATGTGAAAGAATATAAATCTTTCGACCTTATAACATAAAATTTGCCACAAAACAATATTTTGCAATAAGTTGTTAAAACAACTTATTTCCCTTTTTCCACTTGCTATAATGACAGCATCGTTTATTTTTTCGCATTTGGGAAAGGAGTTTACACAATGACACACCGGATCAAACGTCTTTTGAGCCTGCTCGTCGTGTTCGCACTTATGCTCTCATTGTGCGCCTGCAGCAGCACTACCACTTCAGAGGCCTCTACATCAGCCTCGGACACCACACAACAGTCTGCCCCATCTTCTGATTCAGAAGTCTCTACTGCAGATGAAACAACCTCCTCGGACACCACACAACAGTCTGCCCCGTCTTCTGAAGCAGACGAATCTCAGGCTACCACAATTACAGACTTTAATGGAACGGAATTTTCCACAGATATGGAGATCAACGCTGTTCTCTCCCGGCATCCGATTCCAACGATGCTGGTATTGCGTCTGGCCCCCGAGAAGTTGGTCAGTGTAGACAGCGTCTTTACCATGCAGTATATGAACGACCAGGAGCGCGGCAATCTGCTGCAATCCTTTGATCCGGACGCTGTTGCACAGATGCCCGTCACCAATGTGTTTTTCAACGGGATCGACGCAGAGGCGATTCTAGAACTATCTCCGGACTATATCATCACCATGAGCAAGGACCCCTACCTCAGTGAATACACTGCCCAGCTCGAGATTCCCGTCATCTGCGTTTCGAAAGACACCTTGGCAGACTACGCCGAAACCATGCGGATCCTGGGCGTTGTGCTAGACAACACAGAAGACGCCAATGCCATGGCCGATTACTGGACCAATATTATCGACGAAGTATCTGCGCGCACCTCTTCCATTGCACAAGAGGACCGGCCCACCGTATATTACTGTGGCAGCGATATGCTTACCACGCCAGGCACGGACACCATCATGTCCTCCATTATTGATCTGGCCGGCGGATACAATCTGGGTTGCGAAGTAACAACCGCGGACAATTCTACCAATGAAAGCATTGAAGTCACGATGGAACAGATTCTAGAGTGGAATCCAGACGTGATCATCGCCAATACAGCGGAACAGTATGAAGAAATTACGACCGCCGCCGAATGGGCTTCCATCGCTGCAGTACAAAATGGCCGCGTCTACACCCAACGCGTCTACTCTCTGATGGACGGGCTCAGCGCTATTCCCGCCCTGTTGTGGTTGGAGCAGATGCTCAATAATCCCGGAGATGGCACCCTCAGTGATGAGATCATTGCCATTGACCAGGAATACTACGACCTTTTCTTCCTCT
>CALVLF010000010.1 GCA_944336625.1 uncultured Clostridia bacterium
TATGGGCGTCCGAGCCCCGACTTCGGATATCACCATTACATTTGCCCTGGCTTTGAGCACCTTTATCCTGATCAATTTTTACGGGTTCCGCCAGAAGGGCATCGGCGGGCGCTTCCATGCCATGGCCCAGCCAACGCCTATAATATTCCCGATTAAGGTCGTTTCCGATTGTGCAGTGCCCGTTTCCCTGGCCTGCCGGCTTTTCGGCAATATGATGGGCGGCATGATCGTAATGGATCTTTTGTATTTCGCCCTAGGAAATGCTGCTATCGGCTTTCCCAGTGTGCTGGGCCTGTATTTTAATGTATTCCATCCGTTGATTCAGGTATATATTTTTGTGACCCTAACGCTTACCTTCATCCGGGAAGCTGTAGAATAAAAAAATATTTTAAAAGCGTATAAATGGAGGAAAGAATAATGAATACTGGTTTAATCGCAATCGCTGCCGCGCTGGCTCTTATCCCCTGTGCCCTTGCAGGCCTTGGTATGGGAATAGCTACTAGCAAAGCCGTGGATGCCACTGCGCGCCAGCCTGAAGCTTCCGGCAAAATCAGCGCAACCTTAATCATGGGCCTGGCATTGACCGAGTCTTGCGCTATCTATGGATTTGTTTCCGCTTTGATCATCATCTTTACAATGGCATAAGGAGCGATAGCTGTGGAACTATATCCAATCGATATTGCGATCCATCTTATAAATATTGTTGTTACATATGTTCTGCTTCGGGCCCTTATTTGGAAGCCTGTCCGGAAGTTTATGGCCGACCGGGAGGCACGAGTACAGGCGCAGTTGGATGAGGCTGCGCGTCTCAAAAATGAGGCGGAGGCTTCCCGGGCTGCCTATGAAGCGAAGCTGGCGGATGCCCAGGCTTCCTGCGAGAGCATCCTGGCGGAGGGCCGCAAGCAGGCGGCAATTTCCAGCCAGCAAACCTTGGAACAGGCGCAGAAAGAAGCCCAGGGCATTCTGAGCCGGGCCCGGACGGAAGCGCAGAACGAAGCTCAACGGGTCATGGACGACAGCAAAGAGGAGCTGGCGGAGTTGGCCGTAGAGCTGGCGGGCAGGGTGCTTCGCTTTGAGGATGAGGTATGTAGCCGCTTGGCGCAGGGCCGGAAGGATCGGCAGGGCCTTAAGAAGGGCGTTCTGAAAACGGCAAAGCCCCTGCAAGCGGGGGAACTGGAGTCCATTACAGGCCAGCTTTCGGATCTGCTTGGATGCAGCCTGGAGCTGGAGCCCCAGGTGGATCCTGCCCTGATCGGCGGATATGCCGCCTATATCGATGGCCGGGTCTATGATTTCAGCTATGCCGCTCAACTGACCGCCATGCGGCAGAAGCTGGCCTAGCGGAGGCGGATATGCTGAATTTTGATCAGGCCTCTATGGGGGCCTTTTTAAGGGAAAAGCTGGGGAGCTTTCAGCCGGAGGTCATCCGCTATGATTATGGAACCGTAATCAGCTGCGCAGATGATATTGTACGGATTTCCGGATTATCCAGCGCAAAATATGGCGAGCTTTTAGAGTTTGAGGATGATAATTACGGCATTGCCCTGGATATGCGCTTAGATGGTGTGAGCGCAGCCCTGCTGAGCCGGGGCGGCTTTGTCCGGCCGGGCAGCATAGCCAGGGGAACGGGCCGGGTGGCAGATATCTGCGTAGGGAAGGCACTGCTGGGCCGTGTGGTGGACCCTCTGGGCAGACCCTTGGATGGCCTGCCTCTGGAGATGCGGGATTACCGGCAGGTGGAATCCCCGGCGCCGGCCATTATGGACAGGGCACCTGTGGATACTCCCATGGAAACCGGTATTCTGGCGATAGACAGCATGATTCCCATCGGCCGGGGGCAGCGGGAGCTCATTATTGGAGACCGGCAAACGGGAAAAACCTCCATTGCTCTATCTACAATTGTAAACCAGAAGCGTTCTGGCGTCCTGTGCGTTTATTGTGCCATAGGGCAAAAGGCTTCCAGCGTTGCAAGCCTGGTGCATACCCTGGAAGAAGCCGGTGCCCTGGAGCATTCCGTAGTAATCGCCTCTACAGCAGCGGATAGCGCCGCCATGCAGTATTTGGCTCCATATGCCGCTTGTGCGGTAGCAGAATCCTTCATGTATGATGGGCAGGATGCGCTGGTAGTATATGATGATCTATCCAAGCATGCCGTCGCCTATCGGGCCATGTCCCTTTTGCTGCGCCGCCCTTCTGGGCGGGAGGCTTATCCAGGGGATGTATTCTATCTTCACTCCCGGTTGCTGGAGCGGGCTGCTCGCCTGTCTGCGGAAAAGGGGGGAGGCTCCTTGACGGCGCTGCCTATCGTGGAGACCATGGCCGGAGATATTTCCGCTTATATTCCCACCAATGTGATTTCCATTACAGACGGGCAGATTTATCTGGAAAGCGAGCTGTTTAACGCGGGTGTGCGGCCTGCCGTAAACGTAGGCCTGTCGGTATCCCGTGTGGGCCGCAGCGCGCAGTATAGCGCTATGAAGAAGGTTTCCGGTAGCCTGCGTATGGAGGTGGCCCAATATAGGGATATGGCCGTATTTGCCCAGTTTGGCTCTGATGTGGATGCGGTGACCAAAAAGCTTCTGGATAAGGGAGACCGCATTACAGAGCTCCTAAAACAGCCGAAAGAAGAGATTCAGAGCTTGTCTACGCAGGTTGCTCTGCTGGAAGCGTTTCATTGCGACGCTTTCCAGAATGTATCGGTGAAGCAGGTTGCTGATTTTGAAAAGGGGTTGCTGGAATACCTGCGGGATACAAACCTTGCCCTTTTGCAAAGGATCGACTCCA
>CALVLF010000011.1 GCA_944336625.1 uncultured Clostridia bacterium
GCGCACCCTGGTCAGAGCGGGGGGAGAGATAAGCAAAGAAAGCATAGCCCTCCCTGCCGCCCTGATAGGAAATACGGGCCCACTTGCCGGAAAGGCGAAGCAATGTGACGGATTCCCCTTCATCCAGGGAACCGATAATGGAATATCCCATACCCGGGCCGCTGCGCACATTCAATTCTTCTGTAGCGTAATAGGTGTTTTGCTGAGCATTCGCTACATTTGGAGAGAGCAATAGCAGCAGGGCCATAAAAAAGACAATCATTTCCTTTTGTAGTTTCATAGCTAAATTTTCTCATCCTTTCTGCTTTTGTCCTAAACTCCATGCTTGCTGCCATGTATTGGGCGCTCGTTCTGGAAAGCCGCCTTATCTGTAGAGCGAGGGCCTTCACGCCGTGCCCTTTTGTCTGTTCTTTCTGCATGCTATTATCTTCGTACAATCATAGGCATCACCTCCCTTTCAGCATCCATGTTTCTTTTCCCGCTATATAGAGGGTTTATAGTAGCTGCTATAGCTATCCTGTGGGTTCTTTTCTTCTTTGCCCTTCTATAGAGTAAGACGCACCAACTTGAATAGTTTTACTATTAGAATTTTTTATATCATTTTGGTTCGATTATAAACGTCATATATTCAGGCTATCGAAAAAGCGGCTGTATAAGCCACTTTTTTGCCACGCTAGCTGCTTCAAAAGATATGTTTCTTTTGAAGCAGCTTTTTCTCTCTTAGAATAATGCTAAAATCGATTCTGGTGGTATAGAACTATCCGCACCAATGTATAATACAGAATCTTCTAATATAGTTACTCCATAAAAACTTTTATCTATTTTATCAATGGAATAATAAATGATATTTCCTCGTTGCGCAAGATAATCCTGAAAGCCATCATCAGAAAGAGTAGTAATATCCGTGGAAAGTTCCCATATTTGCGTGGATATTAACGTTCCGCCCATTGAACGTCTGTACTGGATTATTAAGCTGTTTCCATAATGTGAGCTAGAAGAGTATGTAATGGATTCAATAGTATAATCATTCGCATCTACTACATATGGCACATATCCTGTTTCTTTTGTGAAGTCCTCGATGCAGGAAAATTCCTGTGAACTTGATTCGCTACTCGTTTCACTATTTGTTGCCTCATCGAGGGCGGATGCATATTTTTCTGCAATAGACGGATCATATGTCCGCGCAACATAGTCAGGCTCTGCTATTTCTACAGTAGCACGGTTGCCAAACAAGCGTATGATCGCTTGACGAACCTGTAGAGTAAATGCTCGACCAGTCGGTGCGAATAATAGAAAGCTCGTAAGCAGCACAATAAATCCGCTTGTCAGTGCTAAGCCTCTGCGATATAGAGGCCTATGATAGCCATGCTGGTTTTTCCGTGCTGCGCGGCGAGCCGCTTTTGGCTCTTCCGCCTGCATTCTTCCGGCTTTTTCGGCCTGGATTCGGGCTGCCTCCTGTCGGGAGCTGGCCTTGATCTCCTTCAACATCCGCTGAGCGGATCCCGAACGAATCTCTTCCCCAGGCCAGCCCATTTGCAGGAACAATTCCCTTTCGTCTAAAGCCTTTAAGATGGCCTGCCCACCTGGGGCGCGGAGCATCCTTTCTATATCGCGTTTATTATATTTTTTGTGCTGCCGCATTTTTTTGCCTTTCTTAATCGCCATCCACCTATAAAGTGCCATTGAAGCGTTCCCTCAGCTTTTTTAGCGCCCGTGCCTTGCGCATTTTGAGGGCAGATAGGCTTATCCCTAAAATATCTGCGATTTCCTTCTGCGGAAGGCTGCCATAATAGGCCAGTTTTAGGATCATCTGTTCTGTTGGGTCCAGCGCTGCAAGGGCTGCTGCTAAGCGGTTATTTTCGTCTATGGAAAGGACGGTTTCCTCCGCGCTTTCTATGGCGGTGTTGGCTAAAATCCGTTGTGCATTCGAGGGGCCGTAAAAGTCCATGGGGATTTCTCTGGCCTTCTTTTTTCGCTCCTTTTTCCAGTATGCATGGATCGCATTCCTTGTAATTGCGCAGATCCATGCGGGGAATTTTTCAACTTCGCGCAGTTGGTGCAGGTTTACTAAGCCGGCAAGATAGACCTCGTGGTAGATTTCCCGCACGATTTCTGCATCCCCGACTTTTCGCCATATCATGCATAGAAGTATATCTTCGAGTGGGCTTATCAGCGCATCGAAGTCCTGCCCGTTTGTTTTCCCCATTGTTTCCCCATTACAGTTTTTCTTGTCCCCCCGTTACAGAGCCACCAACTATTTTGCCTCTTATATATATTAGATACATAAAAAACTGAAAAGTCACATTTTTTAAGAAGTTTTTTCTGGTAATTCCTGCAGCCGCGCAGCAACACCCGCAGTTGCCCATAATCTTACCTCTAGTATATCTAACTATGCGCTGAATCTGAATAGCTCTAATATGATAAAGCGAGCTAATGCTTGGAGATGGCACATCTACGGTCGATTACCGCATCTGAATTGAAAAATCCTTTGTCAGGCTGTCCTTACAAAATAGTTATTGATGTGAAAGAGACGAAAAAAGGCCCGCCTACTTAACGATTGTGTCGAGTGGGCGGATCCTTGTGTAAGGGAAATACGCGCTGCGCATTCTATTGGTTGTAAATTCGAAAGGTTGTAGGTTCGAATCATCTGATTTTCAAAAACGGCTGCTCGACATCTATGGCGCCCTGCAAAATAGAAAGCGCTTTTGAGGCAGCAAAAAAGCCCTAAGATTAGGGCTTTTTTGTGACAAAATCCATTCTGTCAAAGGAAGTTGGTGCGGCTGGGGGGACTCGAACCCCCAAGGTTTCCCCGGCAGATTTTAAGTCTGCTGTGTATGCCAATTCCACCACAGCCGCACATATAGTTATTATACGGGCTGGGCGGCTTTCCGTCAACCGCCATAATAGACCTGCTGCAATAACTGCTCCATATCCTTTTCCGATGCATGCAGATTCATTTCATGCCCGGCATCCTGGGCAATCCGGCTGCACAGAATAGGCAGTTTGCTTAAAAATTCCGCCTCCTCGATCCCGTAGGCCTCCAGGGACCGGGGCAGTCCCAGAGCTTTGCGCATCCCGGCAAGGCGGCCGCAAAGGCTGGAAAGAGAGTCTCCGGAAAGGGAAAGTCCCCTGGATATTCTTGCCGCCACTTCCTTTGCCCCAGGATCCCGGGGCAGGGCCAGCGGCAGGCAGATGGCCTCGCAAATGCCCGTGGGCAGAGGCTTATAAAAGGCTGCGCACAGGTTTGCCGCCAAGATCTGGCAAAGCCCTGCTCTGCCATTTGCAAAGGCTAACCCCGCCATGCACTGCCCTTCGTGCAGGATAGAACGGGCCCGCAAATCTCCTCCTGCAGCGCTTTCCATTTGGCGGAGCATATCCAGGGCTGCACGGTAAGCCAGGGCATCTGCAAATGCGCCAGCGCCCCCGCATAGGGTCTCCAGAGCCTGGGAAAGGGCCGCCATTCCCCCGCGCCCCAGGTCCAGAGGCGGTACCGTGGCCGCCAAGTCCGGGTCGATAATAGCAAGATCCGGCGTAAGGACCGGATCCTGTAAAAGATACCGCCGCCTCTGGGATATATCCAGCACAAAGGCAGCCCCGCCCAGGGCCCCTTCCCCGCCGCTGCCTGCCGGGGCGATAATCAGCCGGGCCAGCTTGCGCAGCGGCGGAAAGCCGCCCCACTTGCCCAGCTTGGTAGCCTGCAAGGCGGGATTTTCAAATAAAACCCACATGGCTTTGGCTGCAGAGACGGTGGTTTCTCCTCCCAAGGCAATAATCCAATCCGGCTTAAATTCCTGCATGGCTTTGGCGCCTGCCTGGGCCTGTTCCAGGGTTGGCCCCTGGCCCAGGCAGGTATAGCTGCGCACCATAAGCCCTGCGCTTTGCAGATAGCCCTCTGCTCGCCGTAAAAAACCGCTTTCCACCGTCAGGGGGCTGCAGATAACCATGGCCCGCTGCCCTTTGATTTTTCGCAGCTGCGCCAGCGCCCCTCTTCCATAATAAATATCCCGCGGCATGGTGAATCTTGCCATGATCTCTTCCTCCCCTTCTTGCTCCTCTTAGTTTTGCGCGAAGGGCTGGGAAGTATGCCTGCCCCGCTTGTCGGGTTTTCTTTCATCTAAAAAAGGGCAGCTGATTCCCGCAGCTGCCCTGGCAGTTGATTTTCTTCGTCTTACGAATGATTGGTTGGAATGCCTGTAATCATATCTGCTTCGTCAACGGAAATGCCGGAACCGTCCCCATTCGTCACAAAATCAAACATATAGCCATATTCCGGATTGCCTTTGAAAAGGGAAAGCTCGCTCTCTGTAAAATAGCCCACAACGACCGTATAGTATCGCCTTTCTCCTTCTCCCTGGTAGGTCCAGCACTCGGCCAAATAAAGCTGGTAGCCCGCAGCAATCAGGCGCTGATATTCCCCTATTTGCTCTTCCTCGGAAAGCTCTGTGATCTGCCTTCCATCATCCTTGAATATATCGAAGGATAATAAGAACACCACATCCTTCCCGGCATACTTTTCCCGTGCAGCCCAAACTTGGCTTGTAAACGTTACTTCCCCCGGGGAAGGCGTAGCATAGCAGCCGGCGGAATCGGCGTTATATTTGTTAATTACCCTTCTGCCATCGTGGGGCGCGGCAAAGGACAGCGCATTATCAACCAGCTGGCCAATCATTCCCCGGCTGTCGCTATGGGTTTCCGGGAGCGCAAGCAGGCTGCCGGCAATAAGCAGCAGACAGGCCGCCATAGCCCCCCAGTTTATCCATCCGGCCTTTTTTGCTTTCTTTTTATAGTTGAGGGCTTCTTCCACATACTTGCCGTCGATCTGGCTCAAAGCCTCGGAAAACTGCTTTGCGTTCATACGAGCACCTCTCTTTCCAGCAGGTATCGCTTCATTTTCTCACGGATACGGGTCAGCCGGACGGATACATTTTTCTCGCGCATCCCTACAGCCCTGGCTATGTCCTTATAGCTATCGCAAAGCCAGTAGCGGCGCAGGAAGATCTCCCGGTTTTCCGGGGATAAGGTATCCAAAAAATCCTCCAGGATCCGCGCCAACTCCCGTGTTTCGATTTCCTTCTCCACGGTATGCTGGTCTGCAATGCAGGCTTGGATCTCCTCCAGGGCAACCGTATAGCCGCTGCTTCGCTTGCCGGCGGTTTTCCGGTAGTAAGCCTTGATGGAAATATTCCGAACGATTTTCGCAATATAGGCCAGCAGGGGATTGGGCCGGGCCGGCGGAATGGCATTCCAGGCGCCTAAGTAAGCCTCGTTTACGCATTCCTCCGCATCCTGCCTGTCGTTCACAATATTGTAGGAGAGCTTACGGCAGATTTTTCCATATTTCGCATCCAGCTCCCCAATGGCCTGCTCGGAACGCTGGAAAAACAATCCTATGATCCTTTCATCGCTAGTCATCCTGCTTCCTCCTTTCTCCCTCAACTATATACTACCTTTTTTTCCGCATATGCTACATGCAGGCCCCTGCTTTTTTCAGGAATTCCGCGCCAGCCAACCCGGGCCGGGGCCGGCGTCCTTTACCGCGGGAAAATAAAAAGCGGGCATCCGGCCCCTGTGCCGCATACCCGCCCCCGTTTTTCGTTTCCCGCTGCCCTTTCCCTTTGGGCGGCGCCATGTTCTTTCTGCAACAGCGTGTTTATCCGCGCCTTTACCAGGGCAGCACGAAACCATCGTCCAGAACATAATCCCGTGCGTCCATAGTCTGCTGGTCCACGAGGAAATACCGGCCCGGGTTTCCCCCTGTATCGCCAAAGGTGCAGTCCACATACAGAGCCTCTCCATTCAGGTACACCAGGTTCCAGGCGTGGCCTTCCCCCTGCTGATAGCCATTGATGCTCCAACAGGGCAGCCCCAAAGCATCGCAAAGGGCCTGAAACCCCCTGGTATAGCCCGTGCATACGGTGCGGCCCGCTACCAGAGAGCCATAAGCGCTGCGCAAGATCTGCATTTCCTCCGTCAGTGCTTCCTCCTCCGTGGCCTCCCGGATTTCATCGTCATATTCCGTCATTTCCAAAATGCAGTCGAATACGGCCCGATAGGCTTCCTCGGCCCCCATGCCCGCCGTTTGTATTTTCAATTCGTTGCTGATCTGCTGAATGGCCAGCGCCAGTTCCTCCTGAGCCTGGGTCCTTAGCCCCTCGCTGGCCTCAAATTCCAGCCAGAAGCGGCCGATGGTTCGCTCGCTGGGGTTTTCCAGGATTTCATACCAGATGGAATCCCCTTCGCAGGCCAGGGTGGCGCTGTTCACCTCTGCCGTATTGATCCAAGCAAATAGTTCATCTTCATCTGGTGTAAGGCCCTCCATGATCAGGGTGGCCTTTTCCTCTCCGGATGCCCAGCTTTCCACCAGAATGCGGATCATCTCCACAGGGGTGTTTGCCACGGGGATCTGGGAAAGGGGCAGGGAATCCTCCACATACGTGAGCTGTAAATCCAGCTCCACAAGGGCCGTTCCCTCCGCAGCCCCATATTGGCGAAGGGTCCATTCCGCCGACTCTACAAAGTAGGCATAGGCATAATTCTGGTCCTGTATGCTTTCCAGGTCCTGCCGCAAGGTTTCATTGAGCCAGTCCATATCCGCCGCTTCATAGCAGCGCAGGGCCCGCTCCGTTTTATCCGCAAACAGATGGAGCAGAAGGGCTTCTAACCCTTCGGCGCTATATGCCTCAATGGAAAGGGCGCCCCCATCCTGCCGGGGCATATCCGCCAGCAGCGCCGTATCCTGGAATTCCAGGGACAGAACCGTAACAACATAGCCCCGTTCCTGCTGGTAGGCTATGCTATAACCAGCCAGAAAACGGCTGACGAGATAGCTTTCGCCCGCCTGCAGAGCGTTTAAGGCAGCGGGGAGGGACTGCTCCAGAGTCCGCTGCCTGCCCAGATAGTTGACGGAAACCGCATCCTGGCCGGAAAGGATAGCGTCCTCCACCATAGCCTGCAGCGCTTCCTGGTCGAAGGCTTGGGCAAGGATACCCTGGCGCAGCAGGGATTCTGCCGTAGGCTGGCAGCCGCAAAGGGCGCCCAATATGAGGGCGCATACGAGAAGCAGGGCCAGAATGCGCTTCATAAACTTCCTCCCGGTTAAAAAAGGGGGAGCGAAGCTGCTCCCCCCATGCTCGTTGGAAAGGGGTGCATTTAATAGGCCTTGCCGAAATACATGAGGTGCTTGGCCTTCTTCCCGCAGAAGATGCAGGTATCCCCCCGCAGCTCCGGGTCATAATCCAGGGTATAGCAGCGGGTAGTAGCGCCGGTGATGGCCTTGATCTCATCCTCGCATTCCCGCTCGCCGCACCAGGGCGCCTTGGCAAAGCCCGTCTTGACGGCATCCATGAAATCGCCGAAATCCCGCACTTCCCGGGTATGCTGGGCCCGGTGGTTCAGGGCCCGGTTATACATGCTGGTATGGATATCATCCAGCAGGGCCTTGATGGTATCCGCCAGGCCATCCAGGGAAACGAACTGCTTCTCATGGGTATCCCGGCGAACCAGGACAGCCTGGTTCTTTTCCATATCCTTGGGCCCCAGCTCGATGCGCACGGGCACGCCCTTCATCTCCCACTGATTGAATTTCCAGCCGGCGCGCTGCTCCGAATCATCCAGCTTCATGCGGATGCCGGCAGCCTTCAGGATCTGGAAAAGCTCCTCCGCCTTATCCATCACCCCTTCTTTATGAGGGGCGATGGGCACGATCACCGCCTGATAGGGGGCGATCCTGGGGGGTAGCATCAGGCCCCGGTCATCCCCATGAACCATAATGACGCCGCCGATCATGCGGGTGGAAGTGCCCCAGCTGGTAGTATAGCAGTATTCCTGCTTGCCCTCTTTGCTCAGGTACATGATATCGTAGCTGCGGGCAAAATTATTGCCTAGGTTATGGGAAGTGCCCATCTGCAAAGCCTTGCCGTCCTGCATCATGGCTTCCATGGTATAGGTAGCATAGGCTCCGGCAAACTTTTCCTTTTCGCTCTTGCGGCCCGTGAGTACGGGGATGGCCAGAACGTTTTCCGCGAAATCCTTATAAACCCCCAGCATGCGCATGGTTTCCTCCTGGGCCTCCTCAAAGGTGGCATGGGCCGTATGGCCCTCCTGCCAGAGGAATTCCGCCGTGCGCAGGAAGGGGCGGGTGCTCTTTTCCCAGCGCATGACGTTGCACCACTGGTTCATCAGCACTGGCAGGTCCCGATAGGACTGAATCCATTTGGCATACATGGTGCCGATGATGGTTTCGCTGGTGGGGCGAATGGCCAGGCGCTCCGTCAGAGTTTCCGTACCGCCCTGGGTAACCCAGGCCACTTCCGGGGCAAAGCCTTCTACATGCTCCGCCTCCCGCATGAGCATGCTCTCCGGAATGAGCAGGGGGAAATAGGCGTTTACATGGCCCGTTTCCTTGAAGCGCTGGTCCATCTGTTGCTGCATCAGCTCCCATATGGCATAGCCATAGGGCTTGATGACCATACAGCCCCGTACATCGCTGTAATCCGCCATATCGGTCTTGATGACCACGTCCGTATACCATTTGGCGAAATCCTCCGTGCGGCTGGCGATATGCTGCACGAATTCCTCTTTGTTCTTTGCCATTGCTGTTCTATATTCCTCCAAATAAATGTTTATGGGAGCCTTTGCCCCTTACATATCCTTTAAAATATCGTCTAAAATCGCATCCAGCCCATCCGCCGTATTATCCGGCATGCCGCTGGCCTGGCCGGCCTCCCCGGCGCTGGAGAGGATGGAATCCACCGTCACCACCGTCTCTTCCTCCGGCTCCTCCTTCGGAAGCTCCGCTTCCGCCTGGGCGGGAGCTTCCTGCACCGCCTGGGAAATAATGGCCTCCACATCCGGCGCCGCTTCCTTTTCCGGGCTGGGGCTTTCCGTTTGGGGCAGATCCCGGCCCTGCAGGGTATAGATGCTCTGCATCAGCTCTGCCGGGGTTTCATAATCCGCCGGCAGATCGATCTCGGGCATTTCCGCCATCAGCTCGGACGCCAGGGCGGAAAAAGCTTCTGCCCGCTTGCTGGCCTCGTTGGCTGTGGTCCGCAGATGCTCCCGCAGTTCCTCCGCCTTTTTATCAATCTCCTTAAGATAAGCATCGGCCTGGCTGCGGCAATGGCTGGCTTCGCTTTCCGCCCGGGCGATGATTTGTGCAGCCTGCTCCCGGGCCTTTTGCAAAACCGTATCCGCCTCCTTGCGGGCGGCATCCCGGTCCGCATAAGCGGTGGCCACGATTTGGGATTTCTGCCGCTCTGCATCTTCCCGGATGCGGGCTGCCATCTGCTGGGCGTCAGTAAGGGCGTCAACAATGGCTCTTTCCCGGGCCTGATGGGCATCCAGCTGGGCCTGCTGCTCTGTGGCCTGCTTGCTCAGCTCCTCCACCCGCTTGGCCAATACGCCCAGTTCCGCTTCCCGCTGGGCCAGCAGGTTTTCCTTCTGGGCCAGGTTGTCCAGTAGTTCTCGTTTGCCTAGAATTGCCATTTCTCTCCCCCTGATTTTGCTGATTTATTTTTTCATATATCCAGCCGCTGTTGGCTTCCTTCACTTCCATCCGGCGCATAGCCCAGGTGGGCATAACCGGCGGGCAGGACGATCCGGCCCCGGGGCGTCCGGGCGATAAGGCCCAGCTGCAGAAGATAGGGCTCGTAAACGTCTTCGATGGTGGTAGCGTCCTCCCCCGTGGCGGCGGCAATAGTATCCAGGCCCACAGGCCTGTTGCCGAATTTTTCAATCATGGTCAGCAGCATGCGCCGGTCCACCGCATCCAGGCCCAGCTCGTCGATGGAGAGCATATCCAGCCCTGCCCGGGCCGTTTCCAGGTCTATGGTGCCATTCCCCCGAACCTGTGCATAGTCCCGCACCCGCTTCAGGAGCCGGTTAACCACCCGGGGCGTTCCCCGGGAGCGGGCGGCGATTTCCAGCGCCCCTTCCGGGTCGATATCAATATGGAGGATCTCGGCGCTGCGCTGGATGATCTCCCGCAGATCCTCCGGGGCATAGAGCTCCAGCTGCTCCTTGATGCCGAACCTGTCCCGCAGGGGGGAGGTGAGCAGGCCCATGCGGGTCGTCGCCCCTACCAGGGTAAAAGGAGGCAGATCCAGCCGGATGGAGTGGGCTCCGGGCCCTTTGCCGATGATAATATCCAGGGCATAATCCTCCATGGCAGGATAGAGGATCTCCTCCACGCTGGCATTGAGCCGGTGGATCTCATCGATAAAGAGCACATCCCCGGGGGCAAGGTTGGTAAGAATCGCTGCCAGGTCCCCCGCATGGCTGATGGCTGGGCCGCTGGTAACCCGCAGGTTCCCGCCCATCTCGTTGGCCACGATAGCCGCCAGGGTGGTTTTCCCCAGGCCCGGGGGGCCATAAAACAGGGCATGGTCCAGGGGCTCCCCCCGATGCTTTGCCGCCTCGATATAGATGCGCATGTGCTCCTTCACGCTGCGCTGACCGATGTATTCCTTCAGAAAACGGGGTCTGAGGCTATATTCGATTTGTTCATCCTCCCTGGTCATGGAGGATGTGATGAGCCGCTCGTCCATCCGTTTCTCCTATCGAACTTATTTATTTGCGGCCAGGCCCCGGAGGGCCGCCGTAATCATATCCTCCACCCGGGGGCAATCCTCCACGGCGGCAACAGCCCGGCCGGCTACCACCCCATCATAGCCCAGGGCTACTAAGGCGGCAATCGCCTCTGCACGCATATCCAGGTTTGCGCTTTCCCCTTGGAAGGCCCCTGCGGGGCCCAGGTCCTTTGTGACCTGCTCCTTCAGCTCCAGAAGGACCCTTGCGGCTGTTTTTTTGCCCATGCCCGGCACCTTGCTCAGGGCCGCCTCATTCCCCGTAAGAATGGCAGAGGCGATATCCGATACGCGCAGGTGGGTCAGGACGGAGAGGGCCAGCTTGGGCCCCACCCGGGAAACCGAAAGGAACCGCCGGAACATCTCCCGCTCTTCCCGGGTGGCGAAGCCATAGAGGGTGATGTTATCCTGGCTCATATGAAAGTGGACATAGAGCTTGGCCTCCATGGCCGTATCCAGGGTCTTTAAGGTTTCGCCGGAGCAGAGGAGCTCATAGCCCACGCCCCCGGCCTCTATGATAACTCGGTCGCTCTGTATTTCATCTACCCAGCCATGAATGTGGGCAAACATGGTTCTCGCCTCCCTATACTTCCGCCTCAGCGGATGCGGAATTCCTCTACCCCCGGCCCCAGGTTATTGGCATGGCAAATGGCTACGCCCAGGGCGTCCGCAGCGTCGTCAGGCCGGGGCAGCTCCCGCAGGCTCAGCAAAATCCGTACCATCTGCTGCACCTGCCGCTTATCCGCATGGCCATTGCCGCAAACCGCCAGCTTGATTTCCATGGGCGTATATTCATACAGGGGCAGGCCCGCCTGCTGGGCGGCCAGCAGGGCTACGCCCCGCCCAGCCCCAACCTGCAGGGCGGTGGTCACATTCCGGTAAAAGAACAGCTCCTCAAAGGCCACCTGCTCCGGCTTATACAGGCTGATCAGCTGGCGAACCCCCAGATACAGCTTTTCCAGCCGGCTTGGAAAGGGCTCCCCCGCCGCCGTTTCGATAACGCCATAGTCTATGGGCCGGGGCATTTTCCCGGCCACTGTTTCCAGCACGCCGTAGCCCAGGATAGCATAGCCGGGATCGATGCCCAGTACGATCAACGTTTCCACCTCAAGTACATACTGCTATCATTTTATCATGGGAATTTGGGATGTACAACCTTTCTTTCCCGCCGGCAGGCTGCAAAAAAAGCCGTTCCCTTTTCTAAAAAAATAAGGGAGCGGCTCCGATTGCCGGAAAACCTATCCGCTGTTTTGTTTTTCAGCGCCGGCAGGGGCTGCTGGATTCAGGGGCAGCAGAAACCGGGCGGCAGGGTTTCCGTTCAGCTGTCCAGGCCTTCCAGATAGAGGTTAATATCCTCCAGGCTATCAAAAGGAAGCCCCTCGGTGCATTCCGCCGCCGCATCCGGCGGAAGGGATACATCCAGGGTAAGGAGGATTTCCTCCTTTAGATCCTCCCCGGTCTTTCTAACGGTAAGCAGGCCGCTTTCCAGCTTGAGCACATAATGTTCCGGACAGAACAGGTCCATTTCCCGGGCAATGGTCACCTTTTCCGGGCTGAATTCCAAAATGGCATCCGCTCCATATTCGCGCTCCAGCTCAGCACGGGTTTTTCCAATAATGGGCTGGGCTGACTCCACTTCGACGGTATGGCCGCAGCACATCTGGTTTTGCCAGATCACCTGGGCGTTTGGAGAAACCGTTTCCTCCCCCCGCTGGGCCACCTGGGCTGCGGCAGGCGTTTCCTCCGCCGGCTCCGCAGCCTCCGCAGGGGGCGGCGCCTCTATGGCGGCCTGTTCCTGCCCCATGCCCATGCTGTATCCTGCGGCCCCGCCCAGGAGCAACATAGCGCAGCAAAGGAGGATGGCCGTGGAAGCCTTAATGGCGCCCATGGGCCTTAATCCGTTCATAATCGAAAACCTCCTTGGGTTTTTCGGTTATTATTCCCATAAGCGAACCCTTTCATGCGTCCTGGCCCGGCGCAGCGCCAGGAGGGCCCATGCAGGATCTTCTCCGCCGGCTGTAAGGGCATAAAGCCGGCGGAATTTATAATTGACTTTCTCGATATTCGAGATATAATAAAAGAAAGCAAGCTCGATTATCGAGAAACGGAGGACTAACATGCCTCGCGAGAAATTCAAAACGCTCACCGAGCAGATGTTTTACATTCTCCTGTGCCTTCACCAGGAATGCCGGGGCGTGGACATCCTGGAGCGGGTTCGGGCCATGACGGCCGGCCGGGTCAGCATCGGATCCGGCACCCTCTATGATCTGCTGGAACAATTTGCAGCGGAAGGAATGATCCGGGAAACCAGGGCAGAAGGCCGGCGCCGCAGTTATATCATCGCGGAGAAAGGGAGGCAGATGTTGGAGCGGGAGTATCAGCGGCTTTGCTTACAAACCGCCGACTATGAGCATTTGCTTGGAAAGGGGGGAAATTATGAGAGCCGTCAAGCATAGCCTTGCTAATTTTTCTTTTTATGATCAGAAGGCAATCGAAAAAAAGCTGGAGCAAATGGCTGCGCAGGGCTGGATGATCTGCAAGCTCGGGAACTTTTTCTGGACTTATGCCAGAATTCAGCCGCAAAAACTTCGGTTTGCCGTTACCTATTTCCCAGGCGCCTCTAACTTCGATCCCCATCCCAGCGAAAAGCAGCTGACAAAAGAAGACTTTTGCGCCCAGGATGGATGGCGTTTGGTTCTGCGGTGGGGCCCCATGCAGATCTTCTGTACCAGCCGCCCTGACCCGGTCCCCATCGAAACCGACCCGGTGCCGCAGGTGGAAAACATCCATCGAACCATGAAAAAAATGCTGCTCGGGCAATTGGCCATCCTTGCGGTGATCCTCTGGTCCTTGGCCCTGCAGATTTGACAGCTGCGGCGCGACCCGGCGGACTATCTCTCCAGCCCCCTCCACCTTTTCAGCATCCTGCTATGGCTGCTGCTCACCCTTAGCGCCGTGTTGGAAATATGGTCCTATTTTCACTGGTGGAGCCGGGCAAAGAAGGCGGCGGAGGACGGCCTTTTTCTTCCGGTGCATCCGCATAAGTGGCTGCATTGGGGGCTGGTTGTCCTTGCCATCCTGTTCCTCCTGCTGGCTTTGTTTGGCGCGGAAGGCAACATGCTGTTTATGTTCTGCTGGATAGCCGCTATCGGGCTGGTCTCTTTCCTGGCCAATCGCCTGGTGGAGCGGATGAAGAAAAAAGGGGTATCCCGCCGTGTCAACCTGGTGGTCAGCAGCGCCTGCGTAATGCTGCTTACCCTGGCCGCCCTGGCGGGAATCGTAGCAGCTACCATCGGGGGCTGGATCCCCCTGCAGGAAACCCGGCAGCCGGTGGGCAGTTACGAATGGAAGGGGCATACCTTTGCGATCTATGACGATCCTATCCCTTTGCAGGTGGAAGATCTGGTGGATGTGGATGCCCAGTGGTCCAAAGAAGCGGACCGGCAGGAGAGCATCCTCCTCTCCTATGGGAGGTACCGGCAGGACCTTCTTCTTACGGCAAACACCCAGGGGTATGAACTGACCTACGCCATCGTAGATGTGAAGTTTCCTGCCCTCTATGGCTTTCTTAAGAAGAGCCTTTTCAACGCCCGGCAGGACCAGGTGCAGGATGGTTTTGTGTTTGTGGATCATTTCGAGCCCATAGACCCCTCCCCCTGGAATGCCCAAGAAGCCTATCAGCTCCATTGGAGCAACGGCCTTCTGGATACCTATCTGGTCTGCTGGGAAAGCCGCATCGTGGAGATACATTTTTACTGGACGCCTACCCAAGCGCAGATCCAAACGGCCGCGAAAATTTTGCATCCATAGCCATCTATCTGTATAATTTCAGCTATATGCATTCCTGGAAAGGCATAAAAGGGGGATGCGGTTCTAATACCGCATCCCCCTAAGCTCATTTGCCCATAGGCCTGGATCAGCCTAGAATATCCGCATATGCGTTATTGAGGATTTCCGAGCCGATCACGTTCAGATCCGCTACCGTGAGGGTAATATCCATCTCCTCCCCATCCCGCCAGATATGCAGCTGCAAGGTATCCCCTACCTGCAGCTCCGATACATAGGCTACGAACGCCGAGCTTTCCCGGGCCTCGATGCCGTCATAGGTCAGGACGATGTCGCTGATCCGCAGGTCCGCCTGATGAGCGGGGCCGTTGCGGGTTACGGTATAAACCAGGATGCCCTGGGGAATATCATATTCAGCAGCGTAGGCCTCATCGATCTCCACTACGGAGATACCGATGCCCGGCCGCTCCACATGGCCCTGGGTGATGAGCTGCACCACCACGTCCATGGCGTCGTCGATAGGGATTGCATAGCCGATCCCCTCTGCATTGACGATGTTGCCATAATCGTCATAGCCTGCATAAAGGGTCTTTGCGCAGGTGATGCCGATAACCTGGCCGGTCATATCCAGCAGGGGGCCGCCGCTGGAGCCGGGATTCACGGCAGCATCCGTCTGAAGG
The DNA here is from genome assembly GCA_944336625.1 of uncultured Clostridia bacterium. Lineage (GTDB taxonomy): Bacteria > Bacillota > Clostridia > Christensenellales > CAG-138 > Pelethousia. Next base: position 15,050 of record CALVLF010000011.1, read on the forward strand.
TAGCTGTTCACCTGGCCGTCGATGTTCGTCTCCCGGGCTGTGGCGCTAATAATGCCGAAGGTAGCCGTATCCGCCAGCTGCTCCCCCGTGGGGTTGCCAATGGCCAGGGCAAAATCCCCTACCCGCACATCGGCGCTGGAGCCTAAGGCCAGGGGGACTAACCCCGGCGTCTCCGCCCGGAGGACGGCCACATCCAGCTTATTATCCGCCCCCACCAGCTCCGCTTCCGCTTCGCTGCCATCTATGAATTTGACCACCAGGCGGCTGGCGTCCGCCACCACATGGGCATTTGTAACGATATAGCCCTCGCTGGATATTACAAAGCCGCTGCCGTAGCTGCCCAGCTCTTCCCCGCCGAACTCTTCATAGTAATAATATACGTCGATGCCCACAACGCCGGGGCTGACGCTATCCACAATGTCCGGCAGGGGATTCCCGGTTGCCGAAATAGAGGGTGCAACCCCGTCGAACTCCGGCAAGGGACGGGTGATATATTCCGGCGTCTCCACAACCTCCGGCTCCACGTCATCCGGGACCGGTTGATCCGGCAGGGCCGGCTTTTCAAAACTCCATTCCCATTCCCAGGATCCACCCTCCTGGCCCTGTTCTGCCGCCTCTCGAATCAGGCCGGTAATGTTGGCAGAGCTTAAGGAAATCAGGCCGGTAATCAGGCTGCCCAGGGCTATGCCCAGCAGCAGGCAGGCAGCGCCTACGGCAACATAGCCGCCCGCGCCCCGCTTTTTCGGCTCTTGCGGAGGCCGGGGCTGGTAATTAGGCCCGCCCTGGGAGTAGCCGCCGGAAGGGGTGCTGCCTTCTGGGGGCCAGGTCTGATAGCTATTGTTCTCTTCCATTTGCTTTCCTTTCCGAATTGTTTGAATTGGGCGGCTCCCGGCGCTGGGCCAACTTCCCATTGGCAGGGGGCCGTTCCGCCCGCTTTAAGGTAAAGATAAAAACCGTGCCCTTGCCCGGCTGGCTTTCTACGGTGACATCCTGGCCATGGGCATCGATAATGCGCTTTACGATGGACAGCCCCAGCCCCGTTCCGCTCTGAGAGCCGGGAGTATGGGCCTTTTCCGCCTTATAAAAGCGGTCGAAAAGATGGGGGATATCCTCTTTTTCAACGCCGCGGCCGCTATCCGCCACCCGCACCTGCACAAGCTTGCGCTCCAGCTTTTTCGTCGAGAGGGCTAGGCTCCCTCCTTCCGGGGTAAATTTCAGGGCGTTGTCGATGAGGTTGCGCAGAACCTGGGCGATCTGATCCGCATCCGCTTCAACATAACAGCGATCTTCACAAAAGTCAAGGGAAACCTGGATTTGTGCTGCATCGATCCGGGTTTCGAAGGTCAGAATGGTTCTGGCGATGAGCTCCTGGATATCAAAGACGCTGATGTTGAGGGTATATTGGCCGGATTCAATTCGAGCCAGGTCCAGCAGGTCATTCACCATGGCGGTCATCCGCCTGTTTTCTGCGATGACGATATCCAGATACTTGGGGGCCTCCTCCGGCGGAATGGTGCCATCCTGCATGGCTTCCAAAAACCCCCGCATGGAGGTAAGGGGGCTGCGCAGCTCATGGGAAACGTTGGCTACGAAGGTCCGGCGGGATTGCTCCAGATTATCCAGCTCCTCCGCCATCAGGTTGAAGCTCTTGCCCAGCTGGGCCACCTCGTCCTGCCCCTGGGTAGGGATGCGCAAGTCGAAAGCGCCCTTGGAAAAGCGCAGAACCGTCGCATTCATGTCGGTAATAGGCTTGGTAATACGGCCGGTGATATAGCTCACCGCCAGGAAGGCCATCAGCACCGCCACGCAGGAATAGAGCAGCACATCCATCCATACCTGCCGGATAGAGGCGCTGATCCGGCTCATATCCGTATGCAGGAAAAGGGCGGCGATGATCTGCCCATCCTCCTGCTGCAGCGGCGCCGTCAGGGTCATGACGGGAAAGTCTGCCCGGCCCTGGAGCATATCCGTACGGATCCCCCCTGCATCCTGTCCGGAAAGGATCGCTTCCGCCATTCCCTCAATATCCAGATCCTGGCTGCCCGTCCACTTGGCCTGGTCCGCTGCGTCTACAAAGGTGCGCTTGCCCAGCTGATTATCTGCAAAGCGCAGAACGATCATGGCATCGTATTTGCGGGCGATGGTCAGCAGCTCCTGCTCCGCCACGGTTCGCTTATTGGCGTCCATATAGCGGGTGACGATGGCGTCATTGATCTCTTCGGCCTCCCGCCTAACCTCGCTTTCCTTTTCTCCGGTCTACTGTTCCTGGAACATGCTGCCTACCGTTATGCCCAGCAGGAACAAAATCCCCAGGGAAACGGATAGATAGGTGGCCAGCATGCGGGAAAACAGGGTTTTGAACATCTACTTTTTTGCCTCGAATTTATAGCCCACGCCCCATACGGTCTTGAGCTGCCAGGCTTCCCGCTCTCCCAGCTTTTCCCGTATTCGCTTCACGTGGACATCCACCGTCCGGGAATCCCCGAAAAAGTCGAATCCCCAGACCTGCTCTAAAAGCTGCTCCCGGGTAAACACCTTCCCCTCCCGGGAGGCCAGGAAAAACAGCAGCTCGATTTCCTTGGGAGGCATTTCGATCTGCTTGCCATCCAGTACGACGGAATAATTGTCCAGGGATACGGTCAGGCCTTCGAATTCCACGCATTTTTCCGTTTCCGCGGAGCCGCTGCGCCTGAGAACGGCCTTGATCCGGGCCAGAAGCTCCTTCGCATCGAAAGGCTTTACGATATAGTCATCCGCCCCTAGGTCCAGCCCCTGTATACGGTCCAGGGTATCGCCCTTGGCGGTGAGCATGATGACGGGCACGTCGCTTTCCTGCCGGAGTTTGCCTAAAACCTCCCAGCCATCCATGCCGGGTAGCATTACATCCAGCACCACCAATGCCGGCTGTACCCGCCGGAAAAGCTGGATTGCCTCATCTCCCCGCTCGCAGCAGGTCACTTCATAGCCGGCTTTGCGCAGGTACATCTCTATAATGGCCAGGATATTCCGGTCATCGTCGATGACCAAGATCGAATTCTTTTCCATTGCGGTATATTTCCCTTTCTCAGTCTTCTTCCGAGCGCACCCGGATGCCGTTTTCTCGCAGAAGGGCTGCTGCCACGCCCCAGCCCGGCCTGGTTTTTCCACAAAAGCTCCCGTCGTAAATGCTGCCGGAGCCGCAGGAGGGGCTGCGTGCTTTGAGCACCGCTTCCTCGATGCCTGCTTTCTGGCACTGGGCCAGGGCAACACGGGCCCCCTGAATAAAGGCCTCGGTCACATCCGTGCCGGCCCTGCTTATTACCCGGGCTCTGCCCGCCAGCACATCCGCCCCGTCCCCCCCAACGATCTCGCTGGGTTCCCGGGGGGTTTTAAGCCCGCCCAGGCATTCCGGGCAAAGGAGAAGGGCCTCCTCGCGCTCCGCCAGCGCCTGAACCGCCCCATGGGCCTTGCTTCCGCCGTCATAGCGGCAGGGCCTGCCCAGCAGGCAGGCGGAAACGGCCAGTTTTGTCATAATGATACCATCCTTGTCGGTTTGTTGTATGAACTGGTTGTAAACAATATAAGCATACCCGTGGCAGAATTTGGAGCTACTTTTTCAGCGTCACTACAGTAACCCCTGCATCCCCTTCGCCATAAGCGCCCATACGATAGGATTTTACCCGTTTATCCCGCTTAAGATAATTCTGAATGCCGGCCCGGAGAGCGCCCGTGCCCTTCCCGTGGATGATGCTTACCTGATCCAGGCCGCTGAGGCTGCAGTTATCGATATAGCGGTCTACCTCCAATATGGCCTCATCTACCAACATGCCCCGCACATCCAGCTCCAGCCCCGCCTTGCGCTCCGCCTCCAGCTGGATTTTTCCGGCGCCCTTGGTGGAAGGGCTATCCTTCACCAGGCGAAGATCCGCAATATTTACATTCAGCTTCATGATGCCGGCCTGCACCTGCACCTCCCCCTTGCTATCCGCCGGGGAGAGAACCGTCGCCTTCTGGTCCAAGGACAGGATGCGTACCGTATCTCCGGGTTGGACCTTCTTGGGCGCTGCGCCGGGATCCGCCTTTTTTTGTTCCCGGGGCTCCGCCAGAGCAGCTTCCCGGGCCCGCAAGGCGTCCCGGGACTTTTGAATCACCCTGTCTGCCACCCGCTGATCCAGGCCGGGGATGGCCCGGATGGCCGCGATCAGCCTATCCATTTCCTCCCGGGTTTCGTTTACCAGCCGCCGGGCGTCTTCCCGGGCCTTGGCCCGGTATTTTTCCCGTTCCGCCTCCAGGCGGGCCTGCTGGCTTTCCAGCTCCCGCCGCAGCCGCTCCAGTTCCTGCCGCTCCCCGGCTGCCAGGCGGTACTCTTCCTCCGCCCGGCGGCGCTGGGCTTCCGCCCCAGAAATCACGTCTTCAAATTTTACGTCCTCGCCCTTTAAATATTCCCGGGCCCGCTGAATGAGCCCCGGCCCCATGCCCAGGCGGCTGGAAATCTCAAAGGCATTGGATTTGCCCGGTATGCCAATGAACAGCCGATAGGTGGGGCAAAGGCGGTCCACATCGAACTCCATGGAGGCATTTTCCATGCCGGCGTGGGTCAGGGCAAAGGCTTTGATCTCGCTATAATGGGTGGTAGCCACGGTGCGGCAATCCCGGCTCTGAAGCTCTTCCAGAATGCTCATGGCCAGGGCAGCCCCTTCGGTGGGGTCTGTGCCTGCCCCCAGCTCATCCAGCAGCACCAGGGATCCCTTGCCCGCCCGGCGAAGGATATTCACAATATTGGTCATATGGCTGGAGAAGGTGGAAAGGCTCTGCTCGATGCTCTGCTCATCGCCGATATCGGCATAAACGGCCCGGAACACCGGGAGCCTGCTTCCCTCCTGGGCGGGGATGAAAAGGCCACTCTGAGCCATGAGGGCAAAAAGGCCCACGGTTTTCAGGGTAACGGTTTTGCCCCCCGTATTGGGCCCGGTGATGATGAGGGTTTGAAAATCCTCCCCCAGCCAGATGTCGATTGGCACTACCTTATCCCGGGGGATGAGGGGATGCCGCCCCCGGAGGATGCGCAGCTTCCCTTCCGAATCCAGGGCCGGCTCTACGGCTTCCATATCCCGGGCCAGGGCCGCCTTTGCAAAGGCCAGGTCTATCTGGCCCAAAACGTTTAACCCTTCCTGAATATCCCCGCTGTAGGGGGCGCAGAGGGCCGTCAGCTCGGCCAGGATCCGCTGGATTTCTTCCGCTTCCTCCCCTAGGAGCTTTTTATATTCATTCCCCAGCTCTACCACGGCCGTAGGCTCGATAAACAGCGTCGCGCCGCTGCCGGACTGATCATGGATCAGCCCCGGTACATTCTGCCGGTATTCCTGCTTTACCGGCAATACGAAGCGCCCGTTTCGGATGGTGATCAGCGGCTCCTGCAGGTATTTCTGAAAGCTGGCGGAGCGGATCATGCTCCCCAGCCGCTCCCGCACCCGGTCGTTAGCAATGCGCATGCTTTTGCGGATGCGCAAAAGGGCGGGAGAGGCCCCATCGGATATCTCTTCCTCCCCAGTGATGCACCGGCCGATTTCCTCCTCCAGGCTCCTGTGGGGGGTCAGCCACTGGGAAAGGTTTTGCAACCGGGGACAATCTTCTGCCGTCTCCAGGGTCTCCTTACAAACCCGGATGGCCCGCAGGCACCGGGCGATATGCAGCAGCTCCCCTGTAGAAAGATACAGGGCCCCGTGCATTCGCTTGAGGCAGGGCCGCATATCCGGGAAATCTTCCACGGGGCTCCTGCCCGCGCGGAGCAGAAGGGTTTCCGCCTCCGCCGTCAAGGCCAGGCCGGAAGCCGCTGCATCGGGGGCGAAGGCAGGCAGCAGGGCCTGGGCCTGCTCCCGGCCTAGGCAGCACTGGGTTTTTTCCGCCAGCAGCTCCCGGATTTTATCATATTCTAAAGTTTTTAAAACCTTTTGTAACATAGTCCTTCCTCGTTCCTGGATTCCTTCCGTGCCGGGGCTTATTCGACTGCCCGGTTCCAATGGCCCCGGGTAGCCTTTTCCGGCGGCAGCAGAGGCGCTCCATCCCGGGCCTCCTGAGCCCGGCTGATGGCAGCTTCCACCGCCGCCGGCCCTTCCTCATAAAATGCCAGCTGGAGGGTCTGTATGCCGGAGAGGGCCCCCAGCAAGTCCAGCACATCCGTAGGAAAGCAATTCAGCAGCCGCACCAGGCAGCCGTCCCTCCCCCGGATAGGCGAAAGTGGAAAGCGCCGCCCGGCCCCATCCTCCAGATAAGCATCCGGCCCCAGGCAGTTTTTACAGCCCAGGGCTTCCTTCATGGGGCAATGCAGCAGCTGCATCAGCTGCGCCCGGCCATAGCCGCTAATCCCGGCAGCCTCTTCTGTCAGTATATCACGCATCTGGGCCTTTGTCAGTTCCAGCGAAAGAATTACCCGGTCAAAGCCCAGGGTTTTCAACGTCCGTACCGCTTCCCGGTTAAAGGCCCCCAGCTGGGTGCCGGCAATCTTCAGGGGCAGATCTTTTGCAAGGACAATCTGCCCTAGATTGGCACAGAGGGCTCCATCTACCAGGGAGCTTTGGAGCAGAGCATGGAGCCGCTCCGTCTCCCGGCCCTGAGGCACCGCCGCCGGCAGGGAGATAAGAAGCTTTGCCCGTTTCCGCAGGGGCTGGAGGGCCTGGAAGACCCTTTCCGCCCCCAGCCCCCCTTCCAGGGCGATCAGCTCCGCTCCGGCTCCGGCTGCAGCCCGGGCCTGCCCTTCATTTTGAACCACAGCCAGCAGCTCCATCCGCCCCTGGAAGGGGGAGGGAGCCGGGCCTTCCTCCATCTTCTCTGGCGGCAGGGGCCGACGGATGCGCAGAACCTCTTCCAGCGCCTCCACCCCTGCCCGCCGCAGGGCGTTGAGCTCCTTCGCCGGCAGGAAGAGGCCCGGCGCCATCTCCGCCGCGCCCCCTGCAGCCTGGAAAGGGGTGCCCCCCAGCTTCTGTACCTGGGCAAGATACCGCTCCGGGCTCTGGGGCTTTTCCGCCTCCTGGGGCCGGGGGCCTTCCGCCCATACCGTCCTGGGCCCCGGCCATTGGGATAGGGTGAGGGACAGCCGGGCCGGCTCGCCTTCCAGGAGGAACAGGCGGGTCTCCACCGGCAGCTTCCGCTCCTTCCGCTCCGTTTGCTCCTCTATCTGGTGCAGAAGGGCCGCGGGAGGGTCCGCCTGGGCCACGCAGCCCGTATGGGCATCATCCCCGTAGTAATAACCCGTAGGGCTCCCACCCCGATCGAAAAGGGCCAGTATCCGCCGCCGGTGCTCCGCCAGCTCCCCGGGCCCTGCCCCATCCAGGGCAGCCCGGTAGGCGCCGGTTACCGCTGCCACATACGCGGGCCGCTTCATCCGGCCTTCGAGCTTGAGCCAGGTGACCCCCGCATCCCCCATATCCTTAAGGTGCTCCAACATGCACAGGTCGCTCAGGCTCAGGCAATAATCCTCCCGCCCGGGATGCCGGCAGAGGGCCGCCTGCTTGCGGCAGGGCTGGGCGCAGGTGCCCCGGTTGCCGCTCCGCTCCCCTGCCATGGAGGAATAGAGGCAGCCGCCGGAAAAGCTCATGCACATAGCCCCGTGTGCAAAAGCCTCCAGGGGCAGATGCACTGCCTGGTGGATGGCCCGGATGCTCTCAAGGGATAGTTCCCGGGCCAATACCCCGCAGGAAAAACCCATATCCTCCAGCAGCCGGGCGCCGGCAATATCGCAGATGCCCATCTGGGTGCTTCCATGGAGGGGCAGCTCCGGCAGCTCCTCCCGCAGGCGCCGGGCCAGGCCCAGATCCTGTATGATCAGCCCGTCTGCCCCCGCCTTATATAAAAACCGGGCATACCGAATCGCCTCGGGCAGCTCCCTATCCAGCAGGAGGATATTCATGGTAATAAAAGCCCGGGCGCCGCACAGATGGCACTGATCCAGGGCCGCCTGCATCTGCATATCCGTAAAATTGGCGGCGCCCCGGCGGGCATTGAAGCTGGCGCCGCCAAAATAGACGCCGTCCGCCCCGCTTTTCAGGGCGGCAGAAAGGCTTGCAGGGCTCCCTGCGGGCGATAACAGCAGCATGGTTTCTCCTTTTCTAGTGTAAAAAAGCGGCGCCGGGCGTAGCTTCCCGGGCCGCATGCTGACAAAAATCCATTATTTGCTTTGCAGCACCTTCGTTCCTTCAAAGGGACGCTTTACCGGCACGCTTTGCCGGGGCATGTCCCGCAGCTCGCTGATGCGGGAATCCAGGGCGTTATAATCCTCCCGCAGCTTATGCAGCTCGTCGGAAAGGTTGAGCGCTGCCAGGATCACGCAATTGCCCGTGCTCAAAGTGGGATAAGCACGCTGGATTTCCTCGATTTTTTCGTTGACGTAATTGGCGATTTTGCGAACGTATTCCTCGCTGTCCTGGCTGGAAAGGCGGAAATCCTGCCCTGCAATATGCGCCGTTACATGGTTTTTTTCCATGGATATGCTTCCCCCAAATTATATCAAAATCCATTTTGTATATATGTTTTCTAAAGTATACAATATCTGGGTTCTTCTTGCAATACCCCGGACAAAAAAGCCCTTTTCCCGCTTATTCCCGGCTGCCTGCGGCGCAGAGCCGCTGTACATCCCCCTCCGTCAACACATAACAGGAGAAGGTCATGGTGCCCGCCTTATCCTCCCGTTCCTTTCCATCTGCCAGCGTTTCTTCCAGCAGGGCGAAAAAGCGGTTCGCATCCACGGCGGTAGCCCCTTGGTTAACATCCAGAGCGATGCACAGGGCAGCGAGGGCATCCTTGCGCCAGAGCTGCTCCTCTTCCCACAGGGCTAAATCTCTTTCGTAAAGATCGGTTTCGATGGGGGTAGCGTTGCCGGGCAGGGCGCCGGGATGGGGGGCCATGGGCATTTCCAGCAGAAAGGCACAAACGCCGCTTCCCCGGAGGGAAAGGGTAAGCCGGCAATCCTCCAGCCCCTGCCGTTGAATCTGATACATGCAGGAAGAAGGCAGGGCCTCCCCTTCCGGCAAAAGCTGTCCCCTCAGGCCAAAGTCCTGCAGGTTCACCACAAAGGCCTCCTGGCCGGGATAGGTAGCGGCCTCAGGGGTAAGCGTGGGCGCCGGCGCCGCCTCCTCCGGGCTGCTTACGAGGCTTCGCCCCAAATACAGGCCTAGGCAGCAGAGAATCATTGCCCCAGTAAAAAGCGCATATGCCCTGCTCTGCTTTCCATGCGTACGCTTTTCCATAAGCTAAGCCTCCCCCCATTCCCGGGCCAAAAAGGCGTCGATATCCTCCCCCGCCTGTCTGCCTGCCCGTTTGAGGGCGCTGCGGAAATAATCCGGCACGGGCGCCCGGAAGCACATGGCCTCCTGGCTGCGGGGATGGCGTAGGGAAAGCCTGGCTGCGTGCAGCGCCTGCCCCGCCAGCCCCAGCTTGGGCTTTGCGGGGCCATAGAGCGGATCCCCGGCTACGGGGTGGCCCAGGCTGGCCATATGCACGCGGATCTGGTGGGTGCGGCCAGTTTCCAAACGGGCTTCGATCAATGTAAAAGCCCCGTAGCGTTCCAATACCCGCCAATGGGTCACGGCAGGGCGGCCCGCTGGAT
>CALVLF010000012.1 GCA_944336625.1 uncultured Clostridia bacterium
CCTTGAGGGCTGCAATGTCCCGGATGTTCACAAGGGTAAGATTATTGCGCTTGCCGTCCCGGATGTCCACCATAACGTTGGTGGCGCCTGCTACAATATAGGCTTCGGAGCCCAGGCGGGCCAAATGCGCAACGGCATCCTCCAGGGTTTTTGCGTTGACAAAATTGAAGTTCTTCATACCTTCTCCTTTACAGACCTTGGGTAGCGGCCTAAACCGCCCGGGTTATGGCTGATCAGCCGGTGGTCAAATAAAAAAATGTTCTTTTGCAAGCTCTACAGTAGTTAGGAATCGCGATCGGGAACAGAAATGAAACAGCGGCGGGACGGGGGGGAAGGGATGGGGCAAATACAATTCTTTGGAAGGATTGGGCTGCGGCTAGGTTAGGGAAGCCGCAGCCCTGGACAGAATATCAAGAAAGGTGATGCAAGGGGCGAAGCCTTATTGCTTGCCTTCCTTCATTCTCTGGGCCGCATCCAGAACCGCCTTGACAATGGAGATATAGCCAGTGCAGCGGCAGTAGTTGCCCCGGAGATAATCCCGGACGAATTCCTCATCGGGATCGGGATTCTCCCGGAGGAGGGCCGTGGAGGTCATGACCATGCCAGGGGTGCAGAACCCGCACTGGATAGCCGCATTGTCCACAAAGGATTCCTGCAGGGTAGAGAGGTTGCCGTCCTTGTCTACAAGGCCCTCGGCCGTGGTGATTTCCCAGCCATCCGCCGCTACGGCAGGAACCAGACAGCTCAAAACGCTCCGGTCGCCGTTGAGGATGGTGCAAGCGCCGCACTCAGCGATACCGCAGCCATACTTGGCGCCCGTTAGGAAGAGGCGATCCCTAAGGACGTTCAGAAGCAATTCATTGCTCTTAACCTCCAGGGTGCGGTTCACGCCATTGACCTTCAAAGTAATCTTATGCATGCTCATTAGCAATCACCTCCGCAATCTTTCCAGGCCGCCGTCAGAGCATCCCGGGCAATGATAGCGGCGACGTCCGTGCGGTACTGGGCTGTTGTACGGTTATCGTCGATGGGCCGGATGAAGTCGGAAATCCGCTGGGCCGTTTCGGCGATGAGGCTGGCGGTCATCTCCTTGCCCACCAGGGATTCGGAGATTTCCTTCAGGAACAAGGGACGGGCTGCCACAGAGCCCATGGCCATCCGGCAGTCGGCAATGGTGTTGCCTTCCCGCCGCAGCACCACGGTGATGCTGATCTTAGCGATATCCGCCTTGGTGCGGCCCATTTTAATGAAATGGGAGCCGGTGTTGGCGACAGGCGCAGGCAGGATAATGCTGGTAAGGAGCTCATCCTTCTCCATGACGGTAACGCCAGGGGCTTTAAAGAAATCCTCGGCGGCAACCCGGCGGGTTCCACCATTGCGGCTCTGGAGCTCTACCTGGCCCTTATAGCAGATGCAGGGCCCTACGGCGTCCGCCACAGGGGAGGCATTGCAGAAATTGCCCCCCAGGGTAGCCATGTTCCGCACGGAGATGGAGGCCATATCGTGGAAAGCATGGGATAGGGCCGGATAGGTTTCTACGATCTTGGGATGCTTCTCCAGCACGGAGATCTTTTCCGTGGCCCCGATATGGAGGCCATCCGCCTCTTCCGTTACGGCCTGCAGTTCAGGGATGGCGTTGACGTCCATCATATAATCCATCACGATGGGCGCGCCAGACTTCAGCTTTACAATCAAATCTGTGCCGCCGGCAAAGATTTTGACGTTTTCTTTTGTTGCAAGAATCTCCAGCGCTTCCTCTAGCGTGGCGGGTTTTATATAGTCGAATTCAGCTTCCAGAAATTTGGTGTTCATGCGCGTGCCTCCTCTTCCTTTTTCTTTTTCAAAGCCGCAAGAACAACCTCCGGCGTGATGGGGAGTTCATAGAAGCGAATGCCGATGGCGTTGTAAATGGCGTTAGCGATAGCCGCCTGCACGGAGGCAAGCGCCGCCTCGCCAATGCCCTTGGCACCAAAGGGGCCGGTGGGCTCATAGGTATGGCACAGTTCTACCTGCATATTCTCTACCCGCGGCATTTCATAAACCGAGGGCGTCTTATAATCCACCAGCAGGCCCATGTTCTTTAAGTGGCCGGTTTTTTCATCCGTGGGTAGGTATTCATATACCGTATATCCAAGGCCACGGTTAAAGGAACCAACCAGCTGCCCCTTAACCAGATCCGGGTTCATGGGCACGCCGCAGTCGCCATAGATCAGCACATGGGGGAAGGTGATGATGCCGGTTTCGGTATCCACCTCCACCTCCACAAAGTGGGTGGTGAAGCAGGGCGGGCAGTTCTTCTGCCGGTAGCTATCGGAATAAGCCAAGGTTCCCCAGCTCATGATCCATGCCTTGCGGGCAATCTCGTTGATGGTCATGCTCTTGGCAGGATAGTTCTTTACCTGAACCCGGCCCTGATGGGCCACAGGATCCATCACTACTTCCAGATCGCCGGGGTTTTCATCCATCATGCGGCCGGCATACTCAAAGAGCTTTTCCCGCACCTTAATTGCCGCGTTCTTGGCCGCACCGCCGCCGCAGTATACGCCGCGGGTAGCGTGGGTACAGACGTCATAACCGGTGTTCATGGTATCGGCCGGGGAAAGGCCAACCATGTCATAGGGAACCTGCAAAACTTCGGATACGATCTTGCGCAGGGCGTCCCAGGTGCCGCCGCCGTGATCCGTAACGGGGCTAAGCACATCCACAGAACCGTCTTCATTGATCTTGACGGTAGCGAAGCTGTAATCGATAACCTCGCCTTCCTTGGGGCCGCCGGTGCCGGAGCAGTGGAAACCGCGGGCAACGCCCTTGCCCCGCCGCTTGGTGCCGGTTTTTTCAGCAGGAGATTTACGATCGTCAAAATGGAACACCTTGCGGCCTTCCACCAGGCTCTCCTCCACGCCGCTGCTCTTGATGATGGAGCGGATGGTGGGGCCCTGTCCCCAGAATTCATCCCCCGGGCCGCGATAATTCTTCAAACGGAAGTCAATGGGATCAAACCCCATCTCGTCGCAGATGATATCAATCATGCTCTCAATGGCAAAATTGATCTGGGGGTTACCATAGCCCTGCATGGCGCAGCAAGGCGTTTTATTGGTATAGACCGCCGTACCTTCAAAGGCAATGTTGCCCTGGTATTTATATAGGGAGGCAAACCAGCCAGAGGTACATCCCATGAAGGGCAGGGGCTGCACCTGGTGGGCGCCAAAGTCAATCAGCGCCTTCACGTGGCCGGCGGTAATGATGCCGTCGTTGGTCACGCCGATGCGCACATGATACTTGGAGGGATACTTCTGATGGCTATAGAAATCCTCTTCGCGGGCGGAAGTCAGCTTCACCGGCCGTCCAGCCTTCTTGGCGATGGCCGCACAGATGGGAATAACGGTATTTACCTGGATGGAAGAGCCAAAGGCACCGCCAAAGGGAAGCTTTTTCACGTTTACCTTGCTCAACGGCATTTGCAGGGCATAGGCCAGCAATTGCCGGCAGCCGTGGATGGACTGGCAGGTGCCCCAAACGGTCAGGGAACCATCAACCTCTGGCTTCGCCACGGCGCACTTGGTTTCCAATTGGGCGTGATAGATGCGGCCCAAGGAGAAATCCCGCTCAAAAACGCGATCCGCCTTGGCCAGGCCCGCTTCCACATCGCCCTCGTAAATGTTGCGCACAACGCCGATGTTATTCTTTACCTTGATTTCCTGCTCATCCAGGTAAATGGTATCATAGAGCTGGGGCGCATCGTCCTTCAGGGCATCTTCCGGCTCAAACACAGCAGGCAGAACTTTGTATTCCACCTTCAGCGCCTTCACGGCCTTATAAGCCAGCTCTTCCGTTTCTGCCGCTACAGCTGCAATGGGCTCGCCCACATGCCGCGCCTTGTTGGGCAGGATGGTCCGGTCGCGATAGGTGCCGGAAGGGGTGGATACGCTGCGCTCGTTGTAAACGACAGGCTTGATATCCTGATAGGTCAAGCAAACAGCGCCCATGGCTTCCGCTTCGCTGGTGTCGATGGAAAGGATTTCAGCGTGGGGATAAGGGCTGCGCAGCACGGCGCCGTACAGCATGCCTGGGATAATGAGATCCGATGCATATTGCATGGTCCCGCTGGCCTTGGCCGCGCCATCTGAGCGGGGGGTATTTACGCCAATCATCGAATGGCAGTATTCCTCACCATGCGGCGCATTCTTTGGATCCAAGTGGTTTAGATACAAATAAATCACTCCTTCAGTAATGCAGTAGTTGAGTAGGGACGCAGAATTAAAACTGTACTTACGCGCTTATATTATAGCATTCAAATGAAAGTGCCGGGCCGGGGTTCCCGCCTATGGGCATGCCCGGAAGGATCATATTGCTGCTGGATGGCTGGTTATAAGCGGCCATCCCTGCTGGGATAAGAATCCCAGTCCTTCATTCCGGCTAGTTGCCTCGCCTTTTTTCCTGCCGTATTGGCCCAGATATAACCTGCTGCTATAAATAAATGTTTCTCCATGCAACTCAGCGAGTCTATTATATCATACCCCTTCAAATAAGGGACATAGAAATTAATTATTTATCTTTTTTTCATGATAAATTTGAGGAATATGAGCCGCCTGCTGAAGGCGGGGAAAAGAAAATCGCGCGCAAAGCGTTGAACTTGCGCGCGAATAACGAATTATATGGATGTAAAATATTAACCGGTTTGGAAAGAAGCTTACAGCTCATTCTCCC
>CALVLF010000013.1 GCA_944336625.1 uncultured Clostridia bacterium
CAGCCACACTGGGTATGCCTTTCGCCTCCGCTTCATTCGGCCGGAGATTTTCAAATACTTTTGCCTGCCGCATAGCTGGGCCATAATAGTTGGCAAAGTGCTGCCGCAGTTGCTCGCTGAGTTCCCGGGGCCGTCCTTCCTGGCGGGCTTGCTCATAAAATTGGGTCATCATAGCCAGTCGGGCCTGGTTCCCCACGGCGTTCCCCGAAAAGGAGGCGCTTTTGTGGGGCTCGGGCCTTTTAGGCTTGCGCTTGCCGCTTACTATCAAAAAACGGGCCCGTGCTAGCAACCATTACGATTTTACGAAATGTTCATGCGTTTGCTTCCTTCCGGCGGGGGATCTAGCAGGCCCTGCCATTGACCAGAGCCGGATAAGAAGGTATCATAATGAAAATAGGCTTTCTAATTTCGTCGATTTTTATCCTTGGAATGGGGGCGGCCGCCCCTTTTTCAGAAAGGACATGGAGGTGGAACATGGGGAAACCCAAAAAAATTCTGGTCTTGTGCCTGGCACTGCTCCTGCTCTTACCCGCCCTGCCTGCACAGGGGGCGGTATTTACCACGGATATACGGGTGCTGCTCTCCCTGGGAGAGCCGGAGACTTTCTCCTTCACCCCTGTGGGGGAATTTTCCATCCAGGAAGCGCCGGATGTGGAAGTTGAGGACGGGGTAGAGCTGGAAATTCAGGCGGTGGGCAGCCAGGTTTCCCTGCAGGTCGGCGAGGAGATCATTACGGCCCCCTCCATTACCTTCCTAAGCGGCAATTATGGAGAGCGGACGGATTATATCCGCCTGGTCAATGACGAATACGGAACCTGCACCTACCTTGGCAATATGACCTTCGATGTTTATGAAGGGGCTGTCCGGGCCATTAATACCCTGCCCATCGAGCAATATCTTTATGGCGTCGTGCCCCATGAGATGAGCAACAGTTTCCCCATCGATGCCCTGAAAGCCCAGGCCGTCTGCGCCCGGGGGTTTGCCGTAGCCCGCAGTTCCCGCTATAGCAGCCGGGCCTATGACTTGGGGGATACCTCCAACGACCAGGTCTACCGGGGCTATGCCAGCCGGAATACCCGGGCCATTGCCGCTGTAGACGCTACCTGCGGCCAGGTGCTCACCTACGAAGGGGATATCATCGAATCCTATTATTCCGCCTCCAACGGCGGGCAAACGGAGCGGACAGGCAACGTCTGGGAGACGGACCTGCCCTACTATATCAATGCGGATGATCCCTACGATCTTGCCAATGCCTCCAGCCTGGAGGAAAAGAGCTTTATTCCGGAAAGCTATACCCCGGAGACCATGGCCCTGATGGATCCCTTCGTGCTGCTGGCCATTGAGCAGGCAGCTTATGCGGCGGCAGGGCAGGCGGTGGAGATCCTATCTACCGTGGAAGTTACGCCCCAAAGCCCCCTGTATGAAGGGGAGAGCCGCTGCTATGAAGAGGCGGCCATTACCCTTATGGTGGGCTATACCGAAGCGGATGGCACGGAACGCACGGGCCAGGTCACCATCGTCCTTACCCTGGACGATCTGCAGTATGGCAGCTATGAAAACACCTTGGGCCGCATCGGTGCCAGCCGTACCCGCCTCCGGATGAAGGGAGCGGAGCGGGGGACCATTACCAGCGGCGGCGTGGAATACCAGGGCTGGTACCTGACCCAGCGCCGCTATGGCCATGGGGTGGGTCTGTCCCAGCGGGGGGCCCAGGAGCGGGCCCGGGCCGGGGAGGCCTATACGGACATTCTGTCCTTCTATTATGCGGGCACCACCCTTTTCACCGTGGGCAGCTTTGATGAAGCCCCGGAATTGGATAGCGGGACGTATACCATCGAAGAATGGGGCATCAGCGATATTGCCCTGGGCACGGAGATAGAGGAACTCCTGGGGGAGATCGAGTCCGAAGGCCAGCTTTCCGTGGTGGATACCCGGGGAGGCGAGGCGGAAGGCACGGTCTGCACTGGCTACTTCCTGCGCAATACCTATGGGGAGGAAGGGACGACCTTCTTCGACCTGCCCCTGGTGATCTACGGCGACCTGAATGGCGATGGAGACATCGATGGAGAGGATGCTACGGCCCTTCAAAGCCATCTGCTCCGGGCCACTCTTCTCACCGGCCCCCGGCTTCGGGCGGCGGATGTGAATCACGATGGAGAGGTGGATCTGGACGACCTTTACCGCTTGATCCAATATGTGAACGACGATGCAAATATTTCCCAAGGGAGCTAACGAAGCATGAAAGGATTATTGCATAGAAACTGGCGGGCTCTGGCCCTGGCCCTTCTCCTCTTCCTCCTGCCGGCGGTAGCTTATGCCGTGGATGTGGAGCTTTCCACCGGCTCCGCCCGTGTACAGGCGGGGGTTGCGGTGGAGGGGGTCATTACCGTAACGGGCGAAAACATGTCCATCGCCCAGGGTACCTATACCTATGACCCGGCCATTCTCGCCTACCAAGAAAGCGAGGGCGGCGCCGGTGATGGTACGCTGAACCTGATTTCCCTGGAAAAGGGCGGGGCAGATACCCTGAGCGCCCGTATCCTGTTCACAGCGACGGGGGCCGGGGAGGTACAAATTGCGGCCAATATCCAGACGGTGCTGGATTATGACGGAGACGAGCAGGAGGGGGGAGAAGCTAGCTTGGCCATCACCGTAGCCGCTCCCACGCCCACGCCTACGCCTACGCCCTTAAACTATGCCCAGGAAGGCGTATTGGCGCAAAATGTCCAGGGGGTAGAGGGAGAGCTGTATATTTGGCGTACCCTGGAAAACGTTACCATCCCTTCCCGCTATAGCGAAACCACCTTAGAATATCATGGAGAAACCGTGGCTGCCGCGCAGGTAACGGATAGCGATGCCCCCACCTTGCTGTATCTTTCCAATGCTGCCGGGGACGAGGGAGGTTATTATATCTACGATGCGGAGCGGGATCTCCTCTATCCCTATCAAACCATAAGCTCCGTTTCCAAGTCCTATATCATTCTGGAGCCGGATGGCAGCGTAGCCCTGCCCGAAGGATTTACGGAAACCACCCTGATGATCGACGAGCGGGAATATAAGGCCTGGGTCTCCCAGGATGCCCAGGGGGAGATATACCTGCTTTATGCCCGGAACCCCGATGGGGAGGTGGGGTATTACGTTTATAATGTGGCGGATGAATCCCTCCAGCGGTATGCGGTGATGCCGGCCCGGCCCATATCTCCCACCCTGCCCCCGGAGGTGGAGGCCACGCCGGCGCCGGAGGCGCCGGAAGCCACCCCTGCCCCTGTGGAGAGCGAGCTTGCCCTGCGGGGCTGGCAGGTATATGCGGCTGCCGGCCTGGTGGCTCTGCTGCTCCTGATCATCGTGATCCTGGTGGTATCCCATGCCGTAGAAAAGAAGCGCCGCCGCCGCAGGGCAGCCCAGCGCCGGGCGGAGCGCCGCAAGAAAGAACGGGAAATGCGGGCCCAATCTCAGGATTCTTCCCTGAAGCAGTAAAGGAACCCCTGATATAAAAAGCAAAAGGCCCGTGGATTTCCACGGGCCCTTTGCGTTCGTTTAAATTCCCTTCTTTAAGGCAGGATGCGAACTTGATATATAGGGCCTATGCATACCGCCGCCTTAGCCTGCGGGCCAGCCGAACTCCCGGCCTCCCAGCAGGTGCATGTGCAGGTGCGGGACGGACTGGCCCCCATCCTTGCCAGTGTTGATGACCAGGCGGAAGCCGCTTTGTGCAATGCCTTGCTCCTGGGCGATCTTCTGGGCTGCGGCGGCCATGGCAGGCAGGGGAGAGGTGGCGTCACAGGGGATATCCAGGATGCTGGCATAGTGCTTTTTGGGGATGATCAGGATATGGACGGGGGCCTGGGGTTCCAAGTCCCGGAAAGCCAGCACCTGATCATCCTCATAGACCTTGGTGGACGGGATTTCGCCGGCGGCGATTTTACAAAAGATACAGTTTTCCATATGGATTGCCTCCTTTTATAGATGATGGTTGGTTTTATTGGGGCGCCTGCTGAATCTCTCCTATGAGATAGCCCTCCCGGGCCTGCAGGAGCCGCACGGGCAGGAGCTTTCCCAGGGATGCTGCTCCGCCCGGGGCCCATACCCGTATATAGGTGCCGGTATAGCCCTCTATGCCGCCCTCCTTTTCCTCTTCAAAAAGGACGTCCTGGCAGATTCCCAGCTGGCTCTCCAGATACTCCGCCTCCAGCCGGGCGGCCAGGGCGGAAAGCTCCCGGGCCCGCCGGGCTTTAATGGCCTTTGGCACCTGCCCGGGCATACTGGCAGCGGGGGTTCCGCTGCGGGGAGAATAGGGAAAAACGTGGATGCGGCTCAGGCGTATCCTTTCTGCAAAGGCCATGGTTTGTGCAAATTCCGCCTCCGTCTCCCCGGGGAAGCCTACAATGATATCCGTGGTGATGGCGCAGCCCGGCATGGCGGCCCGGAGCTTATCCACGCAGGCAGCATAATCCTCCGGGGTATAGCGGCGGGCCATACGCCGCAGGACGGATGGGCTGCCGCTCTGGAGGGAAAGGTGAAACTGATGGCAGACTTTTGGGTTTTCCGCCAGGGCTTTTACAAAGGCATCGGAAAGAAGCTGGGGCTCCAGGGAGCCCAGGCGAATCCGCTGCAGGCCCGGCACCCCCTCCCCCTGGGCGATGGCCTGAGCCAGGCCAATGCCCGCGCCCAAATCCTTGCCGTAGCTCATCAGATGGATGCCCGTGAGCACTACCTCGGAATAGCCATTTTCCCCCAGGCGCATAAGCTGGGTGCGCACGTCCTCCAGGGGCCGGGAGCGGACAGGCCCCCGGGCGTAAGGAATGACGCAATAGGTGCAATACCGGTCGCAGCCTTCCTGGATTTTCAGCTGGGCCCGGGTGCGGTTTTCATAAACGGCTTCCAGATTTTCAAAGGAGCGCACTTCCGTCAGGGGCTGAACGGCGCAGAGGGTAGCCTGCGCCGGCCCCATGGACTCCAGCAGCTCCACCACCCTTCCCCGGTCCTGGGAGCCCATGACCAGGCTTACGCCCGGCAGGCTGGCGATCTCCTGGGGCGCCCGCTGGGCATAGCAGCCCGTTACGATGATCTGCGCCTCTGGATTGCGGCTGTGGGCCCGGGAAATCATCTGCCGGGATTTCTGGTCTCCCGTGGCGGTGACGGTGCAGGTATTGACCAGATAAACATCCGCTTCCTGGGAAAAATCTACCGTTTCGTAGCCTGCCCGCGCAAAAAGCTCCCGCATGGCTTCCGTATCGAATTGATTCACCTTGCAGCCCAGGGTATAAAAAGCGATCCGCTTTCCCATCAGATTTCCTCCAGCTCGTATAGGATCATGGCAAGGGCCGCCATGCCCGCCGTTTCCGTTCGCAGAATCCGGGGGCCCAGGCTCAGGCTTTTTGCCCCCTTTTTAATAAGCAGCGCTGCCTCCTCCTCTGCAAACCCGCCCTCCGGGCCGATGATCAGGCCAATATCCTGGGCATTTTCCTGGCTGCGAAGGATGGATTTGAGGGAAACCCCATGCTCCTCCTCATAGGCCAGCAGCAGGAGGTCGTGGCGGGAAAAATCCGCCGTTGCAAAGGTAGCCAGGGGATAAACCTCTGGAATGGTGCCCCGGCGGGCCTGCTTGGCTGCCTCATAGGCCACCCGCTGGTAGCGGGGGCGCTTTTTTTCAAATTCCTCTGGGCTGAGCCGCACTACGCTGCGGGCTGTCTGAACGGGGCAAAGGGCGTAAAGGCCCAGCTCCACGCACTTTTGCAGCAGCAGCTCCATCTTGCCCGCCTTCGGCAGCCCCTGATACAGGGTGACCTTGCAGCGGGGCTCCGTATGGGAAGGTGTACGGTCCAAAATGGAAAGACGGGCTTCCTCCTTATCCAGCGTTTCCAGGCGGGCCAGGTAGTCCATTCCCGCTCCGTCGCACAGGATGACCGTATCGCCCGGGGAGAGGCGGAGGACCTTTCCCATATGCTTTACGTCCGTCCCGGTCATGCGGGCACAATCCCCCTGGATCTGGCCGGGCTCTAGAAAGAAACGGTTCATGGCCGGACCTTTTTCGCAAGGATGGCCCGCCAGTCCTCCCCGGCATGGATAGAGACCGGTTCCAGACCTTGGGCCTGCAGAGCGGCCAAAACATCCTCCAGCCGCTCCGCAATGATGCCGCTGGTGATGAATACCCCATCGTCCTTCATCAAGGCCGGAACCAGCGGGGAGAGGCCCATGATCACATCCGCCACGATGTTGGCTACCACTACGTCATAGGCCTGCGCCCGCAGCCGCTCCACCAGGGCGGCGTCCGTCAGCACATCCCCGCAAAGAACGGTATAGCGGTCCGCCTGCACGCCGTTGCGGGCGGCATTTTCCCCGGCGGTTTTCTGGGCGATGGGGTCAATATCCACGCCGGTAGCGTGGGCCGCTCCCAGCAGAATGGCGGCGATGGAGAGAATGCCGCTGCCGCAGCCCAGATCCAGCACGTGGGACCCGGCCTGCACCGCTTGCTCCAGAAATTCCAGGCACATGCGGGTGGTATGGTGGCTGCCGGAGCCAAAGGCCATGCCTGGGTCCAGGGAAAGAAGGATCCGGCCCTGGGGATCGGCCTTCTCCCAGCTGGGGCAGACCAGAAGGCGTTGGCCAATGGGCAGGGGTTTATAATAAGCTTTCCAGTTGTTGGCCCAATCCGCATCGTCCGTAACCCGGGCCACTACCCGAAGGCTTCCCAGGTTCAGGCCCACATCCATTTCCTTCAGGGCGGCGAAGGAATCTTCGATTTGCTGCAAAAGCCGGGCGTTATCCGCCGCATTTCCGATATATGCTTTTACGCAGGGCTCTTTGGACTGGACCAGCTCGTCCAGATCTGCAAAATCCCAATATTTGGCCGTTTCCTGTAAAAAAGCGTCGATGGCTTCCCGGCTTTCTTCGATTTGCACCTGGTCAATGCCCAGGGAAGAAAGCCTGCCGCAAACCGCATCCAGCCCCTCCTGGGTGGTGAATACGGTGATTTCTGTCCATTTCATAGCTCTGAATTCCTTTTCTTTTGTGCAATTCATAAAATAACTGGCTATTTCGCCGGGTTGACGAAATCCCTTCCCTAATATTAATCTATTTTCGTATGGCGGGCAAGCGCTTGCAACGCCTTGCAGCTTAAATCCGAGAAAATAGAGGGAAGGCAGGGACCTCAACCGGTGGTTGGGCCGCACAACTGCCGGTTGATTTTCCGCCTATCCAACGGGGATATGGCGCGCCGGCCTGCAACATGGCATAATAGGAGCAAACAAAAACGCAGTTTCACGAAGCCTGTCAGAAAGGAAATTAAAACCATGGAACAGAATCAGGAAACCCTGGGCAAGCGGATTATGCGCCTTCGCAAGGCCAGAGGCTGGACCCAGGAACAGCTGGCGGAAAAGCTGGGCATCTCGGCCCAAGCCATCAGCAAATGGGAGAATGATATCTCCTGCCCGGATATTTCCCTGCTCCCCGCCCTGGCCGCCCTCTTTGGGGTACGGGTGGATACTTTGCTGGGCGTTCCGGAGGAGGCCCCCGAGGAGCCCAAGGAAACATTTTCCCAGGAAACAGCGGAAACGCCCCCGCAACAAACCCCGGCCAAGGCTCCTGCCCGGGATTGGGGGAGCATTGCCTGGGCCTGTATCCTCATAGGGCTGGGGCTTCTCTTCCTTTTAAATAAATGGCTGGGCTTCCATAGCGGAGACCTGTGGGGGATGGTTTGGCCGGCGGTGCTGCTGGGCCTGGGGCTAAGCTGGTTCCTGCGGAGCTGGTCCATTCTAAGCCTGGGCTTAGCCATATTGGGGCTTTTGTTCCTGCTGCAAAACCTGGGCAGCCTGTCCTTTTCGCTGGATTGGAATACCCTTTGGCCCCTGCTGCTGATCCTGTGCGGGCTGGACTGCCTGCTATCCAGCCTGGGACTGCGGCGCCGGAGCGCCGGGCATGCCGCAGGCGCAGCCGGCAAGGCGAAGGGCCCCTGGGATTACGTGCCGGAAAATGGACGGATCGATGTGAACGCCATCTTCTGCTCGGATGCGCGGCGGGTGCGGGGGAACTTGCAGGGCGGCTCCGTAGGCATTCTGTTCGCCGGCGGTACCCTGGATCTGACTTCGGTGCAGGCACTGGGGGAGAAGGGCGCGGCCATTTTGGAATTTCAGGTGGTCTTCGGCGGGTATGACCTGATCCTTCCCCCGAATATCCGGGTGGATAACCAGCTTCATTGCACTTTCGGCGGCACGGAGACCAAGGGCAGCTCCCGGGCGGAGGACGCGACCCTGACCCTTCGGGGAAACGTAATCTTTGGCGGCGTGGATATTCGTTATGTAGGCTAAAGCTCATGCGAATTTGCAGCGAAAAGGTTGACTTCCCCGGAACCTTCCAGTATAATGAATCGTGTTTGATGTCTGCCTTGCAGGTGGCATGTGCCGCGATGCTGCAACGGAGAGGGGAGGGAAAAATTTGGAAATTCGCGTAGGTGAAAATGAGTCTCTGGAGAGTGCTCTCAAACGGTTTAAGCGTAAATGCGCCCGCAGTGGCGTGTTGGCGGAGGTCCGTCGCCGCGAGCATTATGAGAAGCCCAGCGTAAAGCGCAAGAAGAAGGCTGAAGCGGCCAGAAAGCGTAAATATTAATCCAACTTCCGTAACATTATGACATGACCAACGATATTCGGGATCTATATCCGTCCTTCCCGGATAAGCGGTTCCCTGCCTTCCCGCAGTAAGATAAATCAAACATCCTGTGCTTAAAAGCCAGCCCGCCATGTATATGGCGGGCTTTTTATATTCCCGCCCGTATGTGGGCGGCCGGCAGCGCATAAAATAAACGGGAGGTGAGGCTTCGTGCCCATGACCGGATTTTGTGAGCTGCGGCGGAAGGAAGTCATCAATATGCGGGATGGCGCCAGGCTGGGCTGCATTTGCGACCTGGAGATCGACTGTGCTTCCGGTACGGTATGCTCCATCGTAGTGCCCGGGCAGCCTCGCTTTTTCGGCCTGCTGAAAAGCGACGAGGAAATGGTGATCCCTTTCAACCGAATCACCAAGATCGGCGACGACGTGATTCTGGTGGACCTTGTGCTTTAAGGCGGAAAAATAAAAAAATACAGGGAAATGTAGCGAAAGCCTGGGGGGTTGTGATATGATATGATATATTCCTAACAGGAGGCAGCCTCCATGAAGTGTCGCTATTGCTTAAGCACCGAAAGCAAGGTTGTGGATTCCAGGCCTACCGAAGATGGTACGGCGATCCGCCGCCGTCGGGAATGCCTGAATTGCGGAAAGCGGTTTACAACCTACGAAAAAATTGAAGAGATTCCCATCATGGTCATAAAAAAAGACGGGCGCCGGGAACCCTTCGACAGCGGGAAAATCCTGGCCGGCGTGCGCAAGGCCTGTGAAAAACGGCCCATTTCTGCCGCTTCCATGGAGCGCCTGGTGGATGATGTAGAGCGGGAGGTTTTCAATTCCCTGGCCCAAGAGGTTTCTACGGACGCCATCGGTGAGATGGTCATGCGGCAGCTCAAGGTGCTGGATGAGGTAGCCTATGTGCGCTTTGCTTCCGTTTACCGCCAGTTTAAGGATATCAGCACCTTCATGGATGAGCTGAAACGTCTCTTGGATGAGAAATAATATGCAGAATTCCTATGATGCTTTGGCCGCGCGCTTTGCGCACGGCTTCGTTTATGAAAAAAATCAGGGCATCGGCTTTTATAAGGCCTGCTCTTTGGAGCTGCCCGGCCTGCGCCATGGCTTTTCCACCCGGGAGGGTGGGGTTAGCAAAGGCCCCTATGCCTCTTTGAACCTGCATTGGCAAAAGGAGGGCTGCGCAGCCGATGTGCTGGAAAACTACCGGCGCTTTGCCCGGGGGGCCGGCGTTGCTTATGAAGATATGGTTATCGTCAACCATGCCCATGGGAACAACGTACTCCAGGTGAGCCGGGAGGATCGGGGCAAAGGTTTCGGCTTGCCGCCCCTGCCTTTTTGTGATGGCCTGATTACCAACGACCCGGCAGTGGTTCTGGTGACTTCCCATGCGGATTGCGGCGCCTTCTTCTTTTACGACCCCCGCAAGCGGGCGGTAGGCATGGCCCATGCAGGCTGGAAGGGCACCCTCATGCAGATCGGATTGGTCATGGCGGAAAAGATGCAGAGGGCCTTTGGCACGAACCCCGGGGATATTCTGGCTGCGGCCGGGCCCTGTATCTGCCCCAAATGCTTTGAGGTGGATGCGGAGCTGGGGGAAGCCTTTGCCAATGCCTTTGAGCCGGGGGTATGCCGGCCCGGGAAGCCGGGGAAGGCTTATGTGGATTTGCCGCAGTGCGCCGCCATCCAGTTCCTGCGGGCGGGCATCCTGCCGGAGCACATCACCCTGATGGATGCCTGTACCTTTGAAAACCCTGCCATGTTCTTCTCCCACCGGCGGGATAAGGGCGTTACCGGGTCCATGGCCGCCTTTATACGGCTATGCTGAGTTTTCCAAAGATTTCAGGGAATTGCGGAGGGCCTGCTGGGAAACCTTAAGGGTGATCCTAAAAAAGAAGGTTTTTTCCATGCAGCTTTCAACAGCCCTTTGCCTATGTATATTGATCCTGGGCCTGACGGGGGGATTGAAGCCCTTTCAGGTCATTTTTCATTTGCAGCGGTTTCGGATATTGTTTTTTATCGTAACGGTCTTGGCTCTATCCAGGTTTACGATCGCCTTCAACGGGGGGCTCCATGTAAACTTAGGGGTGGTGGCCACCTCCCTTCTCCTTTTTGGCTGGTCCTGGGGAGAACGCAAGGGCGCTGGCGGATACGGGGCGCTGGTTGCTTTCGCATGCCTGGCTTTTTTCCTAAACCGGCTGGAGCTGCTCTCCGGCATACAAAGTGGCCTTCTTACGGGCTTTATCGCTGGCACTGCTGCCGTGGCATTGGCGCGTACGCCCCGCACGGCCCTATCAGTCATAAGTTTGGTGCCGCTTCTGTGCGCTCTGCTGGATGCTTGCTTTGCCCTCTTCACCAGGGGGCAAACAGGGGTGGATCTGGCCCAGGAAGCCCTGGCCAACGGACAGATGAGCGGCATATGCTTTGGCTCCATCCTTCTTTGCCTGCACGCGGTGGCCCTGGAAGAGAGGAAAACAGAGGGCTGATCCTGGGGAAGCTCCGGAAGGCTCCTTCCGGCCAGTAGCCGGATACTTTTGTGCCTTTTGGGCCTTCTCTACGGAACGTAGACAGGAGGATTCTATGCATCGTATGTACCTTTGCAGATAGCCCCCTGCTATAATACCGGTGAAAGGGGGAAAACCGGTGAATCAAATAAAAACCGGCAAATTCATTGCCGAAATAAGAAAAGCCCAGGGTATTACCCAAAAGCAGCTGGCGGATAAACTTTCCATCAGCGATAAAACCGTATCCAAATGGGAGTGTGGAAAGGGGATGCCCGAGGTTTCCCTGATGCTGCCCCTGTGTCAGACGCTGGGTATTACCGTCAATGACCTGCTGGCAGGGGAGCGGGTTTCTGCGGTGGATTATCAGAAAAAAGCGGAGGAAACCATTATGGATCTGGTGCAGGAAAATGCGGAAAATAAAAAGCGAATGGCCTTATCCGCCATTTGCTGCGGAATTACGATGATCGCCGTCTGCGCACTGGTGGTGATTGCCGCCTACATTAAGCTGCCAACGGCCCTGCGAATCGTATTGCTGATTCTGGCGTTCCTGACGGCGGCTGCGGGCATAGGGGCTGCTGCGGTCTTGGAGAGAAAGGCTGGCTGTTTCCAGTGCCCGGCCTGCGGGAACCTGTTCGTTCCAAGTATGGCCGAATATGTGAAGGGCTATCATACCTTTACAAAGCGCAGGCTTACCTGCCCTGCATGCGGCAAAACGAGCATGTGTAAACACCGAATCGTAAGATGAAATTCTGAATAGAAAGCCGGCCTCGGCCGGTAAAATCCATTTTTATTTTAAATGAAGCCAGGCTTTCCTGCCTGGCTTTATTTCTTATCTTAAAACAGCGCTTCAAATTCGCATGCTAAAGGGCCGTTCGCTTCCATCTTGTTGTCTGCGGACTTTTCCACTTTGCAAGGAGCATAATGGGATTTGCCTGTACATACATATATACCATCGAAAGGGGGACAGGCAGAGATGGAAAACTGGGAAAAATACCTGCTGCCCCTTCTGCCGCGGGAGCTTGCGGACGAACTGCACCAGGTGAATATGGAAGGGGCGGAGGAACTGCGGATTCGGGTGGGCAGGCCTGCGCAGGTATTGGGGGCATATCCCAGGATCTTAAGCTGGATGCCGGACGGCGGCGCCTGCCGGGATGTGCTTATGCGCCTGTGCCGGCAGTCGGTTTATGCCTATCATCAGGAACTGCGCGCATGCTTCATGACCCTGCCCGGCGGATTCCGCGTGGGCCTTTCCGGGCGGATTGCAGGGGAAGAGAAGGAAGCGCGGCTTATAACGCCTGCAGGGTTTAATATTCGCCTGGCCAGGGCAATTCCAGGCTGTGCGGATGCCTTGATTCCGCTACTGCTGGGCCCTCGGGGCCTTCGCAGCGCCCTGCTCATTTCTCCGCCGGGCGCCGGGAAGACTACGCTCCTGCGGGATGCGGCCCGGCAGCTGGCCAACCGGGGCATCAAGGTTTGCATTGCGGATGAGAGGCGGGAAATCGCCGGGTGTGATGACGGCGTCCCTACCCTGGATGTGGGCCTGTGCACGGATGTTTTGGAAGGCTGCCCCAAGGAGCGGGCTATGGAACTGTTGCTGCGGGGCATGTCTCCGGATATTCTCGTTACCGATGAGCTGGCGGGCCCAGGGGACGC
>CALVLF010000014.1 GCA_944336625.1 uncultured Clostridia bacterium
CCCCAGGGCATCCAAATCCTTCGCTTCAGAAATGACTCGGCTCTCTACGGTACCTTCGGGTTTTTCAGGGGCCTTATCCGGAGCGCTATTTCGGATCTGGTTGGCTACGCCCCGCAGCTCCAGCTTATAAAGCAGGGGCAGGGCCCCCCCTAGGGTATCCGCGCGGAAGGCCCAGTCCTCCAGCTTTTTTTCGATGGGAGCCGCCGTATCGATCAGCCCCAGCCGGTAACTGAGCCGGGCCGAATCCCCTCCGGCCTCCAGCTTGGCCCGCAGAGCTCCCTTTTCATCGGCAGCATGGGCCAGGGTGTTTTCCAGCGTGCCATATTTTTCCAGGAGCTTCAGGGCCGTTTTCTCTCCCACGCCAGGCACGCCGGGGATATTATCCGACGTATCCCCCATGAGGCCCTTCAAATCCGGCATTCGATCCGGGGTAAGGCCATAGGTGCTGAGGAGCATCGCCTCATCATATTCGATGGTCTCCGAAAGGCCCTTCTTGGTCATGAGCACGTGGGTATGGGGGGTAATGAGCTGCAAAGCATCCCGGTCGCCCGTGACCAGCAGGGCATCCGCCCCCGCCGTTTCGGCCATGCGGCTTGCCGTACCCAGAATATCGTCCGCCTCGTAGCTTCCCTTCTGGCAGATGGCGATTCCCATGGCCGTGAGCACCTGCTGAAGCAAGGGAAACTGGGGCCGCAGATCCTCTGGCGTAGCCCGGCGGCCCGCCTTATACGCTTCGAACATGCCATGGCGGAAGGTAGGCCCATGCATGTCAAAGGCCACCATGAGATAATCCGGCTCCCGCTCGATAAGCTTCAGCAGCATCCGCAGGAAGCCGAAGATAGCCCCCGTTGGGGTGCCGTCTTTGGCGGCCATGGAAGGCAGGGCATAATAAGCCCGGTGCATCAGGCTGTTTCCATCGATGGCGATCAGGTGTTTCAACTTCGTTACCTCGCTTTTCCCCGGCCCGGCATAGGGCGCAAACATGTTGCCCGCGCCTTGCCCGGCGGCGCTTTCCTAAATAAATATTAAAACATACGGGCGGATAAAATGCAATTTTTCCCCTTCAGTATAGCACGGAGCGCCACCCCGGAAAAAGAGACAAACTGTAAACCCGCACCCCAGCGAAAAAATTGGGATAGTGCCCTCAATCCCCTTCCTTCGCTTGATCATAGCGGTACATGCCCCACCAGTCTGGCAAAAGCTCCTGCAGGGCCACCGTTTGCCGCTTTTCATAATCCACCATGATTTCCATATCTGCATTTTTTCGATCCAGCTGCATGAAAAACTCCCGGCAAGCGCCGCAGGGCATGCCGCTGCCAGAGCCATAGGGGGCCCTGTCCCGAAAAACGATCAGCCGCCGGACCATGGTCTGCCCGCTGCCGCAATACATCTGCAGGGCCGCTACCCGCTCCGCGCACAGATCCAGCACGCCGCAGCAACTTTCCAGGCAAAAGCCGGTATAAATCTCCCCATTCCCGCTTTCCAGCGCGCAGACCACATGATGCGCATAGATAAAGGGAGACACCTCCGCAGGATGATACAGCGCCTTTGCCCTTTCATACAGTTTTTCCCAGATATCCATTTTTCCTCCTCTGTTTTTGGTCCTAACCCGCTCTTTCCGGCATGAAAAAGCCCCCTGCATTTAGTAAGGGGGCGAGGCGTGCCGAAAAAGCAGCAGGAGCCAATTTTTCCGGGTTTTCAGATGGGCCTTGCGCCATGGCCAGGCCCATCTGAAAGAGAGTATCGCTCTCTTTTTTATGCATTGGGTTCGGGCAGAGCCTCCTCCTCCGCCGGGCCGCCGGCAGGGGGCATACCCAAATCCTTATTCCGGCAGGCGAACACGAAGAAGGGCATCGTCACGTTGATGACAATGCTCAGCACCAGGAACAGGGTGGTGTTCTGCGGATCGCAGGATTTATAGACCCGGTACAGGGCGATATACTGGAACACCACATACACGATGGCAATGGCAATAAACAGAAGGTAGCAGACCAGTACCCCGCCTACCAGGGTGTTCATCATCTCCTGCCGGATAGCCAGGGAAACCAGGGTGCTGATCAGCGCGATGGCAATGATATAGTAGCCGATCTCCAGCCACAGCAGAAGGTGGCGCATGCGCTTGGCCTTGCCCTCCGTGCAGTAAATATACTGATCGGACAGGCTGCCCAGAATCCACCGGCCGCCCCCGATGGGCACCCAGGCCAGCCCCGGATGGGGAATGCCCCGGCGCTTGGCCAGGGTGTAAAGGCCGATGGAATAAAATACGTAGAACACGATGCCCACCAGGCAGCCGATGAGCAGGGCAATGCCATATACAACGATAAAGGCAAAAAGGGTAGCATCCATACTGTGTGAAACCTCCAGAGGAAATTCTGTTTATTTATTGTTCGGGGTCAGGCTGGGTCTCCTCCGGCGAGGAGCCGCCGGCAGGGGGCATGCCCAAGTCCTTATTCCGGCAGGCGAAGAGGAAGAAGGGCATGGTAATGCCAAAGAGGATGGAAAGAACCAGGAACAGGACGGCATTCTGGGGATTGCAGGATTTATAGACCTTATACAGGGCGATGAAGCTGAATACCGCCAGGGCCAGGGAAAGCAGGCTGACCAAGCCGCCGAAGGCGCTGCTGCCAAGGGCAAAGGCCGTAAAATCCGCAGTCATATATTGGGCCTGCAGCGCTGCCAGGGAGCTGCTCAGGGTGCTGCTGGAAAAGAGCAGCACAGCCAGGTTCCCCCAAAGGAGTATATGCCGGAAATACCACTTTTTTCCCTCCGCCAGATAAACATATTGATCCGCCAGGCAGCCTTGTATCCAGGCCTGGCCTCCAATAGGAATCCAGGCAAGCCAAGCATGGTGGATGCCCCGGCGCTTGGCCAGGGTATAATAGCCTATGCCGCAAAAAATATAGGAAATGAGTCCGAACAGGAGCACGACCGCCAGGACGATCACCAGGAACGCCAATAAAACACCTACACTTGCAGCCATGAAAAAAATACCTCCTCCATCTCTTTAAAAAATATTTCCGGACGCAGGCCCGGGGATAAATTTATATCAGGCTTCCCCAGCCTGAATCACATCATAAACCATGGGGGCCGCCTCTGGCGGCTCCGCGGAAAGGGTCAGTGCCCCCCGCAGGGTCTCCACCGCCTCCTGCAGCCTGGCTGTATCGTTTGCATAGAGGGTGGCAAAGGGTTCCCCGGCAGGCAGGAAGTCCCCCCGGCGCTTATGCATCACCAGGCCCACAGCTGGGTCGATTATATCGGTCTTTTTCGCCCGGCCTGCCCCCAGCATCTGGGCCGCTGCCCCGATGCGGGCCGCCTCCATGGCGGCGATATAGCCCCCTTTCTCCAGGGTAACGGGCACCTGAAGCCGGGTTTTACACAAGGCATCTACATCCTCCAGGCAGCCTGGCGCGCCCCCCAGAGCGCAGACCATGGCCTGCAGCTTTGCAAGGCCCGCTCCGGAGCGGAGGGCTTGCTGGAGCTTTTGCCGGGCTTCTGCTTCATCCTTTGCCACTTTTCCCAGTAGCAGCATATGGGTCCCCAGGAGCATACATACCTGGTATAGAGGATCCTCCTCCGGCACCTTGCCGGAAAGGACGGCTACCGCCTCCCGCACCTCCAGGGCGTTTCCCACAGCCATGCCCAGGGGTTGGTTCATATCCGTAATGATAGCCACGGTCTCCCGGCCCACATGCCGGCCGGTCTCCACCATAGTCCGGGCCAGGCTGCGGGCGGAATCCAAGTCCTGCATAAAGGCGCCGGAGCCCGTTTTCACATCCAGCACAATAGCATCCGACCCGGCGGCCAGCTTTTTGCTCATGATGCTGGAGGCAATCAGGGGAATGCTGTCCACCGTAGCAGTAACATCCCGCAGGGCGTACATGCGCTTATCCGCCGGCACCAAATCCTCGGTCTGGCCGATTACACACAAGCCAATCTCCCGGACGATGGCCTTAAAGCGGGGAATATCCACACAAACCGATACCCCGGGGATGGATTCCAGCTTATCCAGCGTACCGCCGGTATGGCCCAGGCCCCGGCCGCTCATCTTGGCTACCTTTCCCCCGCAGGCCGCTACCAAGGGCGCTACCACCAGGGTTGTCGTATCTCCTACGCCGCCGGTGGAATGTTTATCCACTTTAACACCTGGCAGATCGGATAGATCCACCACTGCTCCGGAATGCCACATGGCCTCCGTCAGGGCCCCGGTCTCCTCCGGGGCCATTCCCTGAAAGCATACGGCCATCATCCAGGCAGCCATCTGATAATCCGGAATGTCCCCGGAAACATAGCTGCGGATCATGCCCCGGAGCTCTTCTGGCGTATGGCTCTCACCCCGGCGTTTTTTTGCGATCAATTCCACCATGTCCATGGGCTTTCCTCCTGGATATTGGGGCTGGCGGCAGAGGGCCGCTCTGCCTTGGATATAGCCATATTACCATAACCTAGGCCGCCTTTCAAGGGAGCTGCGTTGCCAGTCTATCCTATATGGAATTGCCGCAATCATTCCGTATGGCTTTACCTATTCTGGGCACACTATTCACATGACGAATTGGGAAAAACTGACTATGGACCTGGTGGATGCCCTGGAGCAGAGCCGGGTTCGGGAGCTGGCGCAGATCCTTTCCAGTACCCGGCGCCTGCTGTGGAACAGCTTCATATCCGGCCTTTTTCGGGGCCTGGGGGCGGCCCTGGGCTTTTCGGTGCTGGGGGCCCTTGCCCTGCTCCTGCTGGGCAGGATCTTTGGCGTGGAGTTTTCCTGAGGGCTTTATATGGGCGCTGGAAAATTCCCCTTGCAAAATACCCTGCCATGCTTTATAATAACATATGCGTTTGGGGATGTAGTCTCAGCCGGTTAGAGCGCTTCGCTCACATCGAAGAGGTCGGGGGTTCGAGTCCCTCCATCCCCACCATGCGATAGAGGTCTGGAGTATTTCGTGCTCCAGACCTTCTTTCTTCCTGCCTTCTGGCAAATCCCTTTGCCCCGGCAGGGATTTGCCCAGCCTCTCCCCATATTCTGTTCCGGCGTATTTCCATAGAATTCTCTCCCTTCAGAAAGGAGCCCCATGCCAAAGGATTATCAGCGGTTTTTAAAGCAGGGCATCGACCTTAGCCCCCTGGGCATTACGCCCCATAAGGGGGAAGCGGCCTATTTCTGCACCCCAAAGGGAGCTTCCATCATAGGCTTGGCCGGCGTGGATGGCATCCATTTCTGCTTCCTGCGGGGGTTTGGCAGCATGGTTTTTTCTGTCAGCCCCATGAATCTTCCGCCGGATTATGTGCATCCTCTGGCCCGAAATTTTACGGATTTCCTGCGCCTGCTGCTGTCCTGCGGCGATACTGCGGCCCTGGAGCAGGCCTGGATGTGGGAGGAAGCGGCCTTCGCGGCTTTTTTGAAGGAAAACCCGCCCGCGCCAGCCCAAGAAGAGGTCCTGTCCCAGATCGCCAGCAAGCTGCATCTTACGCCCATGGAAAACCCCTGGGCCTATATCCGGGAATTGCAAGCCGCCTTCGATTATGGCAAGCTGCGATATACGGAAGATTTTTACGATATAGATATGCACCCGGCAGCTCCGCCAGCGCCCCTGAAATGGCAGGTCTACTTCGAGGGAAACTTCTGGGGCCATTCGGGAAAAGGCCGGCCGGGAAAAGAAATTCCCCTGGGCAAGGAATTTTTCTGGGCAGACCGACAATGGCAGGTCCCGGCCGCCTACGCCTGCGGCCAGGGGCTGGTGGTAGATTTCTGTATGCGGGTACCGGCGGCGGATATCCGCGCCTTTATGGAAAAGTGGGGGCTGGACCGGGAAGATGTCCCCCACGGCCTTACGCAGGAACAGAAGCTGAAAATAGAGCTGGAAAACCCTCTGTTGCTCCACTTCACCCCCCAGCTGTCCCTAAATGGGCGGCCCATGCCTGCGTACCATAGCTGTTCCATCTGCTATAATCCCTGCCTGCCAGAGGGGATGGAAAATGATCCGCAGGGGAAGCAGGCCCTGGAGCATTATAGGCTGGATCCTTCCGCAGGCTGGACGATTTCCAGAATGGCTTTCCCCTGGGCCCACAGCCGCCGCCCAGTCATCAAAAGCCTTTCCCTTACCATGGAGCAGCAGTCCGCCTCCCTCCCTGGTCTCCGCTTCCGGCCAGTTGCCCCGGGGGAAAAATTCCCGTTTACACATCCTACCACAGGGCAAACCTATACCCTGACGGTAGAGTCGCTGGAACAAGGCACCCTTCCCAGGGAGGCTTTGGAGAATGACCGCTGGGAATATCCAACCCATTTTCTGGCCATGCACTATACCCTCAGCCCTGCGCTTCCAGAAAATGCCCTTTCCGTTTGCGATTGCGCCCAGGGGGACCGGCCTAGGGAAAAGACGCCTGCCGCCTGGGCACCTACCGCCCGGGCTTATGCCGCAGTATCCATAGGAATTATCGGGGGTGCGGATGGGCCTACAGCCGTCTTCCTGTCGCTCCCCCCAGGGGAAAAGGCCCAGCGTACCGCCTTCTCTTCGCTGTATTTTGCGCCGGCCGGGCAGGTGGAATGGCTTCTGATTTTTCATGAAAAGTGCTTTGCGGATATGACATTTCCCCTTCTTTAAAAAATACGTTTCAGCTATGTCCGGCATGCGCCGGGCCTTGCAGCCCCCGGCCACAGCCACCGACTACAAGGAAAGCCCAGCATAGCTGGGCTTTTCGGTATTTTAACGTTCTTTTTCAAACATCCCTTCGCCCTAGACGCATTGTAAGCCCAAATGAAATTGAAACGGGCCTGAACTGCACCCCTTTCGTTGGTTCTCTTGTCCAACGTTTTGGGTCACTTCACTTCAGCTTCACTGCCCTTGACTTCTCGCCCCTCGCGCGCTATGTTGCTGATATGGGGGGTCGCCACGCGATTGCCCCGCAGGAAGTTTTGCCTACCTACCTGGAGAATCCTAAAAGGGGAGGGCGGGTCCATAGCAATGGCGCGGTCATGCGGATTTCCCCTTGCGCCTGTATCGCTTCAATGTAACCTGTCAGGGCACGGTTCCCCAAGCCATCATCGCATTCCTGGAAAGTACGGATTTTGAGGACGCTATCCGGAATGCCATCTCCCTGGGCGGTGACAGCGATACCCTGGCCGCCATCACCGGCAGCATTGCCGAGGCGGCTTATGGGGTTCCCGATTGGATCGAAGAGAAAGCATTTTCCTATCTGGACGAGCCTTTGCAGAATGTGCTTGTCCGGTGGAAACAATTTATTGCCTCGCCCAAAAGGGGGAATGATGCTTTTTAAGTTTTAAGCCGAGCAAAAAATCCTCCCTCTGCTGTGTTGCTGGCTATCGCTTGCAATTCCATAAAGAAAGCAAGGGCTTTCATAGCCAACGCTCTGCTTAATGGTCGTTTTTAGGAGGGGTCTTTTATTCAAGCAGATTTCTCCTCCGTGTGGACACTGGGTGTATAAAGCAGAAGTGGTCTGTAGAACCAATTCTTATATATAGCTATATAGCATATTCCGGCCCTGCCTTCCCAACCCGAAGGCGGGCTTTTTTTATCGGGTGCACAGAAACCGGCGCTCCCGCATAGGCTGAAGGCAGGGAATCTTGGAAGGAGGGCTATCATGGCCACCATCAGCTTATGCATGATCGTAAAAGATGAAGAAAAGGTCCTGGCCCGCTGCCTGGACAGCGTCAAGGAGGCGGTGGATGAGATCATTATCGTAGATACGGGAAGCCGGGATAAAACCTGCGAGATCGCCGCCCGGTATACAGACCGTATTTATGACTATCCCTGGCGGGACGATTTTGCCGCAGCGCGGAACTATTCCTTTTCCAAGGCGACAATGGAGTTCGCCATGTGGCTGGATGCGGATGATGTGCTTCTCCCGGTAGATCTGGAGGCGCTTAAACAAATAAAAGCCAGCCTCACGCCGGAAGTGGACGTAGTGATGCTGCCCTATTATACCGCCTTTGATGAGGAAGGAAAGCCCACGTTCGTCTTTTACCGGGAACGGCTAATCCGCACCAGCATCCCCTATTCCTGGGAAGGGCGGGTCCATGAGGCCATCGTGCACCAGGGCAGGGTGATCTACGGAGATGCTGGCGTTACGCATAAATCCATCAAAACCGTATACCCGGATAGGAACCTGCGGATCTATGAAAAGCAGGCGGCAGCAGGCGAGCCTTTTTCCCCCAGGGATACCTTCTACTATGGGCGGGAGCTTTATTATCACCATCGCTATGAAGAGGCAAAGGCCGTCCTTACGGATTTTATCAAAAGCGGCAAGGGATGGCTGGAAAATCAGCTGGATGCCTGTAAGTTCCTTGCCTATTGTTATTGGGAAACCGATGATCTCATGGGCGCCTTTGGCGCCTTAACGACCTCCTTCCTCTTTGCTCCTCCCCGGGCGGAAATCTGCTGCGCCCTAGGCCGGCTATTTATGGAATTGGAGGCATATAAAACAGCAATTTTCTGGTATGAGCTGGCCCTGACCCGTCCCTGCCCGGAAAAGGAGGGCGGCTTCAAAGACCGGGATTGCTATGGCTACCTTCCCTGCATCCAGCTCTGTGTCTGCTATGACCGTCTGGGAGATCACGAAACAGCCCGGGAATATAACCGGCGGGCAGGGGAATACCGTCCCGCTTCGGCGGCATACCAGTATAATTTGGCTTATTTTGCGGGGCTTTCCCCGCACACCCCGGAAAATGCTTGAATATATTGCAGAGAGGTAGCCTGAAGGCAGACTCCCCATCCATATTCCAGCTGTAAGGAGCGCATGCATATGAATTTTAATACCTGCAATAACAATACGCGAAGGAACATCTGCCCCCGGTGTGGCAAGCCCTGGAATTGCTGCACCTGCTGCAGCTGTTTCCCGGGCCCTACTGGCCCCACTGGCCCTACTGGCCCTACCGGCCCCATTGGCTTCCCCGGTATTCCGGGCCCCACTGGCCCCACTGGCCCTACTGGCCCTACTGGCCCTGCCGGCGGCCCTACTGGCCCTACCGGCCCCACTGGCCCTACTGGCCCTACCGGTCCTACCGGGCCTACTGGCCCTGCTGGCCTGAATGGGCAGCTTGGCCCTACCGGTCCTACTGGCCCTACTGGCCCCACTGGTCCCACCGGTCCTACCGGCCCCACTGGCCCCACCGGCCCTACCGGCCCCACAGGCCCTACTGGTCCTACTGGTGCCGCTGGCGAAAATGGGCGCATGGGCCCCACCGGTCCTACCGGGCCTACTGGCCCCACTGGCCCCACTGGCCCTACCGGCCCCACCGGCCCCACAGGCGCCGGGTTGGAAACCGTGACAAACTTTGTCCCCGGCACCCCTTATTCTATTGGGGATCTGGTATTTTCCGATGGAGTTCTTTACCAGGTTAACCAGAATAACCCCACGGGCACACCGGGCGATTCCCCGGATTTCACCCAAATCTCTGTTGCCGGTCCTACCGGCGCTACTGGTCCTACTGGTCCCACCGGCCCCACTGGTCCCACCGGCCCCACCGGCCCCACCGGTCCCCAAGGGATTCAGGGGCTGCAGGGTGCCCAGGGTATCCAGGGCCTGCAGGGTGCCCAAGGTAATGCGGGCCCCACCGGCCCCACGGGCGCCACTGGCGCTACCGGGCCTACCGGCCCCACGGGGCCCACCGGCCCCACCGGCCCCACCGGTCCCCAAG
>CALVLF010000015.1 GCA_944336625.1 uncultured Clostridia bacterium
GAGGGCAAAAACGCCACCCATCCGCTATTGGGCAGCCCGGCATGCAACGCAAAAAAGCCG
This sequence comes from uncultured Clostridia bacterium, assembly GCA_944336625.1. Classification (GTDB taxonomy): domain Bacteria; phylum Bacillota; class Clostridia; order Christensenellales; family CAG-138; genus Pelethousia. The sequence goes on from CALVLF010000015.1 coordinate 61, forward strand.
TAGCTGGACGCTCCCCCCGCCAAAGATGCCCAGTATATCATCTAACCCCGGGCCTGTGCAGGCCGGAAAAATGATGAATCTGTAAATAAAAAGGCGAAACGGCTGACAAGTAGGCCGTTTTGCATTATCATGGCTGTAGCGGCAGGGAAGTCTGCCCTTTGTGGAGGTATTCGTGAAAAAAGCGCTGATGGCCATTCTGGTGGGGCTGCTCCTGCCTCTTTGGGCCTGCGGAGCGCCTGCCCAGGCCCCGGCAGAAACTGCCGCCCCTACCCCGGCCCAGACCGCCGCGCCGGCGGAGCAGGTTCCCCTTTTGGGTTTCATCGTGGAGGATGACGGGCAGATGCCCGCTTATATGATGATGCACGGCTTCCTGCGCACGGCGGAGAACCTGGGCTATCCCGCCAAGCTCTACCGGGCGGCCCCGGGGGAAGAGGCCCAGGAAGCAGTGGCCAGGGCCCTGGAAGAGGGATGCGATGCCCTGCTCATCCAGAATTCCGGCGGCGCCAATGATGGCGCTTTGGGAGCGGCTATGCAGGGCGGGGTTTATACTGCCGTTCCCTATGATGTCTGCTCCCTGGAGGGGCTGGATGTGAACGTAGTAGCGGATGATTCGGAATATATCGAGGAGCTGGCCCGGGGCATCGCCAACCGGATGACGGAGAGAGGCCTGCGCTCCGGCAAAATTCTTGTATACGGAATTGGAACGGCGGGTGTTTACGAAAAGATCCAGACAGCCATCGCCCAATACTACCCGCAATTTCAAGTGACCGCTTATGAAAGGACCAGCCAGGGGCAGGCCGCTGTGGAGGAGCTTTCTACCTATCTCCTCTATAACCGGGATATTAAGGGAATGTACGCCGTGGATACGGCTTCCGCCCCTCTGGCCGTGGAAGCCCGCAACCAGGCCATCCGCCTTTTCCGAAGCGAAGGGACCCCTTCCCCTACGCCGGAGCCCAGCCTTGCGCCCGGGCAGGAGCCGGCGCCTACCCCAAACCCGGGGTTGCTGACCCAGATTTCCATTACAGCCTTTGGCTGTGGCCTGAGCGACGAAAATCTACGCTTATTCAACGATAACGATATTTATGGCCTTTGCATTGAGCCCTATTACGAGGCAGCGGCCAACGCCACCATGCAGCTGGACAGGCTTCTCCTGGGGGAGGAGGCTGAAAGGACCATGCGGGTGAACCGGCCCATTGTATATGGGGATACCATCAACAAATATCTGGCCATTTATGAGGAGGTGCAGGGGTTGTTCGGCCTGGCGGCCACGCCCAACCCGGAAGTTTAACCTATGTTCGATCGAGAATTCCTCAAGCAATTCGACTGGTTCACCCTGATCATCGTGCTGCTCCTGTTTTGCATTGGCCTAGTGAGCATTGCTAGCATCATGGCGGACCCTTTCAGCGGGGAAGAGGCCAGCCTTGCCGACTATGCGGAAAAGCTGAACCTCTATTATGTCCAGCGGCAGGCGGTCAATTTCCTGGTAGGGTTTGCGGCCTTCCTGATCGTGATCGTATTCGATTATAAAATCTACAAATACGTTATAAAATACGCCTATTTTTTCATCGTCCTGCTGCTTTTGCTGCTGTTTGTCACCTCCAGGGTGCGGGGCATACAGGGCTGGTTCCGGCTGGAGTCCCTGGATCGAGCCCTGCAGCCCGGCGAACTGAGCAAGATCGCCATCATTATAGCCTTATCGCTAATCGTGTCCGACAGCATGGATAAATATGGCAAGCTAACCGGCATAAAAACCATCGCCTATGCGGTGCTCATTTGCGTTGTCCCTACGGTTCTGATTATGTTACAACCGGACTTTGGAACGGCCTTTGTATGCATCTGCATTATGGTGTTCATTTTCTTCATCGGAAGAATATCCTGGGGGTATATCGGCACGGCGGCAATTGCCCTGGCCGTGGGAGCACCCCTGGCCTACCGGTATGTATTCAGCGAGGAGCAGCAGTGGCGCATCCGGGTATTTCTGGATCCCACCCTGGACCCGCAAAACTACGGCTATAATGTGGCCCAGGCCAAGATCGCCATCGGCTCGGGGCAGATGTATGGCAAGGGCTTCTTTTCCGATGGAACGCTGGCACAGCTCCGCTTTGTGCCGGAGCGGCATACGGATTTTATCTTCGCCGGCATAGTGGAGGGGCTGGGGTTTGTGGGCGGAACGGTGATCATCGTGCTATACTTCTTGCTGATCTTCCGCTGGCTGTATATGGCCCTGCGTTTGAAGGATAATTTCGCCGCCTGCCTGGTGATTGGCGTAACGGGAATGCTCACCGCCCATGTATTTGAAAACATCGGCATGACCATTGGCCTTATGCCCGTAACCGGCATACCCCTTCCCTTTATCAGCTATGGCGGCAGCAATCTGCTGACGAATATGATCGGCGTGGGCATTGTGGAGAATGTGTGGATGCGGCGCGCCAGAAAGCATTAAGCCCGCCCCCCTTACATATGTTTGAGTATGGAAGGGGGGTATTTTTATGGCGATAGACCGGGTGGAACACGATGGCTTCTCCTCGGGGGCGGCAAAAGGGCGGATGGGCCCGCCCCGCTATATTGGCGGCGCAATGAAAAACGCGGCCTACCGCGGGGCGGGCCGCCTGCGGCATAGATATAACCCGCCGGTTCGGGCGGGGGGCATTCTGGTAAAAGCGGGCTTATGCGCGGCGGTATGTGCCGGGGTGCTGCTCCTGCGCTGGGCGCAGGCGCCCCAGGATGTGATCCCCGTGGGAAGCCTGCGCCAGTCCGCCCAGGGGGCGGAAGCGGGCCTTCCTTATGACGATTCCCTGGGGCGGCTGCAATTTGTGGAGCTGCCCAGTATTATCGAGGTGTTCGCCAGCGCGGCTGGGCCCAATCTGGGCCTGGATTTTGAAGCGGCCAGCCTGGATTCTGAAAGCATGGTCGCAACCCTGTCTCTTAATCATAGCCAGAGCCTGGGGGCACCGGGGGCCTGCCGGGTAAAAGTCCGGGGGCAGGACCCGGCGCTGGGTGCTTATGTGCGGTTGGCTATGGCGGATGCGGATGCAGAGGTGGTATATTACGGCCTTACGGATATCTCGGTGGAGGAAGGGCAGCAGCTTAACCTGGGAGATACGCTGGCCCAAATCGATACGCAGGTTCACCTGGCGGTATACGAGGCAGGCCGGCCAACGGACCCGCTGGAATATTTTGGTTTGGAAGCGGGAAAGGTATAGGCGGTGCGCCTGGGATATATACAGGATACGGCCATAGAGTGCAGCCCCTTGTTTCTGCTGCTGATGCTCTGGATGGCCATATCCGGCCAAATCCTTGCCGGGCTTACGGCTTTGGGAGCCCTGGCCCTGCATGAGCTGGCCCATTGGATCATGGCAAAGGGCCTGGGCTGCCGGGTGGAAAGCATCGAGCTCCAGCCCTTTGGCTTTGTAGCTCGAATGGAACGGGCTGCCGGATGGGACGGGGCTGCCATTGCGGCGGCAGGCCCCCTGTGCAGCCTGCTGCTGGCCATGGGCTGCGCCGCCCTGGGGGGAATCCTGCCCTTGCCCATGCTGGAAGCCTTTGGCCGGGCCAATTTATCCATCGCCCTGCTCAATCTGCTTCCCGCCCTGCCTTTGGACGGAGGGCGGCTGCTGGAGGCCCTCTTGCGGCGATATGTTTCCCCGGTGGCGGGCCTGTATTTAGGCGCTGGCCTGGGCGCCTTGGCAGGCTGTATCCTGCTGGGGCTGGGCTTCTTTTTGCTCCGGATGGGCGAAGGAAATGGCACGCTGGCCCTATTCGGCCTTTTTCTGCTGATCGCGGCCCTTCGGGAACCCAAACGGGCGCGGCAGCCCCATGTGGAGGCTATGCTGCGCCGCCATAGGGCCCTGCGCCGGGGCGGGAGCCTGCGGGTAGTTCATGTGGGCGTGCATAAAAGCCTGCCTGTTTCTGCAGTCCTGCGGCGGCTGCAGGCGGATGCCTATACGGTAATCGATGTGCTGGATGACGACATGAAAATTATTGGCCAGGCAGAAGAGCCGCGCCTTCTGGCTTTTTTAGGCCGGATAGGGGGAAACGTATCCATCGGAGAGGCCCTGAGGATTGACCGGGGCACAAAAGGGTGATACACTGAACAGGAACCCTCAGCAGATTGGAGAGCGGAAACCATCCCTTTCTTTTAAGCTGAGGGCATCGTTACGCTTGCCCCTTTCGCAGGCCGGCGCTGTGGTATTATAAAATCAAACATACAAAACATAACAAATTTAGTAGGATAACGATATTCATGCGCAAAGAAATTGTAACCGATGTAAATCCATACCAAACCCGGGTGGTCCTTCTGGAGGATGGGGCGCCCAGCGAAATTTCCATCGAGAGGCGGGGAAAGGAACGGCTGGTAGGGAATATATATAAGGGCAGGGTGCAGAACGTGCTGCCGGGCATGCAGGCTGCCTTTGTAGATATTGGCCTGGAGCGCAACGCCTTCCTATATGCCGGGGATATCGTTTTGGATAAGCGCGATTTTCAATTCTGCAATCATGACGGGGAGCAGAAGGTTGACGAGGTGCCCAACATCCGGGATATCGTAAAGCCTGGCCAGGATATTATGGTGCAGGTGATCAAGGAGCCGGTGGGCACCAAAGGGGCCCGGGTCACTACCCATATCACCTTGCCTGGCCGCAGCCTGGTTCTCATGCCCACGGCCAACTATATCGGCGTATCCCGCCGGATCGACGATGAGGAGGAGAGAGCCCGGCTGAAAGCGGCGATCGAGGCGGTAAAGCCGGCGGATATGGGCGTAATCGTACGCACGGCGGCCATCGGCAAGAGCGAAGAGGAGTTTCGGGGAGATGTATCCTTCCTTTGCCGCATGTGGGAGCGGATCCGGCAAAGGGAGCGGATGCTTTCCGCACCCCGGCTCATCCATGCAGAAGAGCCCCTCATGTTCCGCACCCTGCGGGACCTGTTTTCCCCGGATATCCACCGGCTGATCATCAACGACCGGGAATACTATGAGAAGGTCCGGGCTGTGGCGGGCATCCTCTCCCCGGAATTGCCAGATCGGGTGGAGCTGTATGAGGGTTTGCCGGACGCCTTCGATATGTACAAGCTGGAAAGCGCCATTGATAAGGCTCTAGCCCGCAAGGTTTGGCTAAAAAACGGCGGTTATATCATCATCGACCAGACGGAAGCCCTGACCACCATCGACGTAAATACGGGGAAATACGTAGGAAACGATAACCTCCAGGAAACCATAACGGAGACCAACTGCGAAGCCGCCCGGGAAATCGCCCGGCAGCTGCGGCTGCGGGATATCAGCGGCATCATCATCATCGACTTTATCGATATGGATGAGATCGCCGATAAGGAGCGGGTGCTGGATACCCTGCGGGAGGCCCTCCGCAAAGACCGCACCAAGTCCAATGTCCTGGGAATCACCCAGCTGGGGCTGGTGGAAATGACCAGGAAGAAGAGCCGCCAGTGCATATCGGATATCCTGCAGACCAGCTGCCCCTATTGCGGCGGTGATGGGCGGGTGCTATCCCCGGAGACCATGCTCCTGAAGATCCGCAAAAAGCTCATGCGGGTGATTGCCGAGGGAGGAAACTGCTCCTATCTTGTGCGGGTCAGCCCCACTGTGGCCGAGCTGGTAGAGGAAAACAGTCCCCAAGACGCCCCCCTCCTGCCAAAGGCCCCCGGTTACGCTACCTATGTTCTGCCTGTGCCAGGGATGCATGTAGAGGAATTCACCATTTCCCCCATAACCTCCAAGGAGGAATTAAAACACGTGCGCAGCGTTGCCCGGGCATACTGAAAAGACAGCCCATTTTGGAGGCGCTGCGGGCCTTTGCTGCTTTGCAAAGAGCAGCTTCCGCATGTCGAAAAAGTGGCTTTTCAGCCACTTTTTCGAGTTTTTCAGCTTTGGCTTGTTCGTTCCTCGCGGCCAGCCAAAGCTGCAAGGAAACCCTTGCTACGCAAGGCCCTTCGCTCGCGCCGCGCGTGTCGCCGCTCGCGATTGAAAGCCACCGGGGCCATAACCTGCGGCTCCGGCGAAGCTTAAGAAAAAGCGCGGGCACAAACTTCCGCTTCCCACCAACATATGCGCACGAATATAGCTGCGCGCTTAACGCCGGCCACCGAACCCCCAGAGGGGTTTTTCGACAGCCTTTGTTGCTCTGCAAAGAGCAGCTTCCGTTCTGGATAGGGGAGAAATGCGGGCTTCTCTGCGGGGGAATGGAAAACCATGCCGTATCGATTTTTACGGCCATAATGCCTGCTTATGCTCCGAGGCCCTATGGAAGAAATAGGCGCCTGGCCGGAGCAAATTTTATTTAAAAAACAAGGCATATTTCTCCATACCTTGTATCAAAATCGCTGTCTCCATACGATGCATATTATGCTGTTTTAAGAGGGGGGCGGTTTTTTGCTGGAAGCGCTGCCCATTTTTTACAGCTTCGCAGTGGTAAAAGGAAAAAGGCAGGTACAAAAACCTGCCTTTTTGGCTGCGGAACTAGGATTCGAACCTAGACAATACGAGTCAGAGTCGTAGGTGCTACCATTACACAATTCCGCAATAGAATATCATCCGAAAAATAATCCCAGGGTGCCGTTCGCCCTCGTTATAACGCCCGCCTCTCCGGCAGGTGGGTGCGCTGCAAGGGCTTCTGCATACCAAGCAGAGAAGGCGGCATAGGCTGACTCAACTTGCGCTCCCGGCAAAAAACTGTGGGTTTATAACCAAAGCGTGACGCACACCGCAGGATTACAATGGTGGGATTAGTTGGGATCGAACCAACGACCTCTACGATGTCAACGTAGCGCTCTGACCAGCTGAGCTATAACCCCGTGTGCAAGTAATATTATACATGAATTTCAGAACTTTGCAAGCCCAAATTATTTTTTCGGTCCCAATTTGGCGGCTGGCATGCTATACTAAGCTTATATAGAAAGGCTTGCATGAAGCCGGAAAAAGCAGCGAAGGGACGGGTGAAAATGGTATTCTTCTCAGAAGGCGTAACAAAAAATAAATTAAAGCTGCTTTATTTTATGGATAGGCTGGGCCTGGGCCTTACCAAGGACCAGATCACCACCGTAGGCGGGACCTATGACCTTGCGCCCTATTTTGATCTGCAGAGCGCTGTTGTGGAAATGGAAGAAGATGGCTTCCTGGCGGCGGTCCCCCGGCCTTATGGTCAGGTGTTCACCCTGACGCCCCGAGGCCAGGAAGCGGTGGAGATGTTTCAGGAGCAGCTTCCCGAATCCCTGCGGGATGACCTGGATACCTATGCGGATGCATGCCGGGATAAGCTGCGGCGGGAGAGCCAGTTTACCGCCCGGATAGAAAAGCAGCCGGATGGCTCCTGCATGGTGCGCATGATTTTCATGGAGCAGGATATGACGCTGCTATCCCTCAACCTGCTCTTCCCGGATGTACCCAGCGCCAATAAGGCTGCCGAATCCTGGCCCCAGCGGGCCCAGGATGCTTACTGCTATCTGCTCAGTTCCCTTTGCGGGGCCATGGACTAAAACCGGCGGGCTTTCCGCCGGCCAATGAAACTGAAAAAGAGGCTTCGCCGCCTCTTTTCATCCTTAGTTGATCTGCACTTCTTTTGCTTCCTCTGGGCAAAAGTCGTTATCCATGTCGTAGATATTATGGGTTGTGGAATCCCGCAAAACCCTGCCCTTGAGGCTGTAGCAGCGGATGAAGCGCTTGCCGTCCACGCAGGTCCAGTTTTCCGCATCCCAAGTAAGATAGCCGTCTTCATCAGAGCGCGGCTGGGCAAAGGCGAGATCCACCTGCCGGTCGTGGAGAATGAGATCGATCAGCTCCTTGCGGGTAACGTCCAATTCCTTTTTCTGGATCATGTCATAGGCCTTCATAAGATTTATCCTCCTGGCCGTCCATTTTTTACAAGTAT
>CALVLF010000016.1 GCA_944336625.1 uncultured Clostridia bacterium
GATTATGTCCATGTGCACAATCTGGATAGCCTGCGGGGCCGGGGCGATTTGGAAAAGGAGGGATGCTGATATGCATTTTATGGGATATGTTCGCCCGGACGGGAAAGCGGGCTCCAGAAACCTTGTAGGGATCATTCCCAGCGTTACCTGCGCAAATGACGTTGCCCAGGCCATAACGGCCCAGGTGCAGGGTACCGTAGGCTTTTTTCATCATCAGGGCTGCTGCCAGCTTCCGCCGGACCTGGACAGGGTTACTGAAACGCTGACTTCCCTGGGCTGCTCACCCAACCTGGCAGCGGTGCTGATCGTCAGCTTAGGATGTGAAGGGACGGATTTTCAAAAAATGTTCAGCGCCATCGAAGCCACGGGTAAGCCGGTGCGGCTTATCGGCATTCAGGAGCTGGGCGGCGTTTCCAATGCGATTCAGAAGGGAACTGACCTAGCCCGGGAGCTCGTTATGATAGTTTCCGGCTACCAGCGGGAGCCGGTAGATATCTCTCATGCCATCATGTCCATCAAATGCGGCGCTTCTGACACCACTAGCGGCATGGCACCCAACTGCGTTATTGGCTATGTAGCGGATAAGCTTGTGGACCTGGGGGCAACGGTCGTCTTTGGCGAAACTACAGAATTCCTGGGCGGTGAGCATCTTTTGGCCAAACGGGCTGTAAATGGGGAAGTGGCACAGAAAATCTACGATATTGTTGCTGCGATGGAGAAGCGAGCCAAATCCCTGGGATGTGATATGCGCAAAGGACAGCCAACCCCTGGCAATATTGCCGGCGGACTCTCTTCCATCGAGGAGAAAAGCCTGGGGGCTATTGTAAAATCCGGAACGAAACCCATCCAGGGAGTATTGGAATATCCCCAGAGAATTACTACACAGAAAGGGCTATGGATCAAAGATAGTCCCGGTCGGGAGCCGGAAATCCTTACCGGCATGGCCGCTACCGGGGCGCAGGTCATGCTCTTTTCCACAGGGCGGGGAGCGCCTCAGGGCTTTCCTTCCATGCCGGTGATCAAGATCTGCGGCAATCCTAATACCTATTTACACATGCAGAACGATATGGATCTAAATGCTGGCCAGATCATAACTGGGCAGAAAACAATTGAAGAGATGGGGGAGGATGCCTTCGATAAGCTGTTGCGTGTGCTGGGGGGCGAGATGACCAAAAACGAAGCAGTACATTACTTTACTTCCATCGATATCCACTGTCTGGGGCCGGTGATCTGACTTCTTTATTTTTCCGAGATAGGGCGGTATACTTGCCGGCGGAACCTGCGGCCGCAAATCTTCATAGTTCCTTCCAGGAGAAAATCAGTGTATAATGAAAGCGGTATTCCCATTAATAAAAACGAAGGGATCGAACTGCTTATGATGAAAAAAGCACCCGCCTTTCTCCTATCCTTGCTCCTCTGCCTGGCTTTGCTAGCCTTACCGCTTCATGCCGGTGCGGACTTTGGCAGCTTTAGCGGTGATGCAGATTATGGCTCTTCCTCAGATTGGGGGAGCTCTTCCGATTGGGATTCGGATGGCGGCTACTATAGCAGCCCATACTATGTGGGATATGATGGCCCCAGCGGCGGCGGAGGTACGCTCAGTTTTGGTGTAATCATTCTGCTGGTCATCGTAGCAGTATATTTCGTATATTCCAATAATAAAAGGATGCAGCGGGCTTCCAAAATGGTCCGTCCTGCAGGCGCGCAACGCACCCCGGCTTCCAAGCTCCGGCCCATGTCGGAATATACAGAGCTGGATCCTTCCTTTGACGCGGAGGCCTTCCAGGAAAAGATGTCCAACCTGTATGTGCAGATGCAGAATTGCTGGCAGGATAAGAACATCGAAGCGCTTCGGCCATACTTTACGGATGCCTTGTATGCCCAGATGGACCGGCAGCTGGATGCCCTGCGTAAATCCGGACGCACCAATCATATCGAGCGGATTGCCGTATTGGGGGTAAATTTACGCGGCTTCTTCCAACAGAATGACGAGGACCATATTATTCTGGATCTTCGGGCGCGGATCGTCGACTATACCCTGGACGATAATACTGGGAAGCTGATAAGCGGCAATCAGACGAAGGAAAAGTTTATGACCTATGAATGGGATGTGTGCAGGGCATCTGGACGGAAGACGGCGGAGAGCCAAGAGATTACCCAGATCAACTGCCCCAACTGTGGCGCTCCCCTTTCCATCAATACAACGGCGAAGTGCCCCTATTGCGATTCCGTAATAACCCTGGACTCCCACGACTGGGCCATCACGGCGATCAAAGGGATTTCCCAGCAGACCATGTAGGGCCAAGGTTATTCGGCCAGGCCAGAGCGGGGTAGGGAATGGCACTTTCGCCCCCGGATATATATAACGAAATAACCAAGAGAGGAGCCATATATTATGGGACTTTTAAAAGCCGGCGTAGGCGCCCTGAGCGGCGTACTCGCGGATCAGTGGCGTGAATATTTCTATTGCGAATCCATGCCTGCTGATGTGCTGGTTACCAGGGGCGTTAAGCGGACCAGCGACCGCAGCAGCAATACCAAGGGCTCGGAAAACATCATCAGCAATGGTTCTATTATCGCAGTGAGCGACGGACAATGCATGATGATCGTAGAGCAGGGAAAAGTTGTGGAGTTTTGCGCTGAATCCGGGGAGTTCGTTTGGGATAGCTCTACAGAAGCCTCCATTTTCTCAGGCAGCTTTGGGGAAAGCCTGAAACAAACCTTTAAGCAGATTGGCCGCCGCTTTACCCTGGGAGGCGATATAGGGAAAGATCAACGGGTCTATTACTTCAATACGAAGGAAATCATCGGCAATAAGTATGGAACGGCAAATCCCGTTCCTTTCCGAGTTGTAGATCCGAATATTGGCTTGGATATGGATATCGGAATAAGGTGCTTCGGCGAATATTCCTACCGGATCACCAATCCCATGCTGTTTTATACCAACGTATGCGGCAATGTAACGCAGGATTATACCCGCAGCAATATCGATAGCCAGCTGAAAACAGAGCTGCTTACCGCTTTGCAGCCCGCCTTTGCGAAAATTTCCGCTATGGGAATCCGTTATAGCGCTGTCCCTGCCCATACTATGGAGCTAGCCGATGCGCTGAATGAGGTCTTATCGCAGAAATGGAGCAATCTGCGGGGCGTATCTGTCGTTTCCGTAGGCGTAAGTTCCATGACAGCGGATGCAGAGGATGAAAACACCATTAAGGAGCTGCAAAAGAGCGCTGTTTTCCGCAATCCTACCATGGCAGCAGCCCATCTTGTAGATGCGCAGGCCGAAGCCATGAAGTCGGCTGCAGCAAATGAAAGCGGAATGGGGGCTATGATGGGCTTTATGGGTATGAATATGGCACAGAACGCCGGAGGCATGAATGCCCAGAGTCTGTATCAAATGGGACAGCAGCAAACTCAGCAGCCAGCTCCCAATCCTGCAGGTTGGACCTGCGAATGCGGAACGGTAAATTCCGGAAAATTCTGCTCCACATGCGGCAAGCCTAAGCCAGCGCCGGAAAATGACCAGGAAAGCTGGACTTGTTCCTGTGGCCATCAGGGCAATACAGGAAAATTCTGTTCAGAATGCGGCAAGCCTCGCCCGGCGAATCCGGAAGATGGATGGGTATGCGGCAGCTGCGGAAAAATAAATAAAGGAAAGTTCTGCTCAGAATGTGGCGCTAGAAAGCCTGCTGGAGTTCCCCAATATAAGTGCGATAAATGCGGCTGGGAACCGGAGGATAAGACTCATCCTCCAAAGTTCTGCCCCGAGTGCGGCGACCGCTTTGATAATGATGACCTACAGTTTTAAGCAACGTTTTCTCCTGCCCGCTTGGGATTTTCCCAGGCGGGCTGTGTTTTATGGAATATTAAAATGAGAAACGTCTGTAAAGACAGATTTGCAATAAGACAGTTCGCAGTGCTGCAAGCTACTTCGTATGGGTTTGTATTCGAAAAACGAAAGCTAAATCCAGGCTTGCTTATTAATTTTTTCCAGAGATGGCAACGGATTTTATCTACTTGTATTTTATACAACGCGATTTTCAGCAACGGAGTATAAATATGCCGGGAATTGTTGCAAAAGTGAAATTATAGCAAAAAACAATAAAATATATTGTGACTATTGACGGAAGGTGCCATGTACTTTATGATAAAAGCGGTATTAAATATTAATATTCCATAAATATTCTGGCAAGCAAACGCTGCATTTTATTGTTTCCAAACAATTACGGCTTTGGTCATCCTTTCTACCGACTCCCTTGGCAGCGGAGCTACAGGCGTTGCTCTGGCGCAGTTGGCCTTTTCTAAGGTAATGGGTGGCTTCGGTAGCGCCTTCATTGCCATCTGCCTTTTGTTCTTCGCCTTTTCCACCATTATCGGCTGGTATTTCTTCAGCGAGCAAAACGTCAAGTATCTTTTCGGTGAAAAAGCTGTTAAGATCTATGCGGTGCTGGCGGTCATTTTCGTGGTCATCGGCTCTACGCTGAAGGGTGGACTTGGTTTGGAACCTTTCCGATCTGTTTAATGGCGTTATGGTATTCCCCAACCTCATCGCGCTGCTGGCTCTTTCGGGGGTTGTGGTTGCCATCAGCAAGGGGAAATACGATAAATGATCCTTTCCCTTTACAGGAAGCCCCTTTATTGGGATTCCGCAGTTAAATTGAACTAACCGAAAAAGGTTTACCCCTCCGGAGAATTTTCTCTGGAGGGGCGTTTTATAGAATTATTTCTGCTTCATTATCTTGGCCCATTAAGGTTATTCATAGAGAGCGCGTTGCGCGGCATAGTCTTTATTTTCCCGCTGAATTTCTGCGTCCCGCGCCTGCATCAGCCCTTCCAGTTCGCTAGTTATAGAAATAATCTCCGCCTGAATCTCGGCCTGATCCTCCGGCCCAGCTGCTGCAAAAGCGCTTTCCAAATGGGCTTTCATCTCTTCTGCGGATTTGATTTGTAACTGATAATTATTCTGTATCTCTTGGATCCGCTTGTCATGCGCCTGCTCCAGTTGCAGGAGAATCTCTTGATTTGCACGGAAAATAGCTGGATCTTCTGTAGGTGAAGGTGCGGACATAATCTCCGTAGACGGCTTAGGCGTTGGGGTAGGAAGGGATGCTTGCGTCAAAGTTGGGGTGGGGAAGGGAGTAGGCACAGGGGTAAGCACAACCGGCGGAGGCAGGGTTGGCAGACTGGATGGGAGAGCAGGATCAGCCGTATCAGAATTGGATATATCTGCAATAATTTCTGCTTCTTGGCTGTAATCCGAAGGTTCTGTAGCTTCGGATGGAATAAAAGGATCAGAGATAACTGAACTCGGCTCTGCGCTTCTTTGTAAAGGCGCTGCCGTCCGTGCAGGGGATGGTTCCACATAAACAATTTTGACGATCGTACTTTGGTTTGTGCAGCCGACAGAAATAAGCAAGATGGCTAGAAAAGAACATAATCGCTTAATTTGCACAATTATTTTGCCATATATCATTATGCGTCTCCTCTGTAAGATCTAAAAAATGAGAAAAGAAAGGAAGTTCGATAAATTATGTAATTATTTATAATATTTTACCATGTTTTCCACTAAGCGGCAAGAATTAGTTTAATTAGCCCTCTTCCAGAATACTGTAACTTAGGGAAAAGCGTCCAAGGGATGAAATTTGCCCGGCCCCTTTCCTAGATAGTGGAAATGTAGTATAATTCAGATGGAATGTGAGGTATGTATGGCCGGGACTCGAAAGACGACCAAAAAGAAAACAACAAAGTCTGAAGAACAGGCTGCTTTAGAGCGGAAAAGGCGGATCAAGCGGGAAGTAACCGGAGTTTTTTTAATCTCTTTGGGCATCTTTCTGGCTGCCAGCCTGTATATGGATGCGGTAGGAATTGTAGGGCAGGCGATCAGCAGAATCAGCTTTGGCCTATTTGGGGTTCTTACCTATGTTTTACCGCTTATATTGGTTGCGCTAGGCATTTTGGCGATCGTTTCTTCCACAGGGAATAAGGTGGCTGGCTCCACCTTTATTATGTCTGCGGTGACTTTGCTGTGCCTTTTGGTGCTGATTCATGCGCATGTGCGCAGTAATGTGGAAAATATATCCTTGTGGGATTTTTATGTGGATGCTTATCAGTATGGCTGTAGCCTGAAGCGGGGCGGTGGACTGATCGGCGCTTTATTGGCTTATCCGTCGCTGCTGTTTTTAGGCTCTGTAGGTACGGATATTTTCTTTATTACTATTTTGATCATCCTATTCCTGATCGTAACCAAAATCTCTCTGCACGCTACGGGGGAGCGGGTTGGCAAAAAAATCAAAAGCAGTGCTTCCGTCGTAGCGGAGCGGGTGGATATGCGCAATAAGGATCTTTTCAACGAATTGCTGGAAGAGCCGGTTTATAAAAAGCCCGCACAGCAAAAGCGCTCCCGGAGGACGGGCATAAAGGTTGAACGCCGCCCCTTGGAGATTGAACCGGAAAAGAATACAAATCCAGCTTTGGACAATCTTTCCTATTTCCCAACAACCGGAGAGCTTCCCCACAAGGCAGTGGAACCAGAAGGGGAGCAGGAGAGCCCAGGGCTTTGGCAAGATGCAGAGCCTTCCAAACCCCGGCAAAAAACGGTGCGCGAAATTAAAGAAGAAAGCCGCACGATTTTGCAAAGTCAGCCGGACGACCGAATGGATGAAGGCAAAGAAGCTGCCTCTGATGCAGCCCCGGAAGAGGAGACGCCCCCTGTTTCCTCTGGGGAAGGAGAGATTCTGTCTTACCAGCGGCCGCCCTACACTTTGCTGAATGCCCCCCAGCGGCATTATGCTGCAGAGGAGTCCCCGGCAGATAAGGCCAAACTGCTGACGGACACGCTCAAGAGCTTCAACATAAGCGCCAAGGTCATCAATATTACAGTTGGCCCCGTTATTACCCGCTTTGAACTGCAGCCTGCCCAGGGAGTTCGCGTAAACCGGATTACAACCTTGTCGGACGACATTGCTCTGGCCCTTGCTGCGCCCAGGGTGCGCATAGAGGCGCCTATCCCTGGAAAATCCGCCATTGGCATTGAGATTCCTAATAAAGATAAGCAGCCGGTGCTTTTACGGGAGGCGGTGGAATCCGCTGAATTCATTGCCGCAAAATCCCCCCTGTGTTTTGCCCTGGGAAAGGATATCGCCGGAAATGTGGTCTGCGCGGATCTGGACCGTATGCCCCACCTGCTCATTGCTGGTTCAACCGGCAGCGGTAAAAGCGTCTGTATCAACGATATCATCCTGAGCATGGTCTACCATACCTCTCCGCAGGACCTGCGCATGATCTTGGTCGATCCTAAGAAGGTGGAATTAAGGGTATATTCCCCCATGCCCCATTTGCTTTTACCGGTAGTTACCGATGCGAAAAAAGCTGCCGGCGCCCTGAAGTGGGCGGTGCGGGAAATGGAGCAGCGCTACCTGAAAATGTCCCAGGTTAATGCCCGAGATCTCAACCGGTATAACTCCCTGCAAACGGATGATTCTTACCGGCTGCCCAGGCTGGTGATCATCATAGATGAGCTGGCCGATTTGATGATGGTAGCGGCCAAGGATGTGGAGGAAGCGATCTGCCGTATCGCCCAGCTTGGCCGCGCTGCAGGTATCCATCTGATTGTGGCAACCCAGCGGCCCTCTACGGATATCATCACCGGCCTGATCAAGGCGAATATTCCCAGCAGAATTGCCTTGACGGTTTCTTCAGCTGTGGATTCCCGGGTTATTATGGATTGCAGCGGCGCGGAAAAGCTTCTTGGCCGGGGCGATATGCTTTTCCATGCTAACGGAGCCAGCAAGCCCATTCGTGCCCAGGCGGCCTTTGTCAGCGATGAAGAGGTGGAGCGTATTATGGATTTCTTTGCTACCCACCAGGGCGGCGTTATCGAACAGTATCAAGACCTATCTCTCGATAACATAGAAGAGGCAGGGGATAGTGGGGAAAACCATGCCCAAGGGAACGGAAAGCAGGAGGATGAGCTTTTGCCGGAAGCGGTGAAGATTGTCATGGAGAGCGGACAGGCCTCTATATCCATGATCCAGCGCCGCCTTCGGGTGGGATATGCCAGGGCGGCCCGGCTGATCGATATCATGGAGCAACATAAAATCGTAAGCGGCTTCGACGGAAGCAAGCCCCGCAAGCTGCTCATAACGGCAGCGGATTACGCCCAGATGTTTGGCGAAACCGTTGCCTCGCAGGAGGAAGAGGATTCATGAAAGCGGGTATGATTTCCCTGGGCTGTTCAAAAAACCGGGTGGACAGCGAATATATTCTGGCGGAACTTGTAAAGGCTGGTTTTTCCCTAACGGCAGACCCGGCGGAGGCTGATGTGCTTCTGGTAAATACCTGTGGCTTCATCGACCCGGCAAAGGAAGAATCCATTAATGCGCTGCTGGAAATGGCCAGCTATAAGAAAAAGGGCCGCTGTAAGCTGCTGGTTGGAACAGGGTGCCTGACGGAACGCTATGGCCGGGAACTGGCGGCTGAAATGCCAGAGCTGGACCTTCTTTGGGGTGTGCGGGATCCGCAGGGCCTTGCCCGGAGAACTGCGGAGCTGGCGGGCTTGCAGGGGCCGCAGCAGCTTTCCTGCGAAAGCCGCATCCTTACGACGCCCGGTTATACGGCCTATCTCCGCATTGCAGATGGCTGTGATAACCGCTGTGCCTATTGCGCTATCCCGTTAATCCGCGGGCCCAGGAAAAGCCTGCCTATGGAGGCGGTGCTGGCAGAGGCCCGGCAGCTGGCGGCGAAGGGCGTGGTGGAGATTACCGTTATCGCGCAGGATACTTCTGCATACGGCAGCGATTTATACGGAAAGCCTATGCTGCGGGAGCTTCTTGTAGAGCTGTGTAAAATTCCGCAGTTCCATTGGGTGCGTGTTTTATATACCTATCCGAATACGGTAAACGAAGCTTTGATCGATACCATGATTGCGGAGCCCAAGCTGGTTCCCTATCTGGATATGCCCATCCAGCATATTGCACCCGGGATTCTCCGCAGGATGAACCGGCATGGTACGGCAGAGCATATTCGGGATATTATAAAGTACCTGCGCAGTAAGCAGGCGGAATTTATTCTCCGCACTACCGTCATAACAGGCTTCCCTGGAGAGACGGAGGAGGAGTTCCAAGAGCTGGTTCAATTTCTTCAGGATTATCCTTTCGACAGGCTGGGTGCCTTTACCTATTCTCAGGAGGAAAATACCCCTGCTGCGGCCATGCCGGATCAGATCGATGAAGGAACCAAGCAGCGCCGGATGGACCGCATCATGCTCCAGCAGCAGGATATTTCCCTTACCCGGAATCAAGCGCGCGTGGGCAAAACCTACGAAGTCCTGGTGGAAGAAGCCGGCGAAAAGGAGGCTTTAGGCCGTTCCTATGGGGAGGCACCAGAGGTAGATGGCAGCATCCGTTTCCGCTTCCAGGGAAAAGCCCCCCAGCCCGGTGAATTCGTCCAAGTGCGCATCACGAAAGCCGAAACCTACGATTTGCAGGGCGAAATGCTCTAAGCTCAAGTTCTATTTCGGAGGAATGCCGTATGCTCAAGAATATGAATTTGCCAAATAAGCTGACCATGCTTAGGGTTTTGCTGGTTCCCCTCTTCATTGCCTGCTTTTATCTGAATGTTAGCTGGTGGAGCTACGGGGCTGCCGTCATCTTTGTTGCCGCTTATTTTACGGATATGCTGGATGGAAAGATCGCCCGGAAGCGGAATCTTATTACGGACTTTGGTAAGCTGATGGATCCTATGGCGGATAAGCTGCTTTCCACCAGTGCGCTGATCATGCTCACAGCCGTGGATATGCTCAATCCTATTGCTACCATTATCATTGTCGCGCGGGAATTCTTCATCAGCGCCTTTCGCCTGGTAGCTGTGGAAAAGGGAATAGTGATTGCGGCGAGCAAGCTAGGGAAGGCAAAGACCATGTCTCAATTCATCGCCATTACCATGGTGCTGTTGCATACGCCGATCTATGAACTGTGCGGATTCTCCCTGGATATGGTGGTCATGTGGATCTCCGTACTGCTTACGGTAGTTTCCGGCGTAGATTATGTACTTAAGAATAAGCATGCTGTCAGCTTTGACTGATACGAGGAAATATGATTACTGCAGAAATTATATCCGTTGGCACAGAACTTTTGATGGGGCAGATTCTGGATACAAATGCCCAGTATATTTCGCAAAGACTGACGGAGGCCGGTATTAACCTATATTTCCGTGCTACCGTAGGCGATAACCATGACCGCCTGTTTCATGCCATTCAGACGGCGGCCAGCCGGGCGGATATTGTCATTCTGACCGGCGGGCTAGGCCCCACGGAAGATGATCTTACCAAGGAGACGGCGGCAGATGTACTGGGGCTGGATCCGGATTTTGTACCGGATGAAGAAAGCCTGGAGCGGATGCTTGCTAGATTCGCGCAAAACCGCCGTATCATGACGGAGAATAACCGCAAACAGGTCATGTTCCCTAAGGGGGCTATCATCCTTCCCAATGAGAATGGCACTGCCCCTGGATGTATCCTGGAAAAGGATGGCAAGGCCATCATCCTGTTGCCCGGGCCTCCCCGAGAGATGCGCCCTATGTTTGATGCTTCGGTCATGCCCTATCTACGCAAGCGAGGGGAGGGGATATTCTGCTCCCGGGTTCTGCGCGTATATGGCCTGGGCGAATCTGCCGTGGAAGATAAGCTGCGCCCCTTGATCGATACGCAGACGAATCCTACCATTGCTACCTATGCCTTAACAGGCGAAACCACCATTCGGGTAACCGCCCGATGTCAAAATAAAGAGGAAGGTAGCCGCCTATTGGAGCCTACAATCCAGGCTATAGAGGAATTGCTGGGGCATGTGATCTACTCCAGCGACGGTATGCCGCTGGAGCAGGTCTGCGCAAATCTGTTGCTCCAGTCTAAAAAGACGATAGCCGTGGCGGAAAGCTGTACAGGTGGGCTTCTAGCTTCCACACTGATCTCTGTGCCGGGCAGCTCGGCATTTCTAATGGAAGGGTGCGTGACCTATTCCAATGCGGCCAAGATGCGGCGCCTGGGTGTACAAGCGGATACCCTGGCCACCTATGGGGCAGTGAGTAAGGAGACTGCGCTGGAAATGGCGCGAGGTATGCGAAAGAGCGCGGGTGTGGATTTTGCCTTGGCGACAACAGGCATTGCAGGCCCGGATGGAGGGACGGCGCAAAAGCCCATAGGATTAGTCTATGTGGGCCTTGCCTATGCCGGCGGCGAGACCGTACACGAGATGCACTTTGTTGGCGATCGAAACCGCATCCGGGAACTTGCTGTTTTAGAGGGGCTGGATATGCTCCGCCGGCATATACAGGAAATTGAATAACTGCCCTTACCGGACAAGGGTAAAGAATTATTAAATCAACAAAAGGAGAGCACTTAACCCCATGATCGAAAAAGAAAAAGCCCTGGAAATGGCCTTAAGCCAAATCGAAAAACAGTTTGGAAAGGGCGCTGTTATGAAGCTGGGGGATGCCGCCTCCAGGATTGTCGTATCTACGATCTCTTCGGGCTGTCTTGCGCTGGATATTGCTTTGGGGGTAGGCGGTATCCCTAGAGGCCGCATTATTGAGATTTACGGGCCCGAATCCTCTGGTAAAACCACCATCGCCCTGCACGTGATCGCAGAAGCGCAGAAACAGGGCGGTACTGCCGCCTTTATCGACGCGGAGCATGCTCTGGATCCCGTTTATGCGGAAAATCTGGGAGTGGATGTGGATGAACTCTATATTTCCCAGCCAGATACTGGCGAACAGGCCCTAGAAATTACCGAAGCCCTGGTTCGCAGCGGCGCCATTGACGTGGTCGTAATCGATTCCGTGGCGGCGCTGGTTCCCAAAGCTGAAATCGAAGGCGATATGGGCGATTCTCATGTGGGCTTGCAGGCGCGGCTTATGAGCCAGGCGCTGCGTAAGCTGGCCGGCGTTATCAGCAAGTCCAATACCATTGTGATCTTTATTAACCAGCTTCGGGAAAAAGTTGGCGTCATGTTTGGCAATCCGGAAACTACTACGGGTGGTAAGGCCTTAAAGTTTTACGCTTCCGTAAGGCTAGACGTTCGTAAAATCGATGTAATCAAAAACGGCACCGATATCGTAGGAAACCGTACCCGCATTAAAGTTGTAAAAAATAAGGTAGCGCCGCCCTTTAAGCAGGCGGAATTTGACATTATCTATGGCGAAGGTATTTCTAACGAAAGCGCCATACTGGACCTTGCGGTTGAACAAAAGATCATCAGCAAAACCGGCGCATGGTATTCCTATGGGGATATGCGTATGGCCCAAGGCCGGGATAACGCCCGCCTTTTCCTGAAAGATAATAAAGAGCTTTGCGACGAAATCGAGGCGAAAATCCGTGCCAGCATAGGCGGCGTAACAGCGGAAGAAGAAAAACAAACACCTGCAAAAAAAGACGAAGAAGCGTAATCAATTTATTAAAAAAGTCAAGGCATCCCAGATCTGGATACCTTGACTTTTGTTATGAAAAAGGTTAAAATCTGTATAAGTAATTATAGAGGTATGTAATTTCATGAAATTTTTTCATGAAATTTTGTCCATGCATGCTGAATAACTACGCACATAGGAATAATCAAGATTCTGTAAAGTTTGGAGGGGGATATTCACTGTGATGGATGTTTTGCTCCCGATCCTTATCGGGGTTGTGTGCTCGGTTGTATTCTTCTTTACTGGTTATGTTTACCGGCGAAACATTGCCGAGGCCAAGGTCGCCAAGGCAGAGGATGCCGTTAAAAAAATGATAGACGATGCGCAGAAGCGTGCGGAAACCATTAGAAAAGAAACCATTCTTGAGGCCAAGGAAGAAGCCTACAAAATAAAGAGCGAAAGCGAAAAGGATCTGCGGGACCGCCGCAATGAGCTCCAGCGGTCTGAACGCCGTCTTGCGCAGCGCGAAGAAACGCTGGATAAAAAGCTGGATGGGATTGAGCAGCGCGAAGCGCAGCTCAACGAAAAATTTAAAGAAGCAGAGCGGGTGGAAGCTGCAGCCCAGTAAATTCATAACCAGCAGCTGAAGGAGCTTGAAACGATCTCCGGCTTGTCTATGGACGAGGCAAGGGAGATCTTGCTTGGAAACGTAGAGAGGGAAGCCCGGCATGACGCGGCCGTTATGCTGCGGGAAATTGAAACAAAAACAAAAGAAGAGGCGGAAAAACGGGCCAGGAATATTATCTCTCTAGCGGTACAGCGTTGCGCAGCAGATCACGTCGCAGAAACAACGGTCTCTGTTGTGACACTGCCCAACGACGAAATGAAGGGCCGGATCATTGGCCGGGAAGGGCGCAATATTCGTACGCTGGAAACAGCTACGGGGGTGGATCTCATTATTGATGATACGCCTGAAGCGGTTATTCTTTCAGGATTTGATCCGGTTCGCCGGGAGATAGCCCGCATCGCGCTGGAAAAGCTGATTATGGACGGCCGTATCCATCCCGCCCGAATCGAGGAAATGGTGGAGAAAGCTCGTAAGGAAGTGGATGCGCAAATCCGAGAAGCCGGCGAGCAAGCCCTATTCCAGGTAGGTATGCACGGCCTGCATCATGAGCTCGTGAAGTTGCTGGGCCGCTTACGCTACCGCACCAGCTATGGGCAGAACGTTTTGAAGCATTCTATCGAGGTTGCACATCTAGCGGGCATCATGGCGTCTGAGATCGGTGCCAATACAGCCCTTGCAAAGCGCGCGGGACTGTTGCATGATATTGGCAAGGCAGTTGACCATGAAATTGAAGGCCCCCATGCCCAGATTGGCGCCGATTTGGCCAAAAAATACCGGGAAAACAACCAGGTCATCCATGCTATCCAGGCGCATCATGGTGATGTAGAGCCCAGCACCATTGAAGCTGTCCTTGTGCAGGCAGCGGATGCAATTTCAGCCGCCCGGCCGGGTGCCCGTCGGGAGACGTTGGAAAACTACATCAAACGTCTAGAGAAGCTGGAAGAGATTGCCAATTCCTTTGAAGGCGTGGATAAATCCTTTGCGCTCCAGGCAGGCCGCGAGATTCGCATTATGGTTAAGCCGGAAAGCGTAAACGATGCGGACACCATCCTTATGGCAAAGGAAATCGTCAAGCGGATTGAGTCCGATCTGGAATATCCTGGCCAGATCAAGGTCAATGTAATCCGGGAGACTCGGGCGGTAGAGTTTGCCAAATAGCGCTTGTGCAGAGTAAAAGCAAACAAAGGATATGCCGGCGTGGCATATCCTTTTGCTTCTTTATTATTTATATGGAGGGAAAGCTCTGTGAATCCCCTTTATTTTGCGGATGCTCATTGTGATTTTCTATATTATATGTATCATGATGGCTGGAGTATCGCTGCGCCACAGGGCCGCCAGGCTGTTGCCCTTCCTTATATGCGAAAGTCTAACGTAGCCTTGCAGTTTTTTGCGGCCTGGATAGATGGGAACGCCGCTCGTAACGGCTTGGAGCAATGCATTTGCCTAATCGATACTTATTGGCGCATGCTGCAAGCAAGCGATGGGGCTCTGGTTCCTTTCAGCCGGGACTTCCTACCCGGAGCAGGAAAAATCGCCGCTCTGCTTACGATTGAGGGAGGAGAGGCCATTGCAGGGAGCCTAGAGGCCTTGCGAATGCTCTATAAACTGGGTGCCCGGGCTATGACCCTGACCTGGAATTATAGTAACGAACTGGCGTCTCCGGCTATGCGCAGGGCCAATCTTGGGTTGACCCGCCTGGGTCGGAAAACCGTACGGGAAATGGACCGGCTTGGCATGGCCTTGGATGTAGCTCATTTGAGCGATGCAGGAATTAACGAAGCCCTTTCCATAGCCACCCGCCCCATATTCGCTTCCCATTCCAATGCCCGGACCATCTGTAACCACCGAAGGTCCCTGAAGGACGCACATATTAAAGAGATCGCCAAGGCAGGGGGGATCATCTGCGTCAACTTTTATCCGCCCCAGCTGTGCGCCCTGCCCCAGAACGCCTGCGCAGCAGATGTGGCACGGCATGCAGCGTATATTGCCAGCCTGGTTGGGCCGGAGCATGTGGCTTTAGGTTCGGATTTTGACGGGATGAACGATTATCCACGGGATCTGAAGAATCAGGGCTGCCTGCCTGCTCTGGCAGAGGCCTTTCGCTCGGCAGGTTTTACGGAAAATGAGTTGGAGGATATCGCTTATAATAACCTACGGAACTATATCGTGCAATTTGTTTAAACTGTGAAGAAGTTGTGAGGCCTTTGCCAAAAAAATCATTATGTTGCTTGCTTGCCTTATTACACTATGTTATAATTACTGCAATAAGGGAGTAATCGGCGTTATGGCCTGCCTATGTGGCAAGGCCATAACGTTATAGAGCCAACATCCTGTTAGCCTTTTCGCTTTCTGGTTCTGTATTAAATGATGAGACTTATCTGACAGATGCCAGGTAAGCCTTGTTTTTTATATAAGTATAAGCAGCAATGGCATCGAGCAACCGATAATCTGGAAGAAAGTGGGGGGTAAAATGAAAGCTTATTTATCTGATGTTGCGCAGGTCATGCAGGCATACGACTCCGCTGCAGAAGGGCTAAGCAGCCAGGAGGCGGCCCGGCGACTAGAGCAGGATGGAAAAAACAAACTCAAAGAAGCGCCTAAGGTTACGCTTTTGCAGCGGTTTATCGCGCAGATACGCGACCCGATGATTCTGATCCTATTGGCAGCCGCGCTTGTTTCCGGAGTTACGGCAGTATACAGCGGCGATAGCTTAAGCGAAGTCGTCATCATTCTAGCTGTTGTTGTGATCAATGCCGTTCTGGGCGTTTATCAGGAAAACAAGGCAGAAAAAGCCATTGAAGCCCTTCAGGCAATGACAGCTGCCACCAGCAAAGTCCTCCGGGATGGAAAACTTATCCAGATAAAAAGCGAAGACCTGGTGGTGGGGGATATCGTAATCCTGGAAGCCGGCGACGCCGTTCCGGCAGATGGACGTATCATCGAATGTGCTAGCATAAAAGCGGAGGAAGCGGCCCTGACTGGGGAAAGCGTCCCCGTCGATAAACAGACTGCTGCCTTGGAAGTTGAAGAGGACAAAGACGTTCCTTTGGGTGACCGAAAGAACATGGTCTATATGGGCAGCACTATCGTATATGGCCGTGGTAAAGCGGTCATTACTGATACGGGTATGAACACGGAGATGGGCAAGATTGCTGATATCTTGGCCCAGGCCGAGGATAATCAAACGCCTTTGCAGATCAAGCTGGCCCAGCTGAGCAAAATCCTGAGCTGGCTGGTTTTGGGCATCAGCGCATTTATTTTCGTATTCTCCCTGCTGCGCACCGGCGATTTCCACATGAACACCGTTATCGATACTTTCATGATCGCCGTAAGCCTGGCAGTAGCAGCCGTGCCGGAAGGCTTAGCCGCAGTGGTCACTATCGTATTATCCATTGGCGTTACGAATATGTCTAAGCGCAATGCGGTGATCCGGCGGCTCACCGCCGTAGAAACCCTGGGTTGCGCCCAGGTAATCTGCAGCGATAAGACCGGTACGCTGACACAAAATAAGATGACGGTAGTGGAAAGCTATGGCGAGGGGCCGGAAACCGCTCGAGCCATGGCCCTGTGCTCCGATGCAAACCTGGACGAGACGGGGCAGGCGATGGGTGAGCCCACCGAATGCGCCCTGGTAAACTGGGCAGCAAAGGAAGGACTCCAAAAACCGGACCTGGAGCGGGAAACGCCCCGAGTAGGGGAAGCTCCTTTTGACAGCGACCGGAAAATGATGTCTACGCTCCATCAGGGCGATTCGGAGATCATCCAGTATACAAAGGGTGCCCCAGATGAGGTAATACAGCGCTGCGCCTATTATCAGGAGAATGGGAAGATATATCCCATGACCAGTGAAAAGCAGCAGGAGATCCTCGAGGCCAATAAAGCTATGGCCCATAAGGCCCTGCGTGTACTTTGTGCAGCGCGGCGCGTATATGATCATATGCCGGAGGATATTTCCCCAGAGGCTTTAGAAAAGGATATGATCTTCCTCGGCCTTGCTGGAATGATTGATCCCATCCGGCCAGAAGTGCTGGACGCTATAGCTCTATGTAAGAAAGCTGGCATCCGTCCCGTTATGATCACAGGGGACCATCGGGATACGGCTATCGCCATTGCAAAGGAGCTGGGGATTCTCCAGGATGAATCTGCTGCGATTACCGGCGCACAGCTTAATGAAATCGACGACCAGACGCTAGAGCGGGATATCGAAAAATACAGCGTCTATGCTCGCGTGCAGCCGGAACATAAGGTACGCATTGTAAATGCTTGGCGCAAAAAGGGCTACGTCACCGCCATGACCGGAGATGGGGTGAATGATGCTCCTTCCATAAAGAGCGCGGATATCGGCGTCGGTATGGGTATCACCGGCACGGATGTTACGAAAAACGTAGCGGATATGGTTCTGGCCGATGATAACTTTGCTACCATCGTGGGTGCGGTAGAGGAAGGCCGGCGTATTTACGATAATATCCGAAAGGCCATTCAATTCCTGCTGGGCTCCAATATGAGCGAGGTTGCCAGTATTTTCCTTGCCACGCTCATGGGCTTTGTAATTCTACAGCCGGTGCATCTGCTGTGGATCAACTTGATTACGGACTGCTTCCCGGCTCTGGCTTTGGGCTTGGAGAAGGGAGAGCCCGATTTAATGGAGCGCAAGCCCCGTAGTACCAGCGACGGCATATTTGCCGGCGGCTTAGGGATCGATGTCCTATATCAGGGCCTGATGGTAACGGTTTTGACTCTGGCGGCCTATTTCATCGGCCATTATATTGAAGCAGGCGTTTGGGAAATTGCCGACAGTGCAGACGGTATGACCATGGCCTTCCTGACCATGAGCATGGCGGAAATCTTCCACAGTTTCAATATGCGCAGCCAGCGGAATAGCGTATTTAAGCTTCACAGCCATAATGTAGTCCTCTGGGGCGCTATGGCCATCAGCCTGCTGCTGACCACTGCGGTAATCTACATTCCGTTCCTTTCCAACGCCTTTGGCTTTACCCATATCAGCGCCATGGAATATGCTATAGCGATTCTCTTAGCTCTGGCAGTTCTTCCCATCGTAGAGGGTGTAAAGGCTCTGCAGCGGGCAGTAGCAAAGCGCCGCGCTGTGGCCTGATTTCGCTGCCCTCTCTATTTCCGAAAGCGGCGGGGCAGGACTGGAAAGTCCAGACTTCTGCCCCTGATTCCGGGCTGCATATGGTATGCATGGCCTTTAGCTATGATTCTTGAGCCATCTTATAAAGTAACTATGTAAAGCAAATGACGGCGAGTTTCCTCGCCGCCATTTGCTTTCTATTCCCTATGGAATTAAGCCTTTGCCCTTTAGCTTTAGCGCAGTGCTACCAGGGAGCGGAGGGAGCCATCATTCCCATATATACCCACCATATTCCCCGCTTCCTCTCGGGCATACTTGCAAAGGATGGACTCGCCAAAACGCACTGCGGATTTATAGAGAATGTGGATCTCCCGAAAATCGTGCTCCTCATAGACGTCTAAAGGGAGCCCTTCTATGGCAAAATCCAAATAGCAAAGATTGTGCACATGGGCATTGAAGTCAATATCGGAACGGCGGAGGGATATGGGCGTTTCCATGCTATACGCCTTGGGCTCCTGAAGCTTTTCATAGGTGGATTCCGGTAGGGCAGACTCCGGTTCCGGTGCATAAAGGCGAATCAGGTCTTCGCTGGGACGAACGATCCGCTGGGTCTCTTTATCCAAAAGTACCCATCTGGACACAGCCCGGACGGCATACCCTTCGCCGCCATCCTCCAGAAGATAATCGCGGCATATGCGAAGAGGCACCTTCGCGGTACGCTGCCAGGTGCGGATCTTTATGGGCGCACCATAGGCGGGATACCGGGAAACCCATATCTGCCAATCCGTAAGGACCCAAGCTAGGCCCTTTTTCCGATTGCTGGAAAAAACGCCATCACCGATGTAGTCGGACTGCTGGTTTCCAGCGTTTTCCAACGCCTTGAGCAGGGCAGCAGGGGAGAGCTTTCCTTTGGTATCATAATCCTCTAGAACAGGATGGTAAGTAGCATCGTAAAACACGGGGGCAGAGACTCCTTTAAAACTCCTTTAAAAAAATAAGAAATAAGGGAAGAGCCTTAATTCTGCACAAACGTCAAAATTAAGGCTCTAAACGCTCTGGCAGGGGCAGAAGGACTCGAACCCTCAAGAACGGTTTTGGAGACCGCTATGTTACCATTACATCATGCCCCTATATGAGAAAGCAGAGCTTTCATGGCCAGCTTTATTATTATAGCACCACAAATTCCGTATGTCAATCTGGATTCTTGTGTTATAATAATTATAATAAATTAATTAAGAAATGAACTCTCAATAAGGATGTATGGATTACATGAAACAGATCAAAATATATACGGATGGCGCTTGCTCCGGAAATCCGGGCCCAGGCGGCTGGGGCGCGATCTTGCTCTATAAAGAACATAAAAAGGAGCTTTCCGGCGGCGAAGCCCATACCACGAATAACCGCATGGAGCTTATGGCGGCAATTTGTGCGCTGAATGCGCTGAAGGAACCCTGCGAAATAGACCTATATACGGACAGTGCGTATTTATATAACGCCTTTACGGAAAACTGGCTGGCCGGCTGGCAGCGCAACGGGTGGAAAACCGCAAGCAAAAAGCCTGTGGAAAACCAGGATCTTTGGCAGCAGCTGCTGGCGCAGGATCGCAAGCACCGTATAACCTGGCATAAAGTTAAGGGCCATAGCGATAATATAAATAACAATCGCTGCGATGCCTTAGCAAGAAGTGCCATAGAACAATTTCCTAAAGGACAAGCCTAACTATTCGTTAAACTTGCGTTTAACGAATAGTTAGGTCCTGGTCCTCCCGACTAATTTACCATTATATATTTAGGAGACCGATTTATGCAGGATGATTACGCTGGAACTGAATATAAAAAATACACGCTGAAGCTCCGGGAGCTTTGTGAAGAGCTTCCGCCTTTTTGCGGGGAATTTTTCCGCGGCATTGAACATGAGACCCTGGTTCGTTCCCGCTATGCATATGGTGTAGATTTGAAGAGCTTCTTTACCTTCCTGATCCAGCAGCCCGGATTTGAAAAGGAAACGATCCGAGACCTTACCCTGCTGGATCTGGATCGGGTGGATGTTACAACCATCGAAAGCTATCTGAGCTATGTTTCCTATTATACAAACGAATCAGACCGGGAAGTGCTCAATGGCGAGCGGGCCAAAAAGAGAAAGCTATCTTCCCTGCGAACGCTGTATAAGTATTTCTGCAAAAAGGAGCGGCTGAAAAACAATGCTCCTGCCCTGGTGGATTTGCCGGTAATCCGGGACCGGGCCATCATCCGTTTGGAACCGGACGAGGTAGCTACCCTTCTGGATATTGTGGAAGCAGGCGAAGGACTGACAGAAGCCCAAAAAAAATACCATAACCGCACCCAGGCCCGGGATCTTGCTATCCTTACCCTGTTTCTAGGAACGGGCATCCGTATCAGCGAGCTGGTGGGAATCGATATGGACGATATTAACTTCTCTGCCAATGAATTTTCCGTAGTCCGCAAGGGCGGAAAGCAGGATATTCTCGTCTTTGGGGATGAAGCGCGCAAAGCCTTGCTTAACTATATGTTGGAGCGGGAAAGGATGACGCCCCAGCCCGGCCATGAGGAAGCATTGTTCCTTTCCTTGCAAAACCGGCGGATCACCGTGCGGGCCGTAGAAAACCTGGTTAAAAAATATGCCCAGCTGGCCGCCCCCTTGAAGAAGATCTCCCCGCACAAGCTCCGCAGTACCTTTGGAACCACCCTGTATCGGGAAACGGGCGATATCTATCTGGTGGCGGATGTGTTGGGCCATAAGGATGTAAATACCACCCGGAAGCACTATGCGGCTACTTCCCAGGATAATCGCCGGATCGCTGCCCATGTAATAAAGCTGCGGGAGGACTGATTTGGTCCTCCCCCTGGGTTTTTATTTGTGTTGTTTTCGGCTGTTTGGCCGCTGGCGGATACCGTGTAAGGTATAGATGTAGGCTCGGTGCTGCTCCGCCATATATTGGCGGAGCTTTTCTTCCCACTCGTTCATCAGGGCCGGATCAACCTGGGCCGGTATAAATGGCTCCTCTTCCGCATCGCTGGTATCGTAATCAGCAGCATCTTCCAGATCGTATTCCTGTTCCGTTTCTGCAAAGGCGAAGCTGCTGAAAAAAGGATCCATACTCCCGTCCCCTTCCATCTCCGCGCTTCCATATAGGCCGGATAAGTCATCGATGCGATCCGTGCGCACAAGGCGCGCTTCAATTTTATTATAATCCCGGTCCAGCTCTAAGCACTGGCAGCAGTTATCACAGATCTTTCCCGGCGTCAGATCGCAATAGTCCAGCCCATCATATTCATTTTCATTTTGCTTATTATCCATGCTGCGCCTCCTGCTATTGCAAACATTTGTGCTATATGCTATACTGTCTCCAATAGATTTTATTATTATACCACATAATATTCGATTTATGGAGGTAACCTATGGCAAAGGCCGGAGAAACGCAGCAGGCTGTTTATGAATTTATCCGTTCTTATATGAAAACCCATGCTTTTCCGCCTACGGTTCGCGAGATTGGTACAGCCTTAAACCTAAAGTCCACCTCCACCGTACATCTGCATTTAAAAAACCTGGCTGCAAAAGGCCTTATAAAAATGAATCCTTCTATGCAGCGCTCCATTGAGCTCTGTGGCCCCAGGCCCGGAGACGGAGATATACAAAGCCTGCCTTTGATCGGCACAGTGGCAGCCGGGCTTCCTATCCTAGCGATTGAAAACATTCAGGAATATATTCCCTTGCCCGCGAACCTCCTGCATGGTGCGGAGGAAGGAGAAGCCTTCATGCTTCGGGTAAACGGGGAAAGCATGATTGACGCTGGCATACATGACGGGGACTTACTTGTGGTCCATCGCGGCCTTAAAGCGGAAAATGGGGATATCGTAGTCGCCCGGGTGGGAGAAGATTCGGCTACGGTAAAGCGCATTTTTTTCGAAGCAACACAAATCAGACTCCAACCGGAAAATCGGCAAATGGAGCCTATCTTTGCTGCTTATGAGGATGTGGCCATCGCCGGAAAGGTTGTAGCCCTGCTCCGCCGCTATTAGAGGTGCAGTTCCCCGGCTGCTTGCAGGGCTTCAATGGCATACATGACGCCGATACGCCCGTGGGCATAGGTAAGCCCGCCCTGAACATAGGCGGTATAGGGGGGCTTTATGGGGCCATCGGCACTCAATTCGATGGAAGAACCTTGGACGAACGCCCCTGCCGCCATGATAACCTGGCTCTGATATCCTGGCATATCCCAGGGCTCTGGGGTAACGAAGCTATCGATGGGCGCCGCCTTTTGAATGGCTTTGCAGAAGGAAATGAGCCCTTCCGCCCTCTCAAAGCGCAAGGCTTGGACAATATCGCTCCGTGCCGCCTGGCTGGAGGGCATGGTGGTAAGCCCGGCCCTTTCAAAGGCGCCGGCAAAGAGTATAGCCGTTTTCAGGCTCTGGGCAACAATATGCGGCGCCATGAAAAGGCCCTGATAAAAGGGCGCATAGCTGGCTGCATAGCTACCTACCTCCCGCCCCATACCCGGCACAGTAAGCCGGTTTTCAATTTTTTCTATGGCCTTTCTGGTTCCTGCCATATATCCACCGGTGGGCGCAATCCCGCCGCCCGGGTTTTTGATCAGGGAACCTACCAGAATATCCGCCCCAAAAGCGCTGGGTTCCTCCCGCTGGGTAAATTCTCCATAGCAATTATCCACCACGATAAACGCTGTGGGAATTTTTTTATGCACGGCTGCAAACACGGGCTGCATGTCTACAGGCAGCAAGGCATTGCGCCAGGCATATCCCCGGGAGCGCTGCACATAAACGATACGAATCCGCGCAGGCGTTTCCTCCAGAGCTTCTAAAATCGCCGGAAGGTCCATGGCATCCCCTTTTAAATCCACCTGCTTATAATGGATACCCAGCCGTTTCAGGGAGTTGGGTGCATCTCCGGAAATACCAATGGCGCTTTCCAGAGTATCATAGGGTTTGCCCGTAATGGAAAGGAGAATGTCACCAGGCTCCAGGAGGCCAGCCAATGCCGTAAAGATCGCATGGGTTCCACTGGTAAGCTGGGGGCGAACCAGGGCATCTTCGCATTGCAGGGCACGGGCAAAGACCCGGTCCAGGGTATCCCGGCCAATATCATCATAGCCATAACCCGTGGTAGGCGAAAAATGCCGCTGCGCCACCCCTTCCCGTTGAAATGCTCCCAGAACCCGGGCCGTGTTTTCCGCTTCAATGGCCTCGATCCTTTGGAACATGGGAATCAGGGATTCCTCCGCATCCAGCACGAAGGCAATGCTCTTATCTGCAATGCCCAGGGCGCGATAGGGAGCAAGGCGGTCCAAATTACTCTGCATAGGTTTCCTCCGATATGCTCTGCTCCTCCCGCTGCAGATCCTGGTTGGTAAATACAGCCCGGCGCTTGGGTGTAATCGTGGATATGGCATGTTTATAGATCATCATTTGCTTGCCTTCTATATCTACCAATAAGACAAAACTGTCATAGCCCACAATAACGGCATTATTGATCTGATATCCATTCTGCACATGAATGGTAACCGGAATGCGCTCCCGACGGGCGCAGTTTAAAAACATATCCTGTAAGTTCAAGGGTTTCGCCATACTCTCTTTGATTCCTACCTTTCCAACAAAGCGCAAGCAGCCTCTAATAGCTGTTGCTGCTCCGAATATTCTGTAATATCCAGCCAGCTGATCCGCGGGTCCCGGCGAAACCAGGTGAGCTGCCGTTTTGCAAAGTGGCGCGTTTCCCGCTTAATGGCCTCGATCGCCTGCTCCAGGGTATATTCGCCGGCGAAATAGGCAAACAGCTGCTTATAACCCAGGCCCTGTAGCGAGGGCAGGCTTCGATCCAAGCCCATATCCCATATGCGGCGGGCCTCCTTTAAAAGACCCTGCTCCAGCATCTGCTCCACCCGCTGCTCAATGCGGGCATATAGCAGCTCCCGGGGCATCGTAAGGCCTATCATGGACAGGGCATAAGGGCAATCCTCTTCTGTCGCCCGGGCAAAGCCGGAACCTATGGGTTTTCCGGTAATAGACTTAACCTCCAGGGCCCGGATGATCCGCTTGATATCGTTGGGGTGTAGCCGCCTGGCGGAGTCTGGGTCTTCCTGCTGCAAGCGGCGGTACAGGCTTCCGGGTTCTTGCGCTTCCTGCTGGCTAAGGGCAGTGCGCAGGGCTTCGTCCCCTGCCGTCTGTGTAAAATCCAGGGGGCTTATGATGGCGCTGATATATAACCCCGTCCCCCCTACCACAATGGGATAATCCCCGCTGGCATGGATGGAATCGATGGCCTCTCGCGCCCGGCGCTGATATTCTGCAACGGTGAACCTTGGCCCGTCCACCGTAGCCACGTCTAAAAGATGGTGTGGAATGCCCCCCATTTCCAAAGCCGTAGGCTTAGCAGAGCCAATGTCCAGCCCCTGGTATACTTGCATAGAATCGGCGGAAACGATCTGCCCGCCCAATCTCTTTGCAACCTGCACGCCCAGGGCGGTCTTTCCGCTGGCAGTAGGCCCCAATATAACGCCAAGTGGTTGTTTTCCGTTCTGCATAATCCTTCGCTTTACAATACCCGCTTAAACATTTTTTCAAATTCCAGCTTTGTCATTTGAACCATGACGGGGCGGCCATGGGGGCATGTTAGGGGAGCGCCTTGCCTGGCAAATGCGCCTAAAAGGGACGCAATCTCCTCCGGCGCTAGGTTCTGCCCCGCCTTAATAGCTCCCTTGCAGGAGGCCTGAATAAGGGCGGCCCGCTTCAGCTGCGTGCCGCTGACCCTTCCCTGCTCCTCCAGCAGGGCAATGGCCTCCTGGAGAAAGTCCGCCCCCTGCACATCCTCGCCTATAAAGGCAGGAACAGCACAAAGCCGTACGGTTAAGGCGCCGAATTCTTCGATCTCAAAGCCCAGCTCTGCAAAAACCGGAAGATTTTCCATCAAAATGTCGAACTGACGGGGCTGGAGCTTTACGATAGCGGGCACCAGAAGCATTTGCCGGTCTCCTGCCAGCTCCCCCGACATGATGGATTCATAGATCTGCCGCTCATGGGCAGCATGCTGATCGATAAAAAATACCCGTTCTCCCTGCTGAACCACCCAGTAACAGTCAAACAGCTGGCCAATTACCTGATAGGGCTCCATACCGAAGCCCATGGTTTCCTGAGAAGATACCTGCGGAGTTGCTGTAGATGCATCCTGTCCGTTTCGGGACGAAAGCGGGCTTTCTATTTTGCCAGCGTCTTTGCCAGCGTCTGGGATGGATGAAACCGGTTGGCCTTCCCTTTGCTGCAAGGGAAATTTAGGCATTGTTTCCACCACAGGCGTACCCGTCCCCTCCCGAAGGGATAAGCCCTGGGACGAAGAAGATTCCCCTATCCCCATCCGTTCGCGAATGGTACCAAGCTGCTGCTCCTCCGTTTTCTCTTTAAGAGACGTCCTATCTGCGCTGGGCAGGGGTTGCGCAGGCAGTTCAAAATGGCTTCGCTCCTTCTTAAACCGGGGCAGGTCATTGCCATGGACCAGGGGCGCTACCGGGTCGCCCAAAGCTATGCGGCAGGCTACTGTCAATGCCCGGAATACGGTATCCTCATCCTGAAAGCGAACCTCCAGCTTTTGCGGGTGTACGTTTACATCCACCGCTTCCCAGGGCAGGGACAGATTTATTACGAAGAAGGGGAATTTTCCGCTCATGAGCCGGGTTTCAAAGGCTCGCTGCACGGCAAAGGACAAGCGCTGGGAACGTATATAACGGCCGTTTACATAAAAGGATTGATAAAGCCGGTTGGGCCTTGCCAGCTGCTCCGTGCCCAAAAAGCCCCGGATGGAAATAGAACCATCCTTATAGGATATGGGCTTTAGATGGGGCAAAACCTCGCTTCCATATACGCAGTAGATGGCGTTTTTCAGCGTTCCATCTCCGGAGCTCTGATAAATCTGCTTGCCACCGTTTAAAAACCGGAAGGAGATATGCGGGTTCGCCAGGATTGCCCTGCAAAGGATATCACCGATAGCCGCCGCTTCGGCTCTGCTGCTTTTCAAAAACTTGCGGCGGACCGGAACGTTAAAAAACACATCTTCCACGATAATATTCGTGCCGCCTGGGCAGGCCGCCGGCCCCAGCCACTGAACTTCCCCGGCGGAAATCTGTATTTTTGTGCCGGCCTCAGCCTGGCTTGTCCGGGTGGTCAACTCTACTTTGGATACGGCAGCGATGGACGCCAAAGCCTCGCCCCGGAAACCCAGGGTGTGGATCTTATCCAGATCCTGCGCGGTTGTGATCTTGCTGGTGGCGTGCCGCAGAAAAGCGGTAGGAACCTGGTCGGCCTCTATTCCGCTGCCGTTGTCCGAAACGCGAAGATACTCTATGCCGCCGCTTTTGATCTCCACTGTGATGGAGCTGGCGCCTGCGTCGATGGCATTTTCTACCAGCTCCTTTACAATGGAAGCTGGGCGTTCCACCACCTCGCCGGCAGCGATCTGGTTGGCAATATGCTGGCTTAAAACTTGTATCTTGCTCATGGCTATTGCTTCAATTTTGCGCGCAAATGCAGGTCATAGAGCTTATTCAGCGCTTCCATTGGGGTCAGGGCATTTACGTCTAGGGCCTTTAGATCGTTTAAAATATCGTCGGAGCCCGCAGGACCAAAAAGGGTCATCTGCTGATCTGGGCCTTCCTCCCGGCGAGCATCTAAAATGGCTGCATGGTTAATATCCGAATCCTCCAGCTGGCGCAGGATCTCCTTGGCCCGGATGATGACATCCTCTGGAATGCCTGCCAGCTTCGCCACCTGTATGCCAAAGCTCTTATCCGCACCGCCCCGGACGATCTTCCGCAGGAAGATGATATCATCCCCCACCTCCTTTACGGAGACCCGGTAGTTTTTAATGCCCGGCAGCTTTCCCTCCAGCTCCGTCAGTTCATGGTAATGGGTGGCGAAAAGGGTTTTCGCTCCGCACTTTCCCCGGTCGGCAATATGCTCCAAAACGGCCCAGGCGATGCTCAATCCATCGAAAGTGCTGGTACCCCGGCCGATCTCATCGATAATCAGCAGGCTGTTCTCTGTAGCATGCCGGAGGATGTTGCTCATTTCGCTCATTTCCACCATAAACGTGCTTTGTCCGGAAGCCAAGCTGTCCGATGCGACAATACTGGTAAACACCCGGTCCGTTATGCGGAGGGAGGCGGAAGCGGCCGGCACAAAGCTGCCAATAGGTGCCAGGATGGTGCTGCGAG
>CALVLF010000017.1 GCA_944336625.1 uncultured Clostridia bacterium
ACAATGGTGGCGACCACGTTGTTGCCAAAGCCGCCGAAGTTGACGGCCAGGCCCGTCTTGGCGCCTTCCACCTGGCGGCCATCTGCCTCGCCCCGCAGCTGCCGGACCAGTTCCACCACCTGGGATACGCCCGTAGCGCCCAGAGGATGGCCCTTTGCCTTCAAGCCGCCGGAGGGGTTGATGGGCATTTTGCCGCCGATGCGGGTTTCGCCGTTGCGCGCGGCGATATGGCCTTCGCCCCGCTTGAAGAAGCCCACTTCCTCGCTCTCCACGATCTCTAGGATCAGGAAGGCGTCGTGCAGCTCCGCCACGTCGATATCCTCGGGGCCCATACCCGCCATCTTGTAAGCATTCTGGGCAGCAGTGCGCACTGCCAGCAGATCCGTGGGCACGGCGCGGTTAGCTACCACGTGGGTATCGGTCGCGCTGGCAATACCGGCGATCCGGATAAACTTCTTGTCGCCAAAGCCCAGCTCTTCCTGCTTATCCTTGGCTACCAGCAGCACCGCGGCGGCGCCGTCGCTCACCGGGCACATATCGAACTGGCGCAGGGGATCCGCCACGATGGGGTTGGTGGCATTGATGTAAGCCGGGTTGGTGATGCGCTCCAGAACCGCCCGGCGGTGAATATGGGCGCAGGGGTTATGCATGGCGTTTTCGTGGTTCTTTACGGAGATGATGGCCAGATCCCTGCTCTCAATGCCATACTTCTCCATGCAAAGGCGGGTGAACATACCCGCGAAGGAAGGCAGGGTCGCGCCGTATTTATACTCCGCTTCCGGATGGAGCATGGTAGCCACAAAGTCCGTGGCTTCCCAGCCGCTTACCACCCGCATCTGCTCGCCGCCCACCACCAGCACGCAGTCACACATGCCGGAGGCGATGGCCATATAGCCCAGCTTGATTCCGGAGGCGCCAGAGGCGGGTCCGTTCTCAATGCACTCCGCCATGGCGGGGCGGATATCCAGGGTATCTACCAGGGCAGAAGCGGAGCCGCTGATCCGGTTGAGCATGCCCGCGCCCATGCTGGCTACGAATACCTGGTCGATGACGTTATTATCGCCGGTTTTGGCGCCGGCATCGTCCATGGCCTGCAGGGCAGCTTCGCTGATCATTTCCAAGAAGGTGCCGTTATACTTGCCGAATTTGGTATGCCCTACGCCAACGATTCCTACCTGACGCATGTTTCCACTTCCTTTCTCCAGCGCTTAAACGCTGATCTTCGCGGGCTTGCGCAGAACCTCGTTTGCCTTGATGACATCTTCAAACGCAGGACGGATACCCACGTTCTTGTTGGCCTTATGCTTCTCCCATAGGGCCCGGGTGAGCACGTAGGTGGGCACGCCGCCCAGCTCATGGGGGCACTCAGGCCGGGATTCCAGCTCGTATTCGATCATCCAGCGCTTGAAGCCATTGGGGCTCTCCGCCACGATCCATACCTCTTCCTGGTTCATGAAATCGAAGTGGTATTCCATCTTGGCGGCAAACAGCTGGGCGCCGACCCGGAGGCCACGGCGCAGGGTCATGGTATGGTAGCTCATGCCGATCTTTTCATTGACCAGGCGGCCGTTGACAATACCGGCGATCTCGCCGTCGATGGCGCCCACGAAGCAATATTCATCCTGTACCCTATAGCGGTACATACCCAGCAGCTCAGCATAGATACGGGCCGATACGATGTCGTAGAAGTCCTTGGGCTGCTTCATGAGGGGCTCGATGGTTTCCAAAATGAGCGGGATTTCATCCATGGTGATTTCCCGCACCAACATATCTTCGCCGGTGATCAGAGGAATCACCTTGGGTTCATAGGGTTTTAGCCCGATGGTCGGCGGCCTGAGTTGTTGTTCCATTTTGTCGATCGTTGCCATAGCGTTCGCCTCCTTAGATGCATGTATTGAATTGCAATGATGCATTGCAATAGTAGATAGGAAAACTTAGCACATTCGCGCACCCGCGTTGGGCTTTGTGTGCTGCTGCAAAAAATAAAAAATAGTCGTGTCTGATATGGTTCGGTTCTGTTTGGACGGTTTTGGACAGTTGGTTGTGTTAAGAAGATCAGCGCTGATGTTTTGGTGAGACGATTTTGTTATGTAACTATTATCGGCCATCTTACGCCAGTTGTCTATGTTGACTTTAAACAAATATAATGGTATTCTTTTGTTGAAACATACCAGTTTTAAGGAGGGCCTTTGATTTGTTGCAGGAATCACGTCCTAATCTCCTTCCTTTAGGCATATCCTTGCAGGATTTGTTGCGTCTCCCCATTTTGCAAAATTGCAAGATTCTAGCGGGCAGTCAAGGCTTATCCAACCTAGTCACCGGTGCCGCCCTGGCCGGCGCCCCGGACATCGTGGCTCCGGCCCATCCAGGCGAACTGTTCCTGGTGGACTGGACCTGGATTGAGGAGCCTCCCGCCCTGTCCACGGATTTCATTCACCGGTTGCGCCAGCTGGGCATCTCAGCCATTTGCTTGCGCCCTGCCATAAGCTTGCCGGATTTTTCCCCGGATTTCCTCCGGGAAGCCGACCAGCTCCGCCTCCCGGTGCTCCAGCTGGCCAGGGGCATTACCCTGACCGGGGTGCTCAAGGGGGTCACCGACGCCCTATTGGAAAGGCAGGCCGCCTATCTGGCCCAGACCCAAGCCCTGGACGAAATCGTCCTCTCCCTCTTAGCGGAGGGTGCGGACCTGGAGGGGATTGCCCGGATGCTGGCCCAGCTGGTAGACAATTCCGTGCTGATTTGCGACACCATCAACGGCCGCAACGCCTGGTTTCTCACCAAGCGGGGGCAATCCATCGCCAGCCTGCGGGGAAATGGATCCCTCCCCCAGCCTACGCACCGGCCCATCCACATTGGAGATGAGGCATATGGCCAAATCTTTGTCTACCCCACGGATACGCCCATCACCCGGGCCCACCTGGAAACCGTGGAGCTCATCGCCCGCTCGGTTTCGCTGGAGATCGCCCAAACCCGTAACAACCGGAATTCGGCCAAAGCCCTGGACGATTATTTTGCACGGCTGCTCCGCGCCACCCCGGCGAAACCTGTCAAAGAAGCCCACCGCAGCCCTGGGTCCTGGTTGGTCTTGGACCATGTCCACATGGTAGTCCGCATCCGCATTACCGGGACAGGGGATGCCCACAATAAAGCTCCAGAGCTGGCTATGCACTTTGAAGAAGTGGAAGATATGTTCCGGGCTTTGGAAGTAAGCTGCCTGCATGTTCAAGATGGTGCGGAGCATCTTCTGCTATTAAGTGCGCCAAAGGGCAAGAACCGCCTAGGCGAAGCTTCCCAGCTGCTGGAGCAGATCATGGAGGGCTTACAGAGCCACGCGCCGGACCTGCGGTTTCAGGCAGGGTATGGGAACCCCCGGCCGGGATTCAACGGGCTTATGCAAAGCGCCAAGCAAGCCCAGACCGCCCTGCGGCTATGCGCCAACACCCAGGATGAAAAAAGTTGCATCTTGGGCTTCCATCAGATTGGCCTGTTCCGGCTGATCTACGCCGATGATCCGGACGCGGAGATTCAAGCGTATATCCAGGAAACCATCGGCCCCTTACTGGATCCCAAGGAAACCCGGAACGTGGACTACATCCCGGTGCTAGAAGCCTTTTTCCAGTGCGGAGGCAATTTAAAGAAGCTCTCCGAGCTTACCTTTACCCACTACAATACCCTGGTTTACCGACTCAAGCGGGTTAAGATGCTTACCGGCTTGGATCCCAGGGTGGCGCAGGAACGCTTTGCCCTGGAAACCGCCATCCAGCTCTACCGGCTCCATCCTCAGGCCGCTGGCCAAGGGATGGCGCCGGCCCGGAGCCCGGGATAGTCTCCCCTTCCCCCGGCCCGGTCCAGGCAGGCCCGGCTAGCGAAGGGCGGTGGGGCACCGGGGGCCTTCGCCTTCCTTTCGAAAGATCCGCAATGACCCCTTTGGCATTCCCGCATCGCAGCAAGCGCGCCGCCTGCGATTCGCGGCGGCGCCGGTCTATTCCGCTGGAAAGCCAAAGGCGTTTCCCTGCCGGACCCCCGCAGGGAGCCTCGGCCCGCCGGATGGTGGTGCCCGCCCGGGCTTCCACCGCCTTGCCCAGGGACGCGATGATGGCTCTCCGCCCCGGCTTGCTTGCCACGAATTTTACCGCTGCCTCCATCTTGGGCAGCATGGAGCCCGGCGTAAAGTGCCCTTCCGCCAGGTATGCCTTGGCTTCCGCCGGGTTGATGACGTCCATATCCTTTTTCTTTTTGCGGGCGTTTTCCCGCTGCTATTGCAGGGGATCGCGGTTGCCCGCCGCCTGTTGTAGCATATATGGCATAATTCTATGCGGCGGGCAGCTGGGTTATGCCAATCCCGCAGAACGATTGCGGCTTTGGCAACCGGAGTTGCCAAAGCCGCAAAATTCATTTTTATGCCGGCCTTTATGCCTGGGCCGGGCCAGCGTTAGTCCTTTTTGCAGGCTAAGGGGCTTATGCTTTGGCCTTATTGTATACCAGCTTGTCGCCCAGCACGTAAATCAGGCAGGCCACTACCATAGCATTGATGGAGGTAATGCCCCAGGAGACGAAGTTGCCCACCAGTGCGCCGGCAACAACGCCAGCAATAGCGCCCCAGTTGATGTTGATCAGCTCGTCGCCTTCCCCTTTATAACGCTCCTTATGCATAAAGTAGTCCAGGGCGATGATGGCGCCGATGGGGGGCAGGGTGGCATTGAGGAAGTTGAGCCAGCTTACGAAGTTATTGTAGAGCCAAATCGCTGTAACCGTACCTACAACGCCGGCGATAAGCACCATGGGCCGCTTACGGACCTTCGTTATGTTGGAAAGGCCCAGGCCCGCGGTGTACAGAGCGTTATCGTTGGTGGTCCAAATGTTGGCGCCCAGCACGATCAGCGCGGGGATGGTGAGGCCCTGGGCGATCATTACGTAGAAGATATCCTCTTGGCCGGTGAGGGCGCCGCCCACAGCGCCGAAGAAGAACATCAAGGTATTGCCCAGGAAGAACGCGATCACGGTGGTAACCACAGCGCTCATATTCGTCTTGGCGAAGCGGGAGAAGTTGGGGGTGGCAGTGCCGCCGGATACAAAGGAGCCGATAACCAGGCCCACTGCGGTAAACAGGGTCATACTGCCGGCGTTCTTGGCAAACATGGCCACCAGGCCGCCGCCTTCCGCTGTAGCGGTCACCATGGAGTAGATGCCCAGGATCGCGATCAAGGGCACGGAAACGTAGCTGACCACCTCCAAGCCAGTAATGCCGAAATAGGCGGAGGATGTCATACACGCGCCAGCGATAACCACCAGGATCCAGGGATTGATGCCCAGCAGATCTGCCGCGGGGATGGCGAACATGGCCACGCCCACGCCAAACCAACCGATCTGGGTAAAGGAGATAAGGGCGCTGGCCAAATAGGAACCCTTACCGCCAAAGGAACGCTGTGCCAGCAGGTCGAAAGACATACCCGTATCACATCCAATGTAGGCCAGGATGCCGGTATATGCGCCCAGGATAATGCCGCCGAGGATGACTGCCCATAAGAAGCCGGAGAAATCCAATCCATTGGCCATCCTGGCGCCGACGCTCATGCTTGCCGAGAAGAACGTAAAACCCATCATGATGACAAACATTGCAAGGAAATGTTTTCGCGCTGTTTTTGGTACGCGTTCTAAGGAATAATCCACATCAACATGTTGCGTTTTTTCTTTAGCCATGTGTGCCTAGACCTCCTGTTCATGAAATGAATAAGATGAAAAGAGTGAAGGGACTAGAAGTGCGCAATGCATTGCCGGCAGATAAGATAAAACCAGTTACATCATTTTTTATATTATATTGGATATACGCCCCCTTTGTCAACCGCTCCGAACGAGTTTTTCGCCATGCGTGCATTTACGTTTTTCGCTTCCTGCATATAACTCCCGTTATTGCCCATTTATAATTGCAATTCGCTGCATTTTTCTAGATTTCTTGCATTTTGTATATGAAACCGTTTACGCACAACCACCTCTACTTGTTGTCTTGTCCTTCCCTCCATGCTATACTATATGCAAGGCAGCGCGTTCTTTGCCTGCCCCTGGTTCTATGGTTCTAGGTTCTTTTTATTTT
>CALVLF010000018.1 GCA_944336625.1 uncultured Clostridia bacterium
AAAGAAGCCCTTGCCGCTTCTGGTTTTGATAGGATCCTTCCTGGCGGTATACGCTTTGGATGTGAATATCATGCTGGTGATCCTGGTTTGCGCGGGCATAGGCGCTCTGGAGATGCTCTGGAAGAAAAGACAGCAGGGGAAAGAGGTGAAGTGATATGATCTATCTTCAGCTTTTGTGGAGCTTTATCCAGATTGGAC
This sequence comes from uncultured Clostridia bacterium, assembly GCA_944336625.1. GTDB lineage: Bacteria > Bacillota > Clostridia > Christensenellales > CAG-138 > Pelethousia. Next base: position 199 of record CALVLF010000018.1, read on the forward strand.
TGTTCAGCATCGGCGGCGGATATGCAGCCATGCCTTTAATCCAGCACCAGGTGGTTGAGCTCCATCCCTGGCTTACGCTGACCCAGTTCGCGGATATCATGGCCATTGCGGAGATGACGCCCGGCCCCATCGCCATCAATTCCGCTACCTTTGTAGGCATACAAGTGGCAGGCATTCCGGGGGCTCTGGTGGCAACGCTAGGCTGTATCCTCCCCTCCTGCGTCATCGTGATGCTGCTTGCCTATGCCTATTACCGCTATAAAGGACTAGATGTGGTGCAGGGAATCCTGGCAGGCCTTCGCCCTGCTGTTATTGCCATGATCGCCTCCGCAGGGCTGTCGCTCCTCATCCTGGCCCTTTACGGTATCCAGGAGCTGCCGACAGATCTGGGGGAGGTAAATCCCGTTTCGTTGATCATCTTTGGCGCAGGGCTGCTGGTTTTGCGAAAATGGCGTGTAAATCCGATCTATATCATGGCTGGGGCAGGGGCGGCAGGCATTTTTCTCTACCAGCTTTTTTGAGAGCGCCAGTGCTGGCGGCCTGCTGCGCACCAACCGGCCGGCATAGGGATATGGTAGCAACCAAATAAAAAAAAGGGACGGTAAAAGACCGCCCCAAGAAAGGCACCATGGGCAGGCAGCATGGTGCCTTTTTCGCCAGGCTCAGCGGTGATAGAGGAAAATGCTTACTATGCTTAGAAAAAGCTGGAACAGGAAAAGGGCATAGCACAGATCCCGGTGGCGCCAATCCTGGCGGCGTTTGAAAATCTCCGCGCCGATGAGGGGAACCAGGGGGATAGCCCCCGCATAGAGGATAAAGGCAAGGTTCATACGGATCTTCCTTTCGTGGGAAACATACCCTTAACGAACAAGGGCCTACATGCCTGAGCAGGCCTGCTCAGGTCAAAAAGTTTTGGCGGTCTGGGCCGCCAGAGAGCAAGGCGCGGCCCCGCAGCCATAGTGGAGCCTATTGCAAGGGGCCACAACGATGCTATCTGGGGGACCAGACCGCCAAAACCGTGTATCCCCTTGTCCGTTAGGGGTTATATATGGGGATAACAATAGGATACATGCCCGCCGGCGGGGAAGCCATAGGAGCCTTCTGGAAGGATTGGAAAGGCGGGGGCATAATGGAACAAAATATCGAAAAGGAAGGTTGTGTTTTCCAGAAAACCTGTGTACACTATAAACGGAATATCCTGGCGAAAGGAGCAAACCCATGATCAAGCACATCGTTTGCCATAAATATACGAACAGGGCCCAGGCGGCCCTTATTGCCCCCATGCTGCGGGCCTTAGTAGGGAAGGTGCCGGGCCTCATCCGCATGGAGGCCGGGCCGGACATCCTGGGCAGCGCCCGCAGCTATGATCTGGCGCTGGTGGCGACCCTGGAAGACCGGGCGGCTCTGGAGGTCTATGCGCAGCATCCGGAACACCTGCAGGTGAAGGAATACATCCACCAATATCTGGAAAAATCCGTTTCCGTGGATTTTGAGGTAGAATAGGCCCTATGAATACATTCAAGGTGGTATCCCCTTTTTCCCCCCAGGGGGACCAGCCCCAGGCCATCGATATGCTGGCAAAGGGGGTGGAGCGGGGGGACAAGCTCCAGGTGCTGCTGGGAGTTACCGGCAGCGGCAAGACCTTTACCATGGCCAAGGTCATCGAGCGGGTGCAGCGGCCTACTCTCATCATCGCCCATAATAAGACCCTGGCTGCCCAGCTCTGCGGGGAGCTGAAGGGCTTTTTCCCGGATAGCGCCGTGGAGTATTTCGTCAGTTATTATGACTATTATCAGCCGGTGGCCTATATTGCTTCTTCAGATACTTATATTGAAAAGGTAGCCACTGTAAACGATGAAATCGATAAGCTGCGCCACAGCGCCACCTGCGCCCTGAATGAGCGGCGGGATGTGATCATCGTGGCCTCCGTGAGCTGCATTTACGCCCTGGGGGATCCGGAAGAATATTTGAAGCTGTCCATCTCCCTGCGAAAAGGCATGGAGATAGACCGGGACGAGGTTATGCGCCGCCTGGTGGATATTCAATACCAGCGCAATGAATACGACTTTGCCCGGGGCACCTTCCGGGCCAAGGGGGACGTATTGGATATATTCCCTGCAAACTGGTCGGATAAGGCCATTCGGGTGGCCTTCTTCGGGGACGAAGTGGAACGGATCAGCGAGATCAATGTTCTTACGGGGGAAATTCTGCTGGATCGGGCCCATGTGGCCATCTTCCCTGCCAGCCATTATGCTACCGGCCGGGATAAGATGGAGGCGGCCATCGCCCAGATCGAGAAGGATATGGAAGCCCGGGTGGCGGAATTCAAAGCGGCGGACAGGCTGCTGGAGGCCCAGCGCCTGGAGCAGCGGACCCGTTACGATATCGAGATGATGCGGGAGATCGGCTATTGCCAGGGCATCGAAAACTATTCCCGCTATTTTGACGGGCGCAAGCCGGGGCAGCCCCCCTATACATTGCTGGATTATTTCCCCAAGGATTTCCTGCTCATGGTGGATGAAAGCCACGTGACCCTCCCCCAGATCCGGGCCATGTACCGGGGGGATCTGGCCCGGAAGACGGAGCTGGTGGAATATGGCTTTCGAATTCCCAGCGCCTTTGATAATAGGCCCCTTCGTTTTGAGGAATTCCAGGAACGGATTAACCAGGTGATCTGCGTATCCGCTACGCCGGGAGAATATGAGCTGGGGCTGGCCAGCCAAGTGGCGGAGCAGATCATTCGGCCTACGGGCCTTCTGGATCCTTCTGTGGAGGTGCGGCCGGTAAAGGGCCAGGTAGACGACCTGCTCAGCGAGATCCGGGGACAGACGGAAAAGGGCTTCCGCACCCTGGTTACCACCCTGACCAAGCGCATGGCGGAAACCCTGACGGAATACCTGGATGGCATGGGCATCCGGGTGCGCTATATGCACAGCGATATTGAAACCATCGAACGGATGGAGATCATCCGGGACCTTCGCCTGGGGGAATTCGACGTGCTGGTGGGCATCAACCTGCTGCGGGAAGGGCTGGATCTGCCGGAAGTGGGCCTGGTGGCCATTCTGGACGCGGATAAAGAGGGCTTCCTGCGCTCGGAAACCTCCCTCATCCAGACCATCGGCCGGGCTGCCCGCAACAGCGAAGGCAGGGTCATCATGTATGCTGATGAAATCACCCCCAGTATGGAGCGGGCCATTGGCGAGACCAACCGCCGCCGGCAGAAGCAGGAGGCCTTCAACAAGGCCCATGGCATCACGCCCCAGAGCGTACGCAAAGAGGTCCACGACATTTTGGAAATAAGCAGCAGGCCCCGGGAGGCGGGCTTAGAGCCTAGAGCGCAGGCTGCAAAAGCAGAGCTTTTGCAGCAGCAGATGCGCCAGGCCGCAGCGGAGCTGGATTTTGAAACGGCGGCGAAACTGCGGGATCAGCTCTTCGCTCTGACGGGCCAGACCCAGGAAAAAAAGGTTGCTCCAGGCATGCCGGGAAGCCGGCGCAAGGCCCGGGGCCGCACCCGGAAATAGCCACCATTTTCAGATGGAATACAAAAGGCCCGCTTTGGCGGGCATGAAAGAAAGATATAGCTAACTTATGAAAGAAGAACTGCGCATTCAGGGTGCTCGCGAGCATAACCTGAAAAATGTAAGCCTGACCCTGCCCCGGAATAAGTTTATCGTATTCACCGGCCTTTCGGGCAGCGGCAAATCCTCCCTGGCCTTTGATACGATTTATGCCGAGGGCCAGCGGCGGTATGTGGAATCCCTCTCCTCCTATGCCCGGCAATTCTTAGGGCAGATGGAAAAGCCGGAGGTGGATTATATCGAGGGCCTTTCCCCGGCCATCAGCATCGACCAGAAGAGCACCTCCAACAATCCCCGCTCTACCGTGGGCACCGTCACGGAGATCCATGATTATCTCCGCCTTTTGTATGCCCGCATTGGCAAGCCCCATTGCCCGAAATGCGGCAAATCCATCGAGCGCCAGTCCATCGACCAGGTGGTGGATCAGATCATGGCCCTGGGCTCGGGGCGCATCCAGGTGATTGCTCCGGCGGTGCGGGGGAGAAAGGGGGAGCATGTTAAGCTCCTGGAGCAGATCCGCAAGGATGGCTATGTACGGGTAAGGATCGATGGAGAGGTTTACGATATCAACGACGTCCCCAAGCTGGAAAAGAACTACAAGCATACCATTGACGTGGTAGTGGACAGGCTCTCCATCCGGGAAGGAATTGAGGGGCGGCTGAGCGAATCCCTGGAAACGGCCTTCGCATTTGGCCAGGGCCTGGCCAAGGTGGATGTGGTGGGCAAGGAAGAGCTGCTTTTCTCCCAGAATTATGCCTGCCCGGATTGCGGCGTGAGCATGGAGGAGCTGACGCCCCGGATGTTCTCCTTCAATAATCCCTATGGAGCCTGCCCTCATTGCAGCGGCCTGGGCATCCTGATGAAGATGGATGAAAACCTTATCGTCCCCAACCCGTCCCTGAGCCTGCAGGAGGGGGCTGTGACGGCCAGCGGCTGGCAGAGCGGCGGCCACGGCGGCAGCATTGCGGCCATGTATTATCAGGCCCTGGCCGCCCACTATGGCTTTTCCATGGATACCCCCTTTCAGGATTTGCCGGAAAAGGCCAGAAAAGCTATCCTTTACGGAACGGGAAAGGAAAAGCTGCACATCGCCTACCAGCGGGAATTCGGCGCCGGCACGTTTGATGCACCCTTTGAAGGCATCATCCCCAACCTGGAGCGGCGCTACCGGGAAACCCAGTCCGAAAGCATGAAGCAGGAGCTGGAAAGCTATATGTCCAGCGTAGCCTGCCCCGTCTGCAAAGGGAAGCGGCTCAAGCCCGAAAGCCTGGCGGTTACCGTGGGAGGGATCTCCATCGCTGCCCTGAGCGAGATGACGGTGCAAAAGGCGCGGGAATTCCTTGCCAAATTGCAGCTGACGGAGACGGAGCGGATGATCGGCGAGCAGATCTTTCGGGAGCTGGATGCCCGGCTGGGATTCCTGGTGGATGTGGGGCTGGATTACTTGACCCTGGCCCGCTCCGCCAGCACCCTTTCCGGCGGGGAAGCCCAGCGCATCCGCCTAGCTACCCAGATGGGTTCCGGCCTCGTTGGGGTATTGTCTATCCTGGATGAGTCCAGCATTGGCCTGCATCAGCGGGATAATGCCCGCCTTCTATCCACCCTCCAGGGTATGCGGGACCTGGGGAATACCTTGATTGTGGTGGAGCATGATGCGGAAACCATGCTGGCGGCGGATTACCTGGTGGATATTGGCCCGGGAGCGGGGGAGCACGGGGGGCAGATCGTTGCGGCAGGAACGCCGGAGGAGATTATGCAAAACCCCGCCTCCATTACGGGGCAGTATCTTTCCGGCGAGCGATACATCCCCGTGCCGGAAACCAGGCGGGAAAGCGACCGGTTCCTGCGGGTGCGGGGCGCCCGGGCCAATAACCTCAAGGGGATCGACGTGGATATCCCCCTAGGGGTTTTTACCTGCGTAACCGGCGTATCCGGCAGCGGTAAGAGCAGCCTAGTGAACGAGGTTATCAAAAAAACCCTTCTGCGGGAGCTGAACCGGGCCAAGGTGCGCAATCCCGATACCTACGATGCCATAGAAGGCATGGAACTGCTGGATAAGATCATCGATATAGACCAATCCCCCATCGGCAGGACGCCTCGGAGCAACCCCGCTACCTATACAGGCCTCTTTGATCTGATCCGGGAAGTCTTTGCCATGACGCCTGATGCGAAAATGCGGGGCTATAACAACGGCCGCTTCAGCTTCAACGTTAAAGGCGGCCGGTGCGAGGCCTGCCGGGGGGATGGCATTATCAAAATCGAGATGCACTTCCTGTCCGACATATATGTGCCCTGCGAGGTCTGCAAAGGGAAGCGGTATAACCGGGAAACCCTGGAGGTGAAGTATAAAGGAAAGACCATCGCGGATGTGCTGGACATGACCGTAGAGGAGGCCTTGGACTTTTTTAGCCCGCTGCCCAAGCTTAAGCGCAAGCTCCAGACTCTGTATGATGTAGGCCTGGGCTATGTGAAGCTGGGCCAGCCCTCTACCACCCTTTCCGGCGGCGAGGCCCAGCGGGTGAAGCTGGCTACGGAGCTCTCCCGGCGGGATACAGGCCGTACCCTGTATGTGCTGGATGAGCCCACAACTGGCCTGCATGTAGCGGACGTGGAGCGGCTGCTGGGCATTTTGCAGCGGCTGGCGGAAGGCGGCAGCACGGTGCTGGTAATCGAACATAATCTGGATGTAATCAAAACGGCGGATTATATTATCGACCTGGGCCCCGAAGGGGGAGACCAGGGGGGCAGGATTGTAGCTCAGGGCACCCCAGAGCAGGTAGCGGCCTGCCCTGGAAGCTATACGGGACAATATTTAAAGGCAATGTTGGGAGCATAATTATGGCATATAATATGGAACGTTGGTATAGCGCAACCCAGGCCCGCTTTTCCGCCCGCCGGTATAAGGGCAGGCCGGAAGGGGAGGATATGGATGCCCTGGAGGAAGCCGCCCAGCGCATCGGGGGCCGGGGCGTGCGGATCGTTCTGGGCAGGGGAGAAGGGATATTTCAGGCCATGTTCCTGGGCATGGGAAAAATAAAGGGCACGGATTGCTTTGCAGCCTTCGTGGCGGATGAAACCGCCTCGCCCCGGAGCATCGGCTATATGGGAGAGGCCTTTATCCTGGAAGCCACCGCGCTGGGGCTGGGAAGCTGCTGGGTTGGGGGAACCTATAAAAAATCCCGGGCGAATCAGGCCATTGCCCTGTCCGAAGGGGAGCGGATTGCCGCCATCACGCCCCTGGGCCTTTCTGCGGAGCCTTATGCGGGCCGGCCCCGGAAGGATCTGGAAGCCCTTACTGGCCTTACTCAGGAAGCGCTGCAGGCGCTGCCCGACTGGCAGCAGAATGCCCTCTCCTGTGCCCGGCTGGCTCCCAGCGCCGTAAACCGCCAGCCCTGGCATTTCCTGCCCGGGCCGGATGGAATCGAAGTTATCCAGACCGGCGGAAATTTCGGCTTTGGCGGGGTGGATCTGGGCATTGCCATGCTGCATATCGAGCTGGGTGCCGCCCATTTTTCCGTCAGCGGTACCTGGGAGGAAAGGGAAAAATCCGCCTTTTTCCGCCCCTGCTAATGAAAAAAACGAGAATGAATCTTGCACAAGGCCTTTAGAGATACTATAATTTAAACGTATGTTGTTGCTATTCGCTGTCGGAGGCAGCGTCCTGGGGCAACCGGCATAAACCAGAAAATGGGAGGCAAACATGGAGGAGAGAAGGATTTCGGAAGCTGTTATCCGTAGGCTGCCTAAATACTACCGGCAACTCACGGCGCTCCAAAAGGAAGGCGTGGAAAGGATTTCCTCCGGCAAGATCGCCCAACAGATGCGCCTGAATGCATCGCAAGTGCGACCGGATTTCAATTGTTTCGGGGGCTTTGGTCAGCAGGGGTATGGCTATA
>CALVLF010000019.1 GCA_944336625.1 uncultured Clostridia bacterium
GGTCCCACCTGCTGCAAAGCTTAGGCAGGCTGGTTCCCCACATTGATGACGCCCGGATCCGGCGGCGTGGGAACCACCGGGCGGACGCGCCGCCTAATTAGGCAGCGAGAGCAAAATCAGATTTGCCCGTTAAATTTAAGTTTCCCGTTTTTATCGAAGCACGGGTCTTCGGCTCGCTTATCCGGCCTCCATGATCCCCGTCGAAACCATGTACGCCCCCATGTAAACCCCGGCTTTCCAGCTACACAGCAAGGTGGCGGATCCTGCCGGGGAAATTTACTCCGCGTTTTTCATGCGCCGCTCCATATCCCGTTTTGCATCCCGGGCAGCCAGGCTCTGGCGCTTATCATAGAGCTTTTTGCCCTTGGCTACCGCCAGCTCCAGCTTTACCCGCCCATCTTTGAAATACAGCTGCAGGGGAATCAGGCTATAGCCATCCGCCTGGGACAGGGAGAGGAGCTTGCGGATTTCCCGCTTGTGCAGCAGCAGGCGCCGCGGCCGAAACGGGTCCCGGTTGAAGATATTGCCCTGCTCATATGGGCTTACGTGCATGCCGATGACGAAAGCTTCGCCACCTTTGACCTGGGCATAGGAATCCTTCAGATTCACCTTACCGGCCCGGATGCTCTTGACCTCTGTGCCCACCAGCTCGATGCCGCATTCATAGGTGCTTTCGATGAAATAATCATGCCGCGCTTTGCGGTTCTGGGCAATGGGCTTGATGCCCTTTTGCACCGGCATTGGCAAATCTCCTTTCCTAACTTTACTCTATTCTATCATTTTTGCTCCGCTTTTACAACCTTGCCGCCCCGGTTCTGGCGGGGGCTTTTGCTCCCGCTTTTTTGTTTCCTGGAGGCTGGCTTTTTTTCGCTGCCCTTTGCCTCCCGGGAAACCGGCGGCTTGGCCCGGCGTTGGCCCCGGCCATTTTTGACGGGTGCAGGGGAATTGGCCTTATGGGCGGTCTCCTCCAGCACAAAATCTACATTGGCGGTTTCCAGGTCCGCGCCGGTTACCCGTATCCGCACAGCGTCCCCCAGGCGGAAAACCCGGCCGGTGGAACGCCCTACCATGCGGTAATTTTCCCCATCCAGGACGTAATAATCACCCGGTATGGAGCCAATTCGCACCATCCCCTCCACCGTATTGGGCAGCTGGACGAAAAAACCATATTGGGCCACCCCGGAGATGATGCCTGTCTCCACCGTGCCAATCCGGTCTTTCATGTATTCGCATTTCTTCAAGTCGTCGGCTGCGCGCTCCGCTTCCATGGCTGCCACTTCCCGCTGGGAACAGTGCTGGGCCATCTCCGGCAGCTGGGCGGCCCATTGGGCGCGCTTCTTTTCATCCAGGCTCCCATGGAGCATTTCCTTAAGGAGCCGGTGTACCACCAAATCCGGATAGCGCCGGATGGGGGAGGTGAAATGGCAGTAATCCTCCGCGGCCAGGCCAAAATGCCCCAGGCACAGGGGGGCATACCGGGCTTTTTGCAGGGAGCGGAGGGTCACGCGCCGCACCACATCCTCCTCCGGGGTATCCTTGCTGGCAAGGAGTACCTTCTGCAGGGCAGCGGGCCGGATATTGCCGATGTTTTTCATTCCATAGCCCAGGGTGTTTAAAAAGGTATTGAGCTGCTGCAGCTTTTCCTTATCCGGTGTCTCATGGACACGGTAGAGGAAGGGAATGCCCAGAACCCGGGCATGGCAGGCTACGGTTTCATTGGCCAGCAGCATGAACTCCTCGATCATCTGGTTGGATATACCCCGCTCATATAATTGCACATCCTGGGTATGGCCCTTTTCATCCAGGATCAGACGGGCTTCATCCAAATCGAAATCCAGGCTGCCCCGCTTAAAGCGCCGGGTACGCAGCTTTTCCATAAGGAGGCGCATCTGCTCCAGCATGGGCCAGATATCGGCGTATTTTTCCTGCAGGGCTTTATCCCCGGCGAACATGGCGTTCACGTCCTCATAGGTCATGCGGTGCCGGCTTTTAATCACCGTTTCCCCGATGCGGTGGCTTACCACCTTCCCGGCTGCATCCACTTCCATGATGCAGGATAGGGTCAGCTTATCCACGCCGGCATTTAGAGAGCATACCCCGTTGCTGATCTCCTGGGGGAACATGGGCAGAACCCGGTCCGGGAAATAGACGCTGGTGCCCCGCTTATACGCTTCCTGATCCAGGGAGGAATTGGGGGTGACATAATGGCTCACATCCGCAATATGAACGCCCAGCAGGCAATTTCCGCCGGACAGGGGAAGGAGGGAGACGGCATCGTCCAGATCCTTGGCATCCTCCCCATCGATGGTGATGCAGGGAAGGCCCCGCAGATCCTCCCGCCTGGCCAGATCGTCCGCCTTGGGAGGTTTGTTCAGGGAGCGTGCCTGGCGGGCTGCGGCCTTGGAAAAGTCATCGGGCAAGTCCATCCGCCGGATGATAGAAAGGATATCTGTGCCCGCCTTTTCCCGGGCGCCCAGCACCTCGATCACCTTCCCCATAAGGGGGCGGCGGCCGTCAGGATACTGGAGGATCTCCGCTACTACCTTATCCCCCTGGCTGGCTCCATCCCCGTCGCCAGGACGGATGAGCACATCCATATACAGCCGGGCATCGTCGGGGATCACATAACCGCCCCCGGCCCCTTCATCATCTTCAAAGGTGCCTACGATCTTTTTCTGGGCCCGGCAGGCGATGAGAGAAACCTCCCCTTCGGGGCTGCCGTTGCGGCTGGTCTGCTCTGTAGGCCGCACCCATACCAGATCTCCGTGCATGGCCCCGTGCATGGCATCCGCCGGTAAAAACAGATCCGGCGTCCCATCCGCCGGAATGAAGAAGCCAAAGCCCCGGGCGTTTCCCTGGATGCGGCCATAGAGGAGGCCCGTCTGCTCCGGCAGGGCCAGCTTGCCCTTGCGGGTCAGCAGCAGCCGCCCCCCGGCCAGCAGCCGCTCTACTGCCGCAGCCATGCCGTCCGGGTCCTCCGCCTGCTCCAGTAGGGACTGGGGCGGAAGGGGCTGGCCTTCCCGCCGGAGAATATCTAAAACTAGGTTTTCAAGTTCCTGATTCGTCATATCATTCCTTTCCGCTTCATAAAAAATGGGAGTATGCCGTGCAGCATACTCCCAGGATTACACATCAAAGGTTAGGATAAAATCATAATCACAATCGCCAATACGCCAACCGCAATGGCGGAAATGACTGTAATCTTTTGAAGCTTTATCTCTTTGCTGGCCGCTTTGCCCCGGGCGGTAAAGGACTGGGTATCACCGCCGAAAGCGCCGCCAAGGCCGCTGGACTTTGTCTGCTGCATCAGCACGGCCGCGATCAATACGATCGAGCAGAGGACGAGGATGCTGATAAGGATTATATTCAAGGTTGTCATATTGTATACGCCTCCGTACCAAACGTTCCGTGCCGCTTTCACAGCCGCAAGCGACATTATATCATATGCGCCCGGGAAAATCCAGAGATATTTTCGGAATTTCGAAAATTAATTCCCTTCCGGCAGCAGCAGGCTTTTTCCCGTCATTTCCGGCGGGATGGGCAGGCCCATGAGGGTGAGCAGGGTAGGGGCCAGGTCGCTCAGGCGGCCGCCCTGGCGCAGCTTCGCCCCCTTGTGGGCGTCATCCACCAAAATTACCGGCACGGGATTGGTGGTATGGGCGGTGAAGGGGGAACCATCCTTATCGAACATCTGCTCGCAGTTGCCATGGTCCGCCGTAATAATAGCCCGGCCCCCCGCCTCCCGGATGGCGCGGATAACCTGATCTACGCAGGCGTCTACGGCATGGACGGCAGCGGTAGCCGCCTCCATAACCCCCGTATGGCCCACCATATCCGGATTGGCGAAATTGAGGATCATAACGTCATACTTGCCGCTTTTGATCCGCTTTACCGCCTCTTCCGCTACCTCGTAAGCGCTCATCTCAGGCTTTAAGTCGTAAGTCGCCACTTTAGGGGAGGGGATCAGGGCCCGGTCTTCCCCAGGGTTGGGCGCTTCCACACCGCCATTAAAGAAGAAGGTTATGTGGGCATATTTCTCCGTTTCCGCAATGCGCAGCTGGGTTTTGCCCTGGGCTGCCAGGTATTCCCCCAGGGTATTCTGCAGGGTTTCGGGCTTGAAAGCTACCTGGAGCTTATCCCCGAAGGTGGCATCATACTGGGTGAAGGAAACGTAGTATACGGGGAAATATCCCTGCTTCCGGGTAAAGCCGTTGAAATCCTGGAAGATGAAGCTGCGGGTGATTTCCCGGGCCCGGTCCGGCCGGAAGTTATAGAAGATGATGCTGTCATGGGCCTTTATGGTGGCTACGGGGGCGCCCCCTTGGGTTACCACGATGGGCTTGATGAATTCATCCGTTACGCCTTCGTCGTAACTGGCCTGGATGGCCGCTGCCGGGTCTTCCGCCTTTACGCCTTCCCCATACACCAGGGCGGCATAGGCCTGCTCCACCCGCTCATAGCGGTTGTCCCGGTCCATGGCGTAATAGCGGCCCATGACCGTGGCGATCTTGCCTACGCCCAGCTGCTGGAGCTTGGCCTGGAGCGCTTCCACATAGCCCTTGCCGCTGTGGGGGGGAACGTCCCGCCCATCCATAAAGCAATGGACGTAGACCTTTGTGAGGCCCTGGGCCTTGGCCAGCTCCAGAAGGGCGTAAAGATGGCGCAGATGGCTGTGGACCCCGCCGTCGGAGCAGAGGCCATATAGGTGCAGGGCGCTGCCATGGGCCTTGCAGTTTTCCACCGCCCCCAGGAAGGCCGGGTTCTGAAAGAAATCCCCCTCCCGGATGGACTTGGTGATGCGGGTCAGCTCCTGGTATACGATGCGGCCGGCGCCGATGTTCAGGTGGCCTACCTCGCTGTTGCCCATCTGCCCCTCGGGCAGGCCCACATCCTCGCCGGAAGCGCCGATCTGGGTATGGGGATAGGCCTGGGCCAGGGCCATGATATGCTTGGCCCCGTCCGCCAGGATAGCATTGCCCTGGGGTTCCTTCCGGCAGCCAAAGCCATCCAGAATGAGCAGGGCCGTGAGTTGTTTGGTCATAAGCAGCTCCTGTTATTTATCGTAATTGACCACCTGGGAGAAATCCTGGGCCTTCAGGCTGGCGCCGCCGATAAGGCCGCCGTCGATCTCCGCCTGGGCCATAAGCCCCTTTACATTCTTGGGGTTCATGCTTCCGCCGTACTGGATGCGGACCTGATCCGCCACGGCCTGGCCATAGAGGGAGGCGATGGTCTGCCGGATGAGGCCGATGGTTTCATTGGCCTGCTCGTCGGTGGCGGTTTTGCCGGTGCCGATGGCCCAGATGGGCTCATAGGCGATGACGAGGCCCGCCACTTCCTCGCCGGGAATGCCCGCAAGGCCGGCCTTCACCTGGCCGGATACCACGGCGCCGGTTTCGCCGCGCTCCCGCTGCTCCAGACTTTCGCCTACGCAGATAATGGGCACGATGCCTGCCGCCAGGGCGGCTTTTGCCCGGCTGTTGACGGTTTCATCGGTCTCCCCGAAATACTGCCGCCGCTCGCTGTGGCCGATGATGGCATAGGCAGCGCCAGCTTCCTTGAGCATGGCCGCGGAGATTTCGCCGGTAAAGGCGCCCTTCTCTGCCCAGTGGATATTTTGGGCGCCGACTTTGATATTGGTGCCCTTGGTCAGCTCTGCCACCAGGGCAATATCCACATAGGGCGGGCAAACCACCACGTCGCAGGTGGCGTCCTTTACCAGGGGAATCAGCTCCGTTACCAGGTCTCTGGCCTGGGAGGGGGTCATATTCATTTTCCAGTTGCCGGCAATGATGGGTTTACGCATATGTAAAAACGCTCCTTATCTGAATACATGGGGGATTATTTATCGTTGAGAGCCGCCACGCCGGGCAGGGTCTTGCCCTCCAGGAACTCCAGGCTGGCGCCGCCGCCGGTGGAGATATGGGTCATCTTATCCGCATAGCCCAGCTTCTTTACAGCAGAAGCGGAATCGCCGCCGCCGATGATGGTAGTGCCCTGGCACTTGGCGCAGGCTTCCGCCACGGCAGCGGTGCCCTTGGCAAAGGCAGGGAATTCGAAAACGCCCATGGGCCCGTTCCAGATGACGGTCTTGGCGGCTTCGATCTCGGCGGCGAAGAGCTTCTGGGTCTCCTCGCCGATGTCCAGGCCCTGCCAGCCATCGGGAATGGCATCGGCCTTGACGGTCTTATGTTCTGCATCGGCTGCGAATTCTTTGGCTACCACCGTATCCACCGGGAGAAGGAGCTTGACGCCCCGGGCCTTGGCCTCTTCCATCAGGTCTTTCGCTAGGCCGATGCTCTCCTTGTCCAGCAGGCTGTCGCCGATGCCATAGCCCTCTGCGGCGAAGAAGGTATAGGCCATACCGCCGCCGATGATGAGGGAGTCGCACTTTTGCAGCAGGTTTTTGATGACGCCGATCTTATCCGCCACCTTGGCTCCCCCCAATATGGCTACAAAGGGGCGCTGGGGGTTTTCCAGGGCCTCGCCCATGATGGAAAGCTCCTTGCCGATCAGGTAACCCGCTACCGCCGGGAGATAGGCGGCTACGCCGGCGGTGGAGGCATGGGCCCGGTGCACCGTGCCAAAGGCGTCGGATACGTAAATCTCCGCCAGGGAAGCCAGTTCCTTGGCAAAGGCGGGGTCGTTCTTTTCTTCTTCCTTGTGGAAGCGGAGATTCTCCAGCAGGAGAATCTGGCCCGCTTCCAAAGCCATAGCCTTTTCCTTTGCCTCGGGGCCGATGCAGTCGGAGGCAAAGTCGATCTTTACGCCAGGCAGAAGCTCGCCAAGGCGCTTTGCCACGGGCTTGAGGGAAAACTCGGGCTTAACCTCTCCCTTGGGCCGGCCCAGGTGGGAGCAGAGAATGACCTTGGCCCCTTGCTCCAGCAGATATTTCACCGTAGGTAAAGAGGCGACGATGCGCTTATCATCCGCCACGGTTCCTTCCGGGGTGAGGGGCACGTTATAATCCACCCGCACCAGTACCCGCTTGCCTTTCACGTTTACGTCTTCGATGGTTTTCTTAGCCATGCGAACTACCTCCATATTCATAAAATTTTTAAAATAACCGACATTAAGGAAACGCAAGGTAAAAATATATCATATTCTACCCAATTTTCCTATTATTATTGTAGCATGCTTTGGCCATTTTACAATATTGGGAATTCAAATATCCTGTGAAGCTGCCATTATGGACGGTTGGAGGAAGGCATGTTATAATGCTGCTATGAAACGGATATGGATCATCCTAATTTGCATAGGGCTGCTGTTGCTCCTGGGCTGTGAAAAAGAGCCGGAAACGGTGGTCATCGGCATGACGGCCATCACTCCCGACGTCGCCGGGGAGAGCCTCCAGCCACAGGCGGACGGAGCCGGGGGCAAAGCCCAGGCACAGGTGCGGGATACGGTGGCTTATGTGCTGCCCTGCCTGGAGGGGCCTTCCCTGTATGGGGCGGCGGCCTATGAAAACACCGGGGATACGCCTCTGTACATTACCCAGGCGGAATTTACCTTTTCCCTGCCTGGCCTGCGGGAGGAGATCCAGTTTACCCCCGTATTTTCCCAGGAAACCGTGGTCCTACCGGGAGAGACCTCCTATGTGGCCCTCTGGTATGCCTATCCGGACCTGACCCCGGGGACGGAGGTCACCCTGGATGCTACCCTGCACTGGGAGGCTACGGAAGGGGAGCGGGTAGCCCTCTCGGCGGATAGTATTCACCTGGCCCGGAATTATCCCGCTTTCGTCTCCATGGCAGGTACCGTCACCGCCCAGCAGGACTGCCCCTGCAACCTGGTTTACACTGCTTTTTATGATGAAGCAGATCAGCTACTGGGCGTATGGTATTTTACGGTAAATGCCCAGCTTTTCGCCGGGGAGCCCTATTCCTTCACCACGCATATGAAGGAACTGCCCCTGCCGGAGCTGGAAGATCAGGCTGCCCGGGTGGAGAGCTTCGGGGTAGGCATCCAGTAAGCAGGGCATCCTAAGGCCTAGGTATCCCCTTGTCCGTTAAGGGTACCTTAATATTACATGCCCGGGAAAAGCCAGCGCCTGCATCCCTTTGGATGCAGGCGCTTTTGTATGGAAGGGGCCCTCAGCTGGCGGAGCGGAACTCTTCGGAATAGACCACCCGTTCTTCGTTTTCATAGACGCCGGCAGCGGCGCCCATGGAAAAATGGTCCTGGCGCATGGCATCTATGATTTCCGGGGTAATGCCGGCGCAGATCACCTCTACGGCGTCGTTTCGCTCCGCCGCCCGCAGGGCTTCATAGGCGGCCAGGGCCAGATCCGGGGTTTCTGCATAGATGCTATCCAGCAGCCCAACGGGGATGCCGGCCAAAGCCTGGGCCGTCCATTCCACCGGGTCCCTGGGGGCCTGGGGCAAGCTTTCCTCCTCCAATGGGGGCTCCTCTTCCGGCAGCTCCCCGGAACCTTCTGCATCGGGCTGAGAAGTGGCCGCCACAGGCGCAGGGGAAGGAAGCTGGGCATAGTATACTCCTTTGCTCTGGAGCATGCCTTCCTGCAGCATTTGCAGGTAGATGGTATCTCCCGTACTGCCGGAGGCATCCAGCAGGGCCAGGACCCGAATGGGGGCCTCATGGGATGGATAGGTAAACAGGGCCTCCCAGGCCATCCGGGCGTTGGCCGCCGGGTCTTCCGCCAGGGGCGTAGGGGTGGGTACCGGCGTAGGCCGGGGGGTAGGAGAAGGGCAGGGCGTGGGGCTGGGGGTGGGCTGCAGCAAAGCGGCCGGGGATGCACCGGCCAGAATCGCTTCCCGCCAGGGAAACATGCCCAGCACTGCCGCCGCCCCCAGGAGCAGCATCAGAAGGAGCAGCAGGGCCTTTTTCATGCCAGCGCCTCCCCTTCTTCCGATGCATCGGGTACCGGGTAATAGGCTGCCGGGTCATAGATGGTGGCCCAGCCCGTGCGGATCAGGCGGCTTTGGATGTAACCGGTGGTGCCCCAGTAATCCACCAGGCTCCAGCCATCCTCCTCGCTGAGGACGGTGATGGTGCTGTCCCGGGCGACTTTATACAGGCGCTCGGACTTGGTGGAGGGCTCCGCATAAAGGTAGACGGTACTGGAAACGTAATTCCCCGCAGGATGGGACTGCATCACGCCCGCTTCATAGGTGATATAGCAGCGCTTCATGTAGCCTTCCCGGTCCTCCACCCGGATCTTCACCCAGGGGTCCCCCTCCTGGAGGACGGTAACCTGGGTGCCCTGGGGCAGC
>CALVLF010000020.1 GCA_944336625.1 uncultured Clostridia bacterium
TAAGGAGGAATCTGTATGAAAACCGTAAAAGACAAGTTTTTGGTGGTGGGCGCCGATTTTGCCGGCTTCCCGCTGAAAGAAGCCGTGGTGGAGCACCTCGAAAAGAAGGGCTGGAAGATCACGGACATGGGCGTGCGCAAGGACAGCGACCCCAATGACACCGACCTGATGTTCCACCGCGTGGGGCTTCGGGTGGGCAGCATGATCTCGGAGGGCGAGTTCGAGCGCGCCCTGCTGTTCTGCGGCACCGGCATGGGCATCCACATCGCGGCCAGCAAGTGCCCGCACGTTCACGCGGGCGTGGTCGAAAGCGTGCCCGCCGCCCTTCGCGCCATCACCGGCAACGGCGTCAACGTGCTGGCCATGGGGGCCTTCTATGTGGCGCCGAAAATGGGCTGCGACATCGCCGACGCCTACCTGCACGCCGAACTTGGCTCGGGCTACGAGTGGTGGCACAACTTCTACGAGTTCCACAAGCTGGCCATCGACGAGCTGGAGGCCTTCGACTACGAGACCTACAAAAAGAACGGCTTCAAGGTCAAGCACCTGGGCGACTACCCCCTTACCCTGGAGGACAAGCCGGAGGACTGATCCCGGCGAAAAGGGCAGGCACTCAAAACGATCCCTTTTTCCCAAAGGGGTCGTTTTTTGACCCGTTGAGCTTTGGCCGGAAAACCGAAAAAACGCGCGGAGGGAAGGAGGTCCCCGGCCCGGCGCGCAGAGGTACAACATGAAAGATCACATCGAAGTCCGCGGGGCGCGGGTACACAATCTCAAAAACATAGACGTCGACATCCCGCTCAACAAGATCGTGGGCATTGCCGGGGTCTCGGGCTCGGGAAAGTCCTCGCTGGCGCTGGGGGTGCTGTATGCCGAGGGTTCCCGGCGGTATCTGGAGTCCCTTTCCACCTACACACGGCGGCGGATGACCCAGGCCGCCAAGGCCGACGTGGACGAGATCCTGTATGTGCCGGCCGCCCTGGCCCTGCATCAGCGGCCGGGCGTGCCGGGGATCCGCAGCACCTTCGGCACGGGGACCGAGCTTTTGAACAGCCTCAGGCTGATGTTCTCCCGCCTGGCCAGCCACCGCTGCCCCAACGGCCACTATCATCCGCCCACCCTGGCCGTGGCCGCCGGACAGCCGCTGACCTGCCCGGTCTGCGGGGAGGTCTTTTTTGCTCCCTCCGCCGAGGAGCTGTCCTTCAACAGCCAGGGGGCCTGTCCGGCCTGCGGGGGGACGGGCGTGGTGCGCCGGGTGGACGAGGCTACCCTGGTGCCGGACGACAGCCTGACCATCGACCAGGGGGCGGTGGCGCCCTGGAACTCCCTGATGTGGTCCCTGATGACCGACGTCTGCCGGGCCATGGGGGTGCGTACGGACGTTCCGTTCAAGGAGCTGAGCGAGCGGGAAAAGGAGATCGTGCTGCACGGCCCGGCCGAAAAAAAGCACATCCTCTACCGGGCCAAAAATTCGGACGTGGCCACCGAGCTGGACTTCACCTTCTACAACGCCGTCTACACCGTGGAAAACGCCCTCGCCAAGGTCAAGGACGAGAGCGGCATGAAGCGGGTGGAAAAGTTCTTAAAGCAGGAGGACTGCCCCGAGTGCGGGGGGAGCCGGCTGAGCGCGGCCGCCCGGGCCCCACGGCTGCGGGGGATCCCCCTGGACGAGGCCTGCCGGATGACCCTTCGGGAGCTCTCGGCCTGGGTGGACGGGGTGCCGGACAGCCTGCCGGCGGAAATGAGGCCCATGGCGGAGAGCATCTGCGAGTCCTTCCGCACCGCGGCCGGGCGGCTGACGGAGCTGGGCCTGGGGTATCTGACCCTGGACCGGGCCTCTTCCACTTTGTCTACGGGGGAGCGGCAGCGGATGCAGCTGGCCCGGGCGGTGCGCAACCGCACGACGGGGGTGCTGTACGTGCTGGACGAGCCCTCCATCGGTCTGCATCCCGCCAACATCGTGGGCCTGGTCGGGGTGATGCGGGACCTGGTGGCCGACGGCAACTCGGTGGTGCTGGTCGACCACGACGCCCAGATCCTCTCGGTGGCCGATCACCTCGTGGAGATGGGGCCGGGGGCGGGCGCTTCCGGCGGCCGGGTGATCGCGCAGGGGAGCGTGGAAAAGCTGCGGAAGGATCCCGCCTCGAAGATCGGCCCTTTTTTGGGCGGGGAGGGGCAGAAGAGCCTCCGCCAGAGGGCCTCGCGGGAGGAGATGTTCCAAAAGGGGAAAATCCGCCTGTCCACGGGGGCCGTCCACACCGTCCGCCCCCTGGAGGTCGACTTTCCCAAGGGGAGGCTGACCGCGGTCACCGGGGTGTCCGGCTCGGGCAAGACCACGTTGATCCTGGAGAGCCTGGTGCCCGGCCTGGAGGCCCTGACGCAGGGCCGGAAGCTTCCCGCCCACGTCCGCGCCCTGGAGGCGGCCGGCATCGGGCAGGTCAAGCTGATCGACGCCACGCCCATCGGCATCAACGTGCGCTCCACCGTAGCCACCTACGCGGATGTGCACGACGAGCTGCGCAAGATCTACGCCCAAACGCCGGATGCGAAGGACAAGGGATATAAGGCGGGAGATTTTTCCTATAATACGGGCAAGCTGCGCTGCCCCACCTGCGATGGGACGGGAACCATCAGCCTGGATGTGCAGTTCCTGCCGGATGTGGATATCCCCTGCCCGGATTGCGGCGGCTCCCGCTACTCCAGGGAGACAAGCCTGGTCCGAAGGGTTCCGAAGAAAGGGGGAGCAGGCTATACCCTGCCGGAGCTCATGGCCCTGAGCATAGAGGAAGCCCTGGAGGCCTGCGCCGACCTTCCCGGCGTAAGCCGAAAGCTGCAGGTCCTCCAGGGGCTGGGCCTGGGCTACTTAACCCTGGGGGAGGAAACCCCCAGCTTATCCGGCGGGGAGGCACAGCGGCTCAAGCTGGCCAGCGAAATGGGAAAGGGGCAGGCAGACACGGTATTTGTCTTTGACGAACCCTCTATCGGCCTGCACCCGCTGGACGTGGAGACGCTGCTGCAGGTTTTTAAAAGCCTGATCGATAAGGGCGCCACGGTGATCGTAATCGAGCACGATCTGGATATAATCCGCAATGCGGATTATATCATCGAGAAGGGGCCGGAAGGCGGGGCCCAAGGGGGCCGGATCGTTGCCCGGGGCACGCCGGCGGATATCTGCAGCTGCGAAGGCAGCAAAACCGGCATTTATCTGAAGCGGTATATGGAATAAGGGGTTTCATTTTAGAAAGGGGCTTTGCGGTGGAAACGCAAGAATGGAAATTGAACGATGCGCAGCTTGCCGCCGTAACCAGCACGGAGGGCTTCGTGCGCGTCATCGCCGGGGCAGGCACGGGCAAAACCCGCACATTGACCCATCGCTTCGCCTTTCTGGTAAACGAAATGGGCATCCTGCCGGAAAACATCCTCTGCGTCACCTTTACCAATAAGGCTGCCAATGAGATGCGCCAGCGCATCCATAACCTGATCGGGGATCAGGATACGGGCTATATCAATACCTTCCATGGGTTCTGCGTATCCGTTTTGCAGGAGGATAGCTATGCCATCCAATACCCGAAAAGCTTCCTCGTTCTGGATAACAGCGATATCGACGCCATGCTCCGCATCATTTACGACGAGCGGGGCCTGACCCTGCGGGACAGGACCTTTGCGGACGCCCGGGATATGATCGAGATACAGAAGCTCTTCAAAAAGCCGGAATATTACCTGGATATGCTGGATATGTCCCTGGACGCCCTGCATGAAAAATACTTAAGCGCTACGGCAAAGGACGATATCATCTTCTACGGCTATCTATACCAGGAAAAGAAATGCTTCGGCCTGGACTATAATGATCTGATTAAGTTTACGCTCTATATTTTCTCCCAAAGGGAGGATATCCGCCTGAAATGGCAAAAACGCCTGGAATACATCATGATTGACGAATTTCAGGATATCGACGGCTTGCAGTACGAGCTGATGGAGGCCCTTTGCGCCTATCATAAAAACCTGTTTATCGTAGGCGACCCGGATCAGACGATTTACACCTGGCGGGGGGCCAATGTAAAATACCTGCTGGATTTCCACAAGCAGTTCCCGGAGACGAAGACCATCTTCCTGCTGCAAAACTACCGCTCCTCCCCCCAAATTTTAGCAGCCGCCAATTCCCTCATCCGCAGGAACAAGGGCCGCATTGAAAAGGATCTGGCCCCTGCCCTGCCCCCTGGGCCAAAGCCCCGCTTCCATTTTGCCAAAAATTCGGAGGCGGAAGGGCGCTGGATCGTTTCCCAGATCCAGGCCCTGCATGGGCAGGGGGTGGAATATCGGGACATGGCCCTGCTTTACCGGGCCCATTATGTAACCCGCCCCGTGGAGGAGGCTTTGCTAAAGGAAAAGCTGCCTTATCATATCTATAGCGGTGTTCCCTTCTTTGGCCGGGCGGAAATCAAGGACGCCCTCAGCTACCTGCGCATGGTCGTCGCCCAGGACGACCTATCCTTCCGCCGGATCGCCAACCTGCCCAGGCGGAACCTGGGCCGGCGGCGCATGGCCTTTCTGGAGGAATATGCGCAAAAGGCGGGCTGTACCCTATACAGCGCCCTGAAGCAGACCCTGGAGGAGGATATCTTTAAGGGCACGGGGGCACGGCAGTTCGTCCGCCTGATCGAAAGCTTTTCCGCCGGCTATGAGGCCCGGCCCGTATCCGACCTGCTGGCCGGCCTTTTAAACCAAAGCGGCTACGAAGCTCTGCTGCGAACCGAGGGAAGTCAGGAGCGGCTGGATAACCTGGCGGAGCTTAAGCAATCCATCCATGAATATGAAACCACCTGCGGTGAGGAGGCTGGAGCCCTCCACTATCTGGCCCATGTGGCCCTCTTTACCAATATGGATGGAGAGGAGGCCGCCGATAAAGTGAAGCTCATGACCGTCCATGCAGCAAAGGGCCTGGAATTTCCCTATGTATTTCTCTGCGGCATGAACGAAGGGATCTTCCCTTCCCGGAAAACGAAAAGCCTCCCCGGCATGGAGGAGGAGCGGCGGCTGGCCTTCGTCGCCCTGACCCGGGCAGAAAAGGGCCTGTATCTTTCCGGCGCAGAAGGGCGGAATTTCGACGGCTCCCCCCGCTATCCCTCCCGCTTCGTGCTGGATATAGAGGAAGGGCTGCTGGAATTCGACGGTAAGCCCAGCGATCCCCTCATAGCAGACGCCCGGGAATATATCGCCTACAGCGAAAAATATCTGCCGGAAAACCTGGAGGCAAGCTTGCTTCCCCCCGGCGCCCGGGTCCAGCACGCACATCTTGGCCCGGGAACAATTCTGGATATCGACCGCAGCCGGGGGGCGTACCTGGTGCAGTTCGATGCCATCCCCACCCCCCGGACTATTTCCTTTCGTGTAAAACTCACGCAGATATAATTAGCCATATAGCCTTGCCCTCTCAGCCCGCGCTACAAAAAGGCGAGCGCCCTAAAATTGGCGCAGAAGCTGACCGGCAAGGACTTTTTTCCTCTCCATGCAGGGAAGCCTGAGGCCATTGCCAGCTTTGCTGCCGTCATAAAGTCATAAAAAAGCGGCAGGCTTTCGGCCTGCCGCCTGTGGATACAGCAAAGGGGAAAGGATGCCCCCTTGGCCTTTTGCGGTTTACAAAAGGCTGCGGTAAAGGGCGGCGATCTCTTCTACGCTGGTATCCTGGGGGTTGCCGGGGCAGCAGGCGTCGGCATAGGCAGATTCCGCCAGGAACTGGATATCCTCTTCCTTCAAGATCCCATGGAGGTTGGCCGGGATGCCTACATCCGCGCTCAGCTGCTTCACGGCAGCAATCGTGGCCTCGACAGCCTCGGCCTCATCCATGGCGTCGATGCCTGCAACGCCCATGGCCTGGCCAATAGCCCGGTAGCGCTGGCCAGCGGCATTTTTGTTGTAAGCAAGGCCCGTAGGCAGGATGATGGCGCAGGCTACCCCGTGGGGCGTATCATACAGGGCGCTGAGGCCATGGGCCATGGAATGGACGACGCCCAGGCCTACATTAGAGAAGCCCATGCCAGCGATATACTGGCCCAGAGCCATGCCTTCCCTGCCTTCGGGCGTATTCTCTACGGCGCCCCGTAGGTGCTTGCTGATCAGGCGAATGGCTTCCAGGTGGAACATATCGGAAATGGCGCAATGGCCCTTGGTAATATAGCCCTCAATGGCATGGGTGAGGGCATCCATGCCGGTAGCGGCGGTAAGGCCTTTGGGCATAGAGCTCATCATATCCGGATCCACCACGGCTACCTCGGGGATATCATTGGTATCCACGCAAACGAACTTGCGGCGCTTTTCTACGTCGGTAATCACGTAGTTGATGGTAACCTCTGCGGCGGTGCCCGCCGTGGTGGGAACGGCAATGGTAAAGACGGCGTGCTTCTTGGTGGGAGCTACGCCTTCCAGGCTCCGCACGTCGGCAAATTCCGGATTGTTTACGATGATGCCGATGGCTTTCGCCGTATCCATGCTGGAGCCGCCGCCTATGGTAATAATGCTGTCCGCACCGGAAGCCTGGAAGGCAGCAACGCCATGCTGTACGTTCTCAATGGTAGGGTTGGCTTTGATATCGCTGTAGATAACATAAGGGAAGCCCGCAGCATCCAGCAGGTCGGTAACCTTTTTTACTACGCCGAACTTGATCAGGTCCGGATCGGTACAGACGAAAGCCTTGGTATAGCCCCGGGCGGTAAGCTCGGGAACGATGTTTTCAATGGCGCCTTTGCCGTGGTAGGAAATGGTGTTGAGTACGATACGATTTGCCATAAATCTCCTTCTCCTTTATATTGATTGTTCTCTGGCGCCAGCGGCGTCATTACCCTTAAGGTCCAAGTGCATCCTGATTTTATTATAACAAACGCCTGGCAGGGAAGTAAGGTTTTTCCTTGTCATTTTTGAAAACATCTATGTTTGACGGCGGGGCATAGGGAAACGTATGGCTTCCCCCTTTTGCTTGCTGGCAATTTATAGTAGTATAATAATATATTGGTATTTTTCCATCATACATCCAACAAAAAGATAAAGGAGATGTTGTCATGATCCTGACGAATGAGCAGCAGGCTTTGCTGGATGGCGCCCAGGGCGAAACCATGGCAAAGGTGGTCAAGACCCTGGTCATGTACGGCGAAGCCTTCGGCGCGGAGCGGATGGTCCCCATCACCAGCAAATATGGGCATACGGTGATCAGCTTTGGCATTGGCGTAATGAAGCCCGTGTATGCCCTATATGATGCCCTTCTGCAGGCGGGAGCGGTGAGCAAGCAACCCTTTTCGGCGGACCCCCGGCCCCTGGATAAGAATATCCCCGCCTCCCCTTTGCAGAACCTGGTTTTTAAATTCATGTACAGCCAGCAGGCTCGCTATGAGGGCCAGCTCAAGGCCCTGGGGCTCATGAACGACCAGGCTTTTACCTGCGCCTGCTATCTGCCAGAGGCGGGCAATGTACCCCAGCGGGGAGAGATCCTCTCCTGGGCGGAGTCCTCGGCGGTGGTTTATGCCAACAGCGTTTTAGGGGCGCGCTGCAACCGGAATTCCGGCATCATTGAAATCATGGGCTCCATCGCCGGCTTTGTGCCGGAATTCGGCCTGCTTACCGACGATGGCCGCATGGCGGACTGGATCGTGGAAATCCGCACGGAAAAGCTGCCCGAAGCCCAGCTTCTGGGCTCGGCTGTGGGCATGAAAGTACTGGAAAAGGTCCCCTATGTGAAGGGGTTGGATCGCTGGCTGGGCAAAGAGCTGGATGACCGGGCCTGCGCCTATCTGAAGGACTTCGGCGCGGCCTGTGCTTCCAATGGCTCCGTGGGCCTTTACCATATTGAAAACCTGACCCCGGAGGCAGCGGAGCAAGGCGATGCGCTCATCCGGCCGGATGCACCGGTCTATATTGTGGATGACGCGGAGCTGGAGCGGGTCCGCAGCGGCTATCCCTGCATCTGGAAGGATATGGATGCCAAGCCCAAGCTCTGCTTTGTAGGCTGCCCCCATATGACCCTGCAGCAGCTGCAGGACTGGACGGTTCGGGTGGAGGAGGGCCTAAAGGCCGCAGGAAACCGAAAGGTATGCATCCCCACCGTATTTACGGCGGCGCCGGGGGTCATCCAGGCTTTCCAAAAGACGGAATATGCCCGCCGCTTAGAGGCAACAGGGGTCATCCTCAGCGATATATGCCCGCTGATGTATATGAATAATCCCCTTTCCAAGAAGATGCCGGTGATCACCTCCTCCAATAAGCTGCGCACTTATACCAGCGCCCGGTTCTATACCGAGGATGAGATCCTGTCAAAAATCACAAAGGAGGGCAGATGATATGCGCAAAACCTTCAAGGGCCGGGTGATCACCCCCGGCGCCGCTCAGGCGGAAGCCCTGGTTTCCCACAGCGGGCTCAATACCCTGGCCAGCTATCAGATGGCCCTGATGTTTGGGGATAAGCAGGTCAAATGCGGAGATCAGAACAACCCGGATCTTTATAAAAAGCCCATGCTGGGCAAGGCGCTTTGCCTGCCGGAGACCATCGGCTCCACCACGGGGGGCATGGTTCTTTACACGGCCTGCGCCATGGGCAAGCAGCCCGCCTGCATGCTGTTTTCCAAGCCCATCGATTCCCTGGCAGCCTCCGGCGCCATCCTGGCTGCCAACTGGACCGATGCCAAGATGCCGGTGGTGGATTGTTTGGGAGAGGATTTTCTGAATTATGTCAAGGACGGCATGACCATTACCGTATCGGAAGACGGCACCGTTACTGCGGAATAAATATAAAACAGGGAGCGAATCCATATGAAAAAAGAATATGAACCCCTATTTACCCCCTGGAAGATCGGGAAGGTAGAGATCAAAAACCGTATCGTCATGTGCTCCATGGGCGGAACATCCATCTTCGGCTGGATGGAGCCCAACCATTTTGATAAGGAGGCGGCTAATTTCCTGCTGGAGCGGGCTAAGAATAACGTAGGCTTGATTCTGCCTGGCATCGCCCCCATCCGGGATCCCATGGGCGGCCGCTGGCTGTATCAGAATAAGGGGAAGTTCACGGCCCTTAAATCCTACATGGAGGAATTCCATAAAACCGGTGCCAAGCTTTTCATCCAGCTCACCGCTGGCTTTGGCCGCGCCATGGCCGTCAACGACATCATGGTGAAGATGGCTAAGAATAAGGTCCTGGGCTTCCTGGGCAAGCCCATTTTTGACATGGATTTCATCCTGGCTTCCGCCTCCGCCACGCCCAACCGCTGGGCGGATGGGGTCTACTCCCGGCCCTTTACGGTGGAGGAGATCCATGAGATCGTAGAAGCCTTCGCCAAAACCGCCCGGCTGTGCATGGAAGCTGGCGTGGATGGCATTGAGATACATGCGGTACACGAGGGCTATACTCTGGATCAGTTCGCCCTGAAGTATACCAACCAGCGCACCGATGCCTACGGCGGTTCCCTGGAAAACCGCTATCGCTTTGCAGCAGAGATCGTTCAGGCCATCAAAAAGGCGTGCGGGGCGGATTTTCCCGTTTCCCTCCGCTATTCCGTCGTATCCAAAACCAAAGGCTTCCGGCAGGGCGCCCTGCCTGGCGAGGAAGACTATGTGGAAGCAGGCCGGGATATGGAGGAATCCAGGGAGGCGGCCAAGTTCCTCCAGGATGCGGGGTATGATATGCTCAACTGCGACAACGGCACCTATGACGCCTGGTACTGGGCCCATCCCCCGGCTTATATGCCCTTCAACTGCAACCTGGACTATGTAACGGCCCTGAAGGATTCTGTGGATATCCCCCTGGTCTGCGCAGGGCGAATGCGGCCGGCGGATGGGGCCGCAGCCATTGCTGCAGGCAAGCTGGATGCCATGGGCGTTGCCCGGCAATTCCTTACGGATCCGCAGTGGGTCACCAAGCTCATGGAGGACCGGGAAGAGGATATAAAACCCTGCATCTGCTGCCATAATGCCTGCTTTACCATGGCCCATTACGAAGGCGTTGCCAATGACCAGGATCTGATGGATGCGCTGCATATGGCCCGCTGCGCCCTCAACCCAGAAACCATGCAGAGCCGAAAATATAAGCTAGAAAAGGCCGCCAGCCCGAAAAAGGTAGCTGTTATCGGCGGGGGCATCGGCGGCATGGAATCTGCCCTGGTGCTGGCAGCGCGGGGGCACCAGGTGACCCTTTATGAAAAGAGCGGCCAGCTGGGCGGCGTATTCATCCAGGCAGCAGCCCCGTCTTATAAGGAGAAGGACCGGGAGCTCATCCAATGGTATCGCCGGGCCGTGGAAAAGGCGGGCATCGATGTGCAGCTGCATACGGAGATAAAGGACGCCGCCACGCTTCAGGCGGACGCCATCATCGTTGCTACTGGTGCAGTCCCCAAAAAGCCTCCCATTCCGGGCCTGGAGCATGGTATTGAAGCCACGGAGTTCCTGGGCGGCCGGAAAGTAGGCGAAAAGGTAGTCATCATCGGCGGGGGCCTGACGGGCTGTGAAATCGCCTATGATCTGCTTCTCCAGGGCAAAAAGCCTGTAGTTGTAGAAATGAAAAACGACCTCATTGCCGCCAAGGGGGTCTGCCTGGCCAATTCTTCCTTCCTGCGGGAGATGCTGGCCTGGAAAGGGACGCCGGTTTACCTGGGGGCTTCCGTGCTGGAGATCCGCAAGGATGGGGTTGCCATTCAGGATAAGGATGGCAAGGCCGTGGATATCCCCTGCGATTCCGTGATCCTTTCCGTAGGTTATGCACCCAACCCCCTCTCTCCCGCATCTGGTAAAGTGCACATTGTAGGAGACGCCAAGTCCGTTGGCAACCTGCGGACGGTGATCTGGCGGGCCTGGGACGTGTGCATGAAGATCTAAGCCCTGAAAATTGGCCCTGCTCCTTCCGCAGCCTAGCTTGGGAAGGGAATGGCACTGTGCAAACATAAAAAAGGAAGCCGCGGGCTTCCTTTTTTATGTTTGCTTTTCTGCCCCCTTTTATTCTTTCCCGTTTTGCGGGGCTGGGGAATCCTGGTTTCTGGATACGGTTTTGGTCTTTGGCTTAAAGATCAGTTCATTGATGGGGCAGACCGTAATAAAAGCATCTGGATCCACTTGTTCCACATAGCGGATCAGCTGGGCATATTCATGCTTATCCACAATGGCGATGATCTCCCGCCGTGGCTGCAGGTCGTAGGCGCCCTGGATATTGTATATGGTGGCGCCTCCATGGATATTGTGGATAAGATGGCGGCGGATTTCCTCTTCTTTATTGGAGATAATACAAACCCGCTTCTTAGCATTGGAGCCGAATACAAAGTAATCCACCACAACCCCGTTCAGATAGGTGCCGATCAGGCTGAGGATCACCGTCTTTTTATCATAAACCAAAGCCGAGGAAAGGGCAGCGCAGATCCCGGCTAAAAACACGGCCTTACCGATATCAATATGCAGGTATTTATTCAACAGTTTCGCTACGATATCCAGGCCGCCGGAAGAGGCATTCCGGTTGAAAAGCAGAGCCATGCCCAAGCTGGCAACCAGCACATAGCAGACCGCGTCCAGGGTCTGATCCCCGGTCATGGAGCTGATATTGGGGAAAATCCGCTCCAAAACCGCTAGAACCGTTGGCAGCAGAATGGAGGTATATACGGTTTTTCCGCTGAATTCCTTGCCTATGAACAGAAAACCCAGAAGGATCAGGAATACGTTGATTACCATAGTGATGGTAGAAACGGAAAAAGGGACATACTGATGCAGGACGATCGCCAGGCCCGATACGCTCCCTATAGAAAGATGGCTGGGCATCAGGAAGAAGAATACGGCAGCCCCAACGATGGCCGTTGCCCCCGTAATTACGCCCATTTCCAGCAGGAATTCTCGCTTCATAGTTTTCCTTTCTTTTTCATGCAGATTTAGCCCCTGCGAGCGAAAAAAATACCCATCCCTTAGGCCGCCCTTATTCTAACACTGCCGCCAGGAAAATGGAAAACGGTTTTCTGCATGATATCGCGCTATATTTTTCATGATTACTTTCGCAAAAAAAGCCCGTCGCCAAAAGCAGCATAGGCAAAGCAGCATATACTGCGGAACATGGAAAATCCCGGGAAATCATCCCCATCCCGCTCTACAAAAGGAAGGCGGTGCTTGTTGCGCCGCTTTGCGCTTTATTCTCCGCCCCTCCCCTGAAGCCACCGGAAAAATCCCTGCAGATCCTTTTGCGCAGCCCTGCGGCACAAGCAATAATAAGTAACGTTCGCCTCCGCATCCAGAACGGGAACCTCGATGCGGTTAGGGATATGCCCCTCCCGGCGGATGGCCAGATCCGTAGTAAAGCAGGGCAGCGCGGAAGATTTTGCCAATTCCGTAAAAGCGGCATCTTCCTGCACAAGAAAGCGGGTATCCTGCATTTTTTCGCTGGTAATGCCGTTCCAGAAGCCCAGGCGGGTCCGCAGGAGCATCACCTCGCCATTCAGTTCCCGCAGATACAGTCCCTTGCTTCCGGACAGGGGATGGGCCGGCGGCAGGGAGAAATACAGATGCTCCTCCTCATACTTTTCGCACAGGAGCCCTTCTTCCTCCAGGGCGAAGGGCAGAATGATCAGCTGATAGATCCCCTCCCGCAGGCCCTGGAGCAGCACCTCATTTTCCCGCGTTTCCGAGGAAATGGTCCTATCCGGATACAGGTCGGATAAAAGGGGCGGGATTTCCCACAGGGGCGCCGGGGCGCAGGAACCCACCAGTATAGTCCGCTGACTCCGGTCGAATGCCTGGATGCGGCTAACCATGTCCTGGGCCTGGCTCATGACCTTCCGGGCATAATCTACCGCCAGCGCTCCGTTTTCATTGA
Organism: uncultured Clostridia bacterium; assembly: GCA_944336625.1. Classification (GTDB taxonomy): domain Bacteria; phylum Bacillota; class Clostridia; order Christensenellales; family CAG-138; genus Pelethousia. The sequence continues at coordinate 12,818 of CALVLF010000020.1, forward strand.
GGGAGATCTTATTCTTCTGCCGGAGGAACAGAGAAACCTGCAGCTCCGCTTCCAGCCGCTGCATAGAGCGGCTCAAAGCCGGCTGGGATAGGTGAAGCCGCTCTGCCGCGCCGGAAAGGGTGCCGCATTCCGCCACAGCCAGGAGCTGTTCCAGCTGATACAATTCAAACATATACCCGCACCTCTCATTTTATTGTAACAGCATAACCGGCTCCAGGCAAGGCGCAGTATGCGTTTAGATTATAGTGCTCTGCCCAATCAGCAGTGTACTTCCAATGAAAAACAGCTTACAATATTCATGAAAAGAGGAAAGCGACTAACCTTTGGAGGCCCGGCACTATGCAGTATAAAACCCTCGGCAACGGCTTACAGCTGCCCATGATCGGCTATGGTACCTTTCAAATGCAAGACGCTGCCCAGTGCCAGCAATGCGTAGAGGAGGCCCTGGAAGCCGGTTACCGGCTCATCGATACTGCTGCGGCCTATGGGAATGAAGCTGCCGTGGGGGCTGCCCTGCGGAATTCCGGCCTGCCCCGGGCGGAGTGGTGCATCACCACCAAGCTATGGGTGCAGGATGCCGGGTATGAGGCCGCCCTGCGTGCCTTCGAGCGCTCTCTTTCCTTGCTGGGGCTGGAGAAGATAGACCTGTATCTCATCCACCAGCCCTTTGGGGATTATTATGGCGCCTGGCGGGCCCTGGAACGGCTATATAAGGAAGGCGCTGTGCGGGCCATCGGGGTGAGCAACTTCACGCCGGAGCGGCTGGTGGATCTGTGCATGAACCAGGAGATCCGTCCCATGGTAAACCAGATAGAGATCCACCCTTTTTTTCAGCAGCAGCAAGCCCTGCTGGTCATGGCGGATTATGGCGTCACTCCCCAGGCCTGGGGCCCCTTTTCCGAGGCCCAGAAGGATATTTTTCACCACAGAACCCTGGAAAAAATCGGCGAGGCTTATGGAAAGACCGCAGCGCAGGTCATCCTGCGCTGGCACTTGCAGCGGGGCGTACCCACCATTCCGAAAACGGCCCACCGGGAACGAATGGCAGAAAACCTTAATATTTTCGATTTTTCCCTAACGAAAAAGGAAATGGCGCGAATTGCTGCCCTGGATATCGGCCACAGCGAGATCATCGACCACCGCTTCTACTGCACCGCAAGGCAGCTCAACAGCGTAAAAATACATCCCTGAGCAATGCGGCGTAAATGCCTACTTTATCATAAAAACTATAAAATTAGGAGGAACCCATCATGCGTAAAATCGAAACCGTTAAGCTGAACAATGGCGTAGAAATGCCCCTGGAGGGCTTCGGCGTATTTCAGGTGCCCGATCCCGCCCAGTGCGAGCAGGCGGTGCTGGATGCCATCGCCTGTGGTTACCGTCTTATCGATACCGCTGCTGCCTATATGAACGAAGAGGCCGTAGGCAAGGCCATTGCCAAGAGCGGCGTCCCCCGGGAGGAACTATTCATCACCACCAAGCTTTGGGTGCAGGATGCCAGCTATGCGGCAGCAAAGTCCGCCATCCAAACCTCCATGGCCAAGCTGGGGGTGGATTATATCGACCTGTATCTGGTGCATCAGCCCATGGGGGATTATATCGGCGCCTGGCGGGCCATGGAGGAAGCCTATAAGGCTGGTAAGCTGCGGGCCATCGGCGTTTGCAACTGTTATCCCCACGTTCTGGCGGATATTTGCGAGACGGTGGAAATCCTGCCCGCTGTGAACCAGGTGGAGCTCCATCCCTTCTTCCAGCAGGAAAACGCCCTGGCCCTCATGCGGGAATACGGCGTCGTCCCCGAAGCCTGGGGCCCCTTTGCCGAGGGCAAGCACGGCATCTTCGCCCACCCCGTTCTGACCGCCATCGGACAGAAATATGGCAAGAGCGCCGCGCAGGTGGCTCTGCGGTGGAACGTGCAGCGGGGCGTGGTGGTCATCCCCAAGTCCGTCCACAAGGAGCGCATGGAGCAGAATTTGGACATCTGGGATTTCCAGCTCAGCCCCGAGGATATGGCCGAAATCGCCAAACTGGACCTGGGCCACAGCGAAATCGTAGACCATAGCGACCCCAAATTCGTCCAGATGCTCCACCAGCTGAAAGTACACGACTAATGCGCTTAAAAGCGCAGCAAGAACAGGGCCGGTTTCAGGCCCTGTTCTTTATACAGAAGCTCTCTATTTTGCCACATAGGAGGTAAAGATCCATGCGAACCTTTCTGCTGGCGGCTCTGCTTCTGAGCTTAAGCCTAACAGCCTGTAGCAGGGCTGCGGAGAACATCCCGGGAGCAGGCGCAGCGCACGCCACCCCGCCGGCTTCCGTCAACCCGCCTTCTACAGCAACGGCGGTGCCCGATCAACAGAGCATCCCTGCCCAAACGGAATATATAGGACGGCATTCGCAATGGCCTCCGGTTCCAGGCCGCATCTGCATAAAACCGCTCCACCATGGCCTTTTTCTCAGAAGGAGCGAGGCATGCAGCAGCTCCGTCTTAACAGCGCCGGAATAGATAAGAGTAGTGCGGATATTGCTTCCCTCGGCCGCCACTTCCATGCGGAAGGAATCCAGTATAGCCCGTACAAAATATTTGGGGCTGCAAGAGGCCGATAGCCATCCAGTTCTCCGCCCTGCCTTCAGGCAGTTTTTTTCAAAACTTTTATATCGCGCCGGCTATACTTACTCCGCACAGGCGGGTATTCCTGGAAAATTCTTCCCTGGCTAAGCGCTTATTGCGAGATCTGCACCACGGCTTTAACGATATTCTGCTTATCCGTAATGCTCCTGTCCATGGCCGTCTGCATATCTCGAAAGGGGAAAATATGGGTTACAACGCCCTTCAGATTTACCCGGCCTGCAGCCACGGCATCAATGGCCATGGGATAGATATGGCGGTAGCGGAATACGGTTTTAAAGGTCAGCTCCTTATCCAAGGCCAAGCTCATAGGGAGGCACATCTCCCCGGTTTTGGAATAGCCAACCAGCACAATCGTTCCGCCCTTTTGGATCATATGGATGGCCTGGCGGGCAGCGGACTCCGCCCCGGAAGTCTCGATCACCAGATCGCAGCCCTGGCCTTCTTTTCGAGCATAAAGGGCCTGAACCCCCTCTTCTTTGTCGCTATTGATCACACCATCCGCCCCCAGTTCCAAGGCCTTTGCCAGGCGATTTTCCATCATATCCACCATATAGACCCGGGATACGCCCATAGCCTTCAGCGCCATCATGGACATAAGGCCGATGCACCCAGCCCCCATCACCACGGCAGTCTGCCCAGCATGGGCGCCCCCCTGGTTCGCGGCATGAAAGCCTACGGCCAGGGGCTCGATCAAGGCGCCTTCCAGGGTAGAAACGTTATCTGGCAGCTTGAAGCACAGGTCTGCCGGATGGGCAACATACTCCTGAAAAACCCCATCCACCGGCGGGGTGGCGAAAAAAACCACCTCCGGACAAAGGTTATACCGTCCCGTCCGGCAAAAATGGCAGTGGCCGCAGGTCTTTCCCGGCTCCAGTGCCACCCGGTCTCCCACGGCAAGGTGGCGTACCTTTTCTCCTACCTCCACCACCACACCGCCGGGCTCATGGCCCAATACGAAGGGAGGCTGCACGGTATAATCGCCGATGCGGCCCGTTTCATAATAGTGCATATCGCTGCCGCAGATCCCCACATACTCCAACCGGACCAGAACCTCATCCGCCCTCGGGGTAGGAATAGGCCGCTGGATATAGTCCATTTCCCCAATGCCGGTCATCACGGCCACCTGCATCATCCCCGTCATTCACATACCTCCTGTTAAGCTGCATGCATTCTTTTAAAAATGATATGAAAATACTCGTTGGGTCCATTGCGGCGGGCCCATCTGTGGTTTTGAAGCGCGTTGTTTATCCGTTTATTATAAAGTATCCATCCCGCTCCTGCAAGGCGGCAGAAGGAAGCCCCGCTGCCCGCCGGAAAAAAGGATTGCCCGGCCTCGGGGCCGGTAGTATAATGATGCAGGCAAAGCATTTTTCGGGAAAACAGGTGGAATCTAATGGAAAAAAACTTGCAAAGCGAAGGGGCTTCCCTTTATCTGGAATGCGAAAAATCCTGGGTATTCCTGGTATTGATGGGCGTTGCGGGCTTTTATGGCGCCTTTACCTATTCCATTCGGGGCGGCATTTTCTGCAATGCCCAGACGGCGAATTTCGTCCTGTGCGCCATGGCCCTGGGCAATGGGGAATGGTCCCATGCCCTCTATTACCTCATTCCCATGAGCGCCTATTTCCTGGGGGCGGTCATCTCCGAATCCCTGGGTTCCCAGATCAAGCGCTTTCACCTGATCCGCTGGGATACCCTGCTGGTATTCCTGGAGATGCTGGCGGTGATATGCCTGGGGCTGCTGCCGGAAAGCGCTCCCTATCAAATTTCCCAGGTAGCGATTAACTTCATCTGTTCCATGCAGTATAATACCTTTCGCCAGGCCCAGAGCATCCCCATGGCCACCACATTCTGCACCAATCATCTGCGGCAGACCGGCATCGCCTTTTGTAAAATCCTGCGGCACCGGGGCGAAAGGCAGTACGTACATCGCCTGCTTTCCCACCTTGGCATGCTGGGGGTATTCGTGGCAGGCGGCATCATCGCTACCATACTCTGCCGGTATTTCCTGGGAAAAGCCATCTTCATTCTGCTCCTCCCCCTGGCCTTCGTCTTTGGGAACCTGCTTTATGCGGACCTGAAAAAGGAAAAAGGCCGCCTCGCAGCCATTCCCCGGGGGCATTAACCCCCTCTGACCTCCTGTAAACGCGAAAGGCTTGGCCAATGCCGGGCCTTTGTTTTCATAGGCCGGAGACAAATCTATAAAAGCCGCTGCTGATCCTCCAGGTCCTTTCGCCAGGCCTCCAGGTAGGGAGCGGCTTCCGGTTTATTTAGAAGGGCTCCGGGCGTATCGCAGCAGACCAGCCGTTCCGTATCCAAAATCGCGATCCGGTCAGAAAGGAGCATGGCCTCGCCAATATCATGGGTAACCAGAAGCGTCGTAAGGCCCAGATTTGTATGCAAGCCCTTGAGCAGATCCCGCATGGCCCGCCGCAGATCCATATCCAGGCTGGAAAAGGGCTCATCCAGCAGCAGGATTGCCGGACGAAGGATCAGGGCTCTGGCCAGGGCCACCCGCTGCTGCTGCCCGCCGGAAAGGGCGTCCACCGGCCGCTTTTCCATACCCGATAAGCCTACCGCCTCCAGCATCCCCCCCGCTTTCCGGCGCCGCTCCTTGCGGGGCATACCCTGCATCCGGAGGCCATAGGCCACGTTATCCTCTACGCTCAGGTGGGGAAAGAGCCGGATATCCTGGAAGAGCACGGCTGTATTCCGCTTTTCCGGCGGCAGGCCCGCCGTATCCTTCCCATTTAGAAGGATGCTACCCCCAGCCAGGGGATGCAGGCCGGCAATGGCTTTGATGAGGGTGGTTTTGCCGCAGCCCGACCTGCCCAGAAGGGAGAAAAACTCCCTATCTTCTATGGAAACATCCAGCGCCTGCAGCACGATCTGCTTCCCGTAGGCCAGGATTAGATTTCGCAATTCCAGCATACTCACATGGCTCCTTTCCCAATGGCGGCCGCATCCTTATAATGCCGGGCCATGATGCCCCCAAACAGGCTGTAAATTCCCGCCGAGATCCCTACAAATATCAGGGAATACAGGGCGGAAAGCTGCCGGTCCCCTCCCTGGATATAAGGCACTGCCAACATGGCGAAGGTGCGCACCCGGCCGCCCCCAATCATGAGCGTAAGAAAATACTGGCCAAAGGATATGACAAACCCCAGGGCCGTTACGGAGACGAGGGCCGGCAGGAGCAGGGGCAGGGTAACGGTAGCAAGGGCGGAAAAGGGCGAGGCGCCCAGGCTTCTGGCCTGCTCCTCCAGACCCAGCCCCACGCTGTTCATCACGTCCGTCAGAGTCCAGACCCCATAGGGCAGGATTACAATAGCATGGGAAAGTATGACCGCCAGGGTGGTATCGATGATCCCCAGCCGGGTAAAGAGGGTTTGCAATCCTACGAAATAGGCCGTGGAGGGCAGAAGCACCGGGGCCAGCAACAGGGCCCGGATGATACGTTTTCCCGGGAAATGGTAGCAGGCGATGGCCCGGGCCGCAGGGGCAGCTACCAGGGTAGAGAGAAGTGCGCTTAGAAAAGAGCTGCCAATACTCCGGAGCAATACCGATAAGGTGCTCCCGTCCAATGTATCATAAAGGCGTGCAGCAGAAAAGCTTTCCGGGAAAAGCGCGGGCCAGGGCCACCGGCCCGCAAAGGCGTATAAAACTAGCATCCCCAGGGGCAGCAGGATGCAGAGGCCGCAGAGGAACAGCAGAAGCTTTTTCATGATTTCACCGCCTTATTGTCGCCAGTGAGCTTTTTGAAAGCTGCCAGATACAGGGCGATGAACAGCACGCCGAAAAGCAGCATAAGGCTATTATATACCATGGCATAGGGGCGATGCCGCAGATCCGGGGAAAGAAATTCCATATTGGCCTGCACCGGCAGCGCCCGGGGCAGGGTAGCCCCCAGGAGAAAGGGCAGCTCATATGCCCCAAAGGCATAGGCAAAAATAATGATAAAGGCCGTGGAAACCGCCGGCATGCACAGGGGGAGCGTTACGGAGAAAAAGGCCCGCCGGGGGCTGGCCCCCAGCGTACGGGCCGCCTCCGTATAGGTGCCGGATACCCGCCGCATCAGAAGGATTACCACGCTCATCACATAGGGGATCTGCTTGAAAACATAGGCGAAGATCACGCCAAAGCCAGCCTTATCCTGCACCAGCAGGGGAAACGCCCCCGGCTCCTCCATCCCCATAAGCGCAGCGGCCAGGCGGGAAAAGAGCCCCGTCTGGGAGAGAAGGATAATCGCAAAAAAGGCGACGACCGCATGGGGCATGGCAATGGGCAGGCGGAAAAGCCAAGAATCCGGCTTTTTACAGCGGAGCAGCAGCGCGCTTAGGCCAATGCCTCCCAGGGTGGAGAGCAGGGCGGATACCAGGGCTAAATACAGGCTGTACGCCAAGGAGCCGTGCAGGGTAGAATCGCCCAGCACGGCCTTATAATAGGACAATGTAAAATTATTCAGGCCCGCTGCCGGAAAGTAGCCCAGGCTTTGGAGCAGCCCATCCAGCAGGCTGAAAACCAGCAGCCCTACCATAAGCAGCACCGGCAGCAGCAGGCCATAGGGCAGGAAGCGCCTCATTTCCCGGGGACTTCTTCCAGCCAGATCTCCTCGATCACTGGCACCAGGTAGGCGGGCAGCTCCGGAAGCCGGTGACTGAGGAGCTCCTCCTGGGAAAGGGAGCCAACGCCTACGTCGATGGCGGCGAACTCCGCCAGCTCCTCCTCGCTCAGCTTATTCATATCCAATACGGGCAAGGCACCCCAAACCGTAGGCTCCATCTTTGTGGCCTGCATGGGGACGGAAAGGATGGCATCCGCCAGGCAGAGAGCGCCGGGAATATTGACGGAATTATAGGCGATAGCCACATAATTGGTATTGCCGATGGTTCCCTTGTCAAAGATGAAAGCCTTGCAGGTATCCGTATATTGGCCATTGCTGATCATAGAGGATACATGATAGGGATCATAGCTGATGGAAAACAGCAGCTGCCCATCCATAAACATGGAATCCACCTGGGCTTCCGTGGCCGGGAAAGTAGCGCCGCCTTCCCAGAGGTAGGGGTTCAGCTCCCTTAGATATTCCATGGCCGGGGCAATTACCTCCCGGACTTCCTCCTTGGTACTATCCGCCGGCAGGGCGGCTACGGTTTCATAGCCGCAGATCTCATAGATGATATTCCGCACAAAGGCGCTGCCCGTAAAGCCCGGAGGCGCCTCATAAGTAAATTTCCCGGGGTTCTCCTGGCAGAAAGCCAGCAGCTCTTCCGCAGAGGCCGGCGGTTCGGGCACAATGGCCGAATCATGGATCAGTACCAGCTGGGCCTTTGCATAGGGGGCTTCATAGCCCTCGATGGGGGTGCCGAAGTCCATCGTAGCCTCTTCCCCCTCGGCGTCCACATAGGCCTGGTAGTTGGGAAGGTATTCGCAGAAAGGCCCGAAGAGCAGGCCGTTTTCCTTGGCAGTGGCAAAGTTTTCGCCGTTGATCCAGATCAGGTCAATGCTGCCTTCCTCGTTCCCGGCGGATTTATCCCCGGCCAGCCGGTTGAGGATCATGTCGATATCCATAGGCACCCGCTCCACGGTGATGCCATAGTTTTCCGCACAGTAAGGGGTCAGGGTATCGTCGATCCAGTTATTCACCAGTTCGTTCCCGCCCCAGCCATAGAAGGTAACCGTGGTGCCCTCTGCAGCAGCGAGCACCGCATCCCAATCCGAATAGTCCAGATCCGCCGCCGTTTCCTGGGCGGCGCAGCCCCCAAAGATGCCCAGGGCCAGCACGGCCACCAGGCAAAGGCAGGGCATTTGTTTTAGAATTTTTTTCATCGGGTTCTCCTTTCAAAGATGTTTGTGCCTATTTCTCCTGCCGCAGCAGGCGGAAGGATTCCGCCAGGCGCTGGCAGATGGTGAAGGCGATCAGGCCCGCATAGACCCAGGTGAGGATGGCAAGATAGCGTTCAAACACCATCATAGCCGTAAACATAAGGAAGCCCTCTGTCCGCTCCATGAGCCCCGCCTGGTAATAGAAGCTTTTCTTCCCCGTAGTTTTTGCCAGCATTCCCGTGGTCAGGAACACGGTCATGGAAAGCAGGATGGCGCTGACCAGGCCCAGCAGGGGCAGCAGGCAATCCGGCCGCCGCAGGGCCAGGGCCCACACGATGCCCAGCTCCACCACCCGGTCGCTCACGATGTCCAGCTGCGCGCCCAGCATGCTGCTTTTACCGGATTGCCGTGCCATTTCCCCGTCCACCGCATCCAGCAGGCCGGAAAGCCAAAGGGCGGCCACGGCAAAAACCGTATGCTGCAGATAGAGAAGCACCATGCTTCCTATGCCCAAAAGAAAGGCAGCGGCCGTCACCTGGTTTGGGGACAGGCCGGCCTGTAGCAGCCCTTTTGCCAAGCGGGAAAAGAGCCGGTTCACATATTTTCGTCCGTGGGTATCCAGCATCAGCGCTTCCCTGCCTTTCCTGTAAAAGCCAGCCGGTTGCCCCAGCCCCGCTGGGCGCTTTTCCCGAAAAGGAGCTCCAGCAGATGGATGGTTTCCCGCCCCGCGCTGCGGAAAGCATCCAGGCAACCCTCGCAATAGCTTGCGATAGGCTTGTCTGCCGGAAATTCTGCCAGCCGGTTCCGGCGCATCTTCTCGCTTTTTTCCGGGTCCGTTGCCCGCAACATATGGAAATTGCCGCAGCAGCGGGTATTGGGGCCGGAATGCTCCGGCAGCCCGGCGGAAACCCCCGCCTTCTTCAGCAGGGAGCGGACGGCAGCCTGCTCCGCCCCATCCTGCCGCATAGGGCAAGGGTCGTGGAGGAAGCAGGCCTGCCCAGCCTGCCGTTCCACATCCTCCGGGCGAAGGTTTGCATCCAAAATGGACCAGATGGGCAGCACCTGGGCCGCATCCAGCTCCCGCAGCTGCAGGGCGCAGTTGGGGCAGGCCGTATAAACCCGTTTTATACCCTTGGATTTTAAGAAGCGGATAAGGGAAGCCCGGCGGGCTTCATATTTTTCCGGGAATAAATAGCGGCTGGGCTGGCCGCAGCAGCAGCTGCAAAGACCCATATCCGGCTCTGCCCGCCGGAGAACCATAAGGGTCCTTTCCAAAATGGCGCCATCCAGCCCCATCAGGGCGCAGCCCGGCCAGAAAACCGCTTCCCTGGCCGGGGCCCGCATAAAGGGGCGGCTGAAGGATACCCCCTGCTGCACCCCCATGCCGAAAAGGCCGGATTTATCCATTCTGTTCCTCCGTAGTGGCAGCCTGGGCTTTTTTCTCCTGGCGCTCTGCGTAGATGCGCTTGATGATCATGGCCAGGATACCCAGGGAGAAGATGCACAGAAGCGCCGTAACGAAATACTGAACGCCGCCTGTGAGCATGCCGCCTACATAGGAATAAATTACGGTAGCGGGAAGCTGCCCAATGCCCGTAGCCAGGAAGAAGGGCCAGAATTTAATGGGGGTAAGGCCGGCAAAGTAGCTCACCGCATCGAAGGATACGAAGGGAAGGAGGCGGCAAATCAGGATGGTTTTGCTGCCATATTTTTTAAAATAGCCCTCCACGCTGGCCAGAACGCCCTTGCCCGCATATTTTTCCACCGTATCCCGGCCCAGGGCCCGGGCAATATAGAAGCAGAGCACTGCGCCCGCCATAGAGCTCGTCCAGGAGAGGATCGCTCCCTGCCACCAGCCGAAGATGGCTGCATTGGCGAAGGTGATGAGGAAGGCCGGCAGCGGCGCGATCATGGACTGGAACATCATCAGCGCAAAGGAGAACACCATGGCATAGGGGCCATAGGAGCGGATGAATTCGATCACCGTATCCACATTGGCGGAGCCCAGCACGGCGGCAATCTCGTTCACATAGGCATTGACCGAGGGGACTGCAAAATACAGAATGCACAGGAGGATCAGCACCCCCAGCACATACCACTTCGCCTTGCCCTTACGCGTTTGTTTTTTTTGTTCCATTTTGTAAATCCTCCCCGTTTTTCGATAGAGTTTCCGGAAACAGCCGCTTCCCCAGCAGGGTTGTTACCAGCAGCAAACCTACCAGCAATCCTAAGGAGAGCCATAACGCCGGCGAGGAAACATCCAGCGATTTGTCGCCAATGTTGATGAACACCAGCGTCCCCGGAATGATCCCTACAGCGGAGCCCAGCATATAGGTCCAGAAGGGCATATTGGTAAGTCCGAAGCCATAGTTAATCAGGTTATAGGGCATAGCGGGAATCAACCGCAGGATGATGAGCAGCAGGAACCCCTGCCGCCCGCCGGCCTGGGCCAGCCGCGCCTGCCATTTGGGGCTGAGCTTGCGGCGGACATAAGCTTCGATGGGCTGCCGGCCTATATACCTGGATATATAGAACATGAGGGCGCAGTTGAGCAGGGCGCCCAGAAAGGTATAAAGACTGCCCAGCCCCAGCCCGAAAAGCAGGCCGCCCGCCAGCGCCAGCACCGCCACCGGGAAGAAAAAGGCTGGCAGCACCACGAACATGCCAATATATAGGAAAGGCGCCCATGGGCCGCAGCCGGATACAAACCGCGCTATATCATCTGAAGTAATTTCTGAAAACAGCAGCCAGTATAGAAGAATGATCCCGATGACCGCCAGAATGGCGATGGCTATTTTTATATTTTTTTCTTTTTTCAAGCCATATACCTCCGCCATCTCTAGATTCAAATCCAAGTATAATGAAGCCGAATTATCTTTGTCAACATGGGGGCCTATTGCTTTTATACCCACGTTTCGCTTTTTATTTTAATAAAATCAATATTGTTTGACGCAAAAAATAAATTGCTATATGATGATTTGGGCGTTAAAAGACGGCCCGTAAATTAAGCGGTCATGACTTGATCGTAGATTTTTTTCGGAGGAGATCATGAAAAAAACCCTTTCCTTGCTATTGTCCCTTCTCTTGGCAGTAGCCCTGTTTACCGGCTGCAGCCAGCCCGCTGCAACCACGGAATCCCCTGCAGCCGATACAGCTGCAACGGAAGCGCCTGCCGCTGACGTAGCCATGCAGTACATGACTGCGGACGAGCTGGATGCCGTTCTGGGAACGGACGGTTACCTGGTGCTGGATGTCCGCAAGGCTGCGGACTATGAAGCAGGCCATATCCCCGGCTCCGTTTCCGCTGATATGGACGCTGCCGCCCAGGGCGACACCGCTGCGGGCATTGCTACCATGACCGCTGCCGTGGAAGGCGTGGATGATACCCTGGTGCTGGTTTGCTATTCCGGCAAGAAATACGCCCAGGTTTCCACCAACGCCCTTTCCGAAATCGGCTATGATATGTCCAAGGTTTATACCCTCCAGGATGGCTTCAACAACTGGAGCGAAGTCAAGGCCGATAAAATCGAGACCGGCGCCGGTACCACGGATACTGCCCAAGCGGCCAGCGTGAATACGGTGGATGCGGATGGCCTTCGTGCTGCCATGGAAGATGGCAGCACCCTCATCATCGACCTAAGGGATGATGATGCCTACTTTGGATACGCCGTAGACGGCATTTCCCGGGGCGGCCATATCCCCGGCGCCATTCAGTTTTCCTACAGCTGGCTTTCCTTCCTGGATAGCGCAGAAACCACCCTGCAGGCCATGCTGGAGGAGCGGGGAATCACCGCGGATAAGAACATTATCCTCTATAGCAGCGATAATGCCCAGTCCAGCGATTTTGCCGCGCAGCTGAATGGGCTGGGCTATGCCAATGTTTCCGTATTCAACGACCTGGCTGCCTGGGCGGATGATGCCAGCCAGGAGCTGGTATCCGCTCCCAATAAGCAGATTATCGTTTCTGTGGATTGGCTCTATGAGCTGATCAATGGCGGTACCCCGGAAACCTATGACAATGATAAATATGTAATTCTCGATTGCGCATGGGGCGAAGAACCCACTGATAGCTATAAAAGCGGCCATATCCCCGGCGCCTACCACTTTAATACCGACCTGATGGAAGAGGATGTATATTGGAATATCCGCCCCATCGAGGAGCTGGCGGAAAACTTCCGGCAATTCGGCATTGATACAGATACCACCGTTATCGTAGCCGGCAACGACAGCGGCAACGTGCGCGTAGCCTATTCCCTGTTTTTAGCCGGCGTAAAGGATGTGCGCGTTCTCAATGGCGATAAGGACACCTGGGTTGCTGCCGGGTATGAGCTGAGCACGGAAGTGGAAACCCCAACGCCTGTTGACTCCTTTGGGAGCACCGAGTTCCAGAATACCCAGTACTATCTTGCCATGCCTGCGGAGGTTTTAGCGGCGCAGGAAGATCCGAATTTCCGCCTTGTCAGCATCCGTTCCTGGGAAGAGTTCATTGGCGAAACCAGCGGCTATAGCTACATCCCCGTAGCCGGCGAGCCTGCCGGCGCCGTTTGGGGCCACGATACGGATGCCTACTACGATATCGACGGAAGCCTCCGCAACTATGACGAGCTGGTAGGCATGTGGGCGGAATGGGATATCTCTCCGGATAACTTCAAGGCTTTCTACTGCGGAACGGGCTGGCGGGCTACCGTACCTTTCTGGATTTGCTATGCGGTAGGCGATGAAAACGCTGCGCTCTTTGATGGCGGCTGGCACGTTTGGGTGCTGCAAATGGATAGCGAGAATCTGCCCATCCAGGTAGGAGATCCCCGGTAATCCATGAAAAAAGCAGTTCGCATTATACTGGGCCTTGCCCAGTTTTTGCTGGCAGCAGGCATTGTGGCGCTGGCCATCCTGACTCGGCTGAGCATGACGGTTTATCGCACCATCCTGTTCCGCAGCCGCCTCTGGGAAGCAAGCCTTTCCCGCTCCTCCCTCTGTGGAATTCTGCTTGCCTTAGGTATCGCCGCACTGATATTTTTCCTGGTATGGGGGATACGGGCATTTAAAGCGGGCTGGAAAAGCAAAGGGGCATATTGCCTGGTTGGTGCGCTGCTCTCTGCCGCCCTGGCAATTTTCGGGCTCCTGGGCGGAGAGTACCTGGGCTTATATTTTGCGGCGCCCGCGGGGCTTCTGCTGGTGCTGCTCCATGTGGCTGGCACTTTCCTACTAAAGCCCAATAAGATCGCTTAATCTTGTTTATTTCAATGCTGGCGGCAGGGAAATTCTCCCTGCCGTTTTTTTAAAGTTCAGCCGGGGCTGAAACCCTTGCCAGACCGGACTGCAAGGGAAGCCAGCCCCGCCATGCTTTGCGGAGGCACCGCGCCTGCCGCCGGATCCCAACATAGCCTCCGGGGCTGTTGCCCCGAATTCCCCCGAGCGCTTTCCGACAGACTGCGGCAGGGAGAAATCCCGCCTGTTGTCTTTTTCGGCTTCATGCGCATTATAGATGTTTTTGCAGAATTTTTGTAATATATTTTGTTTGTCTATACTGTTTGACTCGATATTTTTTTACTGATATGATTGAAAAAACACTATCCTGCTACAGGATAAATTCTATCAACGGAGGAAACTATGAAGAAGAATCTATCCATCCTCTTATCTCTTCTCATGTTAGTAAGTCTTCTGTTTGGCTGCAGCCAGCCCGCTGCAACCACGGAATCCCCTGCAGCCGATACAGCTGCAACGGAAGCGCCTGCCGCTGACGTAGCCATGCAGTACATGACTGCGGACGAGC
>CALVLF010000021.1 GCA_944336625.1 uncultured Clostridia bacterium
TGCAAACATAGTCATAATGGCTGGTGCTGCCCCGGATTACCGCCCCCAGGCAGATCACGCCGTCGTATTTCCCGCTTTTCGCCATTTTATTTGCAATAAGGGGGATTTCAAAGGCGCCGGGTACCCAGGCCACATGAATATCCTCCTCTCCAACGCCGTGCCGCTGCAATCCATCCAGGGCTCCATCCAGCAGCCGCTCTGTAATGAAAGCATTGAAGCGGGCGGCTACAATGCCGACTCGGATATTATTTGAAACAAGATTTCCTTCAAACTTCCGCATATTCCATAGAACCTCCTGTATGAAATTTGTATAAAGCTTGTATAAAAATTCAATCAATATTGCAGCAAGTGTCCCATTTTACGCTGCTTTGTAATCAGATAGGCCCGGTCGTAGGCAGTAGGCGCCACCTGAATGGGAATCCGCTCCAGAATTTTAATGCCAAAGTCCGCCAGCTGGTATACCTTATCCGGGTTATTGGTAAGGAGCCGCATGGTTTTCACGCCCAAATCCCGCAAAATCTGGGCGCCAATATAATATTCCCGCGCATCCCCGGCAAAGCCCAGGGCCAGATTGGCCTCCAGGGTATCCAAGCCCTGCTCCTGCAATTCATAGGCCCGCAGCTTATTGATCAGGCCGATGCCCCGGCCTTCCTGGCGCATATAGAGCAGGATGCCCCGGCCCTCTTTTTCGATGGCGGTCATAGCGGCGGCCAGCTGCTCTCCGCAGTCGCAGCGCAAGGAGCCAAAGGTATCCCCCGTAAGGCATTCGGAATGAACCCGGCAGAGGATATCCGCCCCATGGCCGATCTCTCCCTTTACCAGGGCCACATGATGCTCCCCATTGAGCCGGTTCACATAGCCATAGGCCCGGAAGTTTCCATATTTGGTAGGCAGGTTGGTAACCGCCACCCGGTCTACCAGTTTTTCATGGCGCTTGCGGTAATTTTGCAAATCCTTTATGGTAACGAAAGCCAGGCCCCATTTTTCCGCCAGCTCCATCAGCCCCGGCGTGCGCAGCATGGTACCATCCTCCCCCATGACCTCGCAGCAAAGGCCGCATTCCTTCAGCCCCGCCAGGCGAAGCAGGTCTACCGTAGCCTCCGTATGCCCATTTCGCTCCAAAACGCCGTTTTGCCGGGCCAGCAGGGGGAACATATGCCCCGGCCGCCGGAAATCCTCCGGCCGGGCCCCCTCCTCGGCGCATTTCATGGCGGTAATAGACCGCTCCGCCGCAGAAATGCCCGTAGTGGTGCTCACATGGTCAATGGATACGGTAAAGGCCGTTTCATGATTATCCGTATTATCCGCCACCATCTGGGGGAAGTGGAGCCGCTGGATATACGCTGCCGACATGGGCATACAGATCAGCCCCTTCCCATAGGTAGCCATAAAATTCACGTTTTCCGTGGTGGCGAACTGGGCGGCGCAGATTAGGTCCCCTTCGTTCTCCCTATCCGCATCATCCGTAACCAGGATCAGATGCCCCCTGCGCAGTTCCTCCAGTGCCTCGTCGATGGTATGAAAGTGAAACATAAGGCCCCTCCTTTTCAAAAGCCGTATTGGGTTAAAAATTCCCGGGTAATGCCGCCCTGCCCCTTTTCTGTTGCGGAGGCAGAGAAAAGCTTTTCAATATACTTGCCCAAGATATCCGTTTCCAGATTGACCCGGTTTCCCGCCTGCTTGCGGCCCAGGGTGGTATGACCGGCGGAATGGGGGATGAGGGAAACGGAGAAATCCCCATCGCTTACTGCCGCCACCGTCAGGCTGACCCCATCTATAGCGATGGAGCCCTTTTCCACCACATACCGCAGCAGGGAGGCTTTCGCCCGGATGCGGATAAGAAGGGCCGTATCATCCTGCCGGAGACTCTGAATGACTCCGGTGCCATCCACGTGGCCCGCTACGATATGCCCCCCAAACCTTCCATCCGCCGGCAGGGCCCGCTCCAAATTGAGGGGACTGCCCCGCCCCAGCTCCCCCAGCGCGGAGCGGTTTAAGGTTTCATGCATCACATCTGCCTGGAAGGACTGGCTGCCAAAGGAGGTGACCGTCAGGCATACGCCGTTTACGGCGATGCTGTCCCCGGTCCGCAAGCCTTCCAGCACGGTTTTTGCCCCGATATCCAGCCGGGCAGAATGCCGCCCCCGCTCTATGCCCCGGAGGATGCCTACCTCTTCAACAAGCCCCGTGAACATCTTCCTGCACCTCCCCTTCCAGGAGAATATCCGTCCCCAGCCTGATTACAGACATTTTCTGCAGGCGTATGCCCGCCCCGGGGGCGGGAAAACCCGTCCCTGCCACAGGGGACTTGGCCTCTGCCCCGCCCAGGAGCATGGGAGCGATATAGGTATATACCTTTTGCACGATTCCGCTGGAAAGGGCGGACCAATTCAGGGCCCCGCCCCCTTCCAGCAGGATGCTATCCAGCTTTTCCGCCCCCAGCTTTTCCATCAGCTCCTGCAAATCCACATGCCCCTCCTTTTCGCCCACAGGAAGCACCCGGCAGCCCGCCGCTATATAAGGGGCCTGCCGTGCCGCCTCCCGGCAGCAGGTGGCCAGGATGGTAGGCGCCTCACCCGCCGTTTTTACTACCCGGGCCCATAGGGGGGTGCGCAAATGGCTGTCGCAGATGATGCGCACCGGATTCCTTCCCCCTTCCATCCGGCAGGTCAGCAGGGGATCATCCGCCAATATAGTGCCGACCCCCGCCATGATGCCGCTGTATCGGTGCCTGAGGCTATGGGCATGGGACCGGGAAGCTTCGCCGCTAATCCACCTGCTTTGGCCGGTATAGCAGGCGATCTTCCCATCCAGGCTCATGGCGTATTTCATGGCAACATAAGGCCTATTCGTCTGGATAAAATGGAAAAATATAGCGTTTTGCGCCCGGCATTCCTCCTCCAGCAAGCCCGTTTCCACCTCCACCCCGTGCTGGCGAAGGATGGCGATCCCCTTTCCCGCTACCAGGGGGTTTGGATCGGCAGCGCCTACAATAACCCGGCGGATTCCCGCCGCCAGAATGGCCTCCGTGCAGGGGGGCTGCTTGCCATAATGGCAGCAGGGCTCCAGCGTAACGTACAGCACCCCCCCTTCTGGGGATTCCCGGCAGGCTGCCAGGGCCTTTCGCTCCGCATGCAGGCCCCCATACTTTTCATGATAGCCTTCGCCGATAATATGCCCATCCTTTACCAGCACAGCTCCTACCAAGGGGTTGGGTGATGTCCATCCCGCGCCCTTTTCCGCCAGGGCCATCGCCCGGCGCATAAATCTTTCTTCCACCATGGTTTTTCCGCCTTTCCCATAAAAAATGGCCCTGGTGCATTCCCAGGGCCAATTCCGCCGCCTCCGCCGGGGAAAAATAAAAGCTCTGAAACAGAAACTGTTTCAGAGCAGATATTCTTGCCTCGTTGGATTTTACAATCGCGGGGGTTGAATCTTCTTCCATCCAGACTATACTGTCGGCTTCGGAATCGCACCGAATCTTGCCTTGCGGCTCGTGGGCTATACCACCGGTAGGGACTTACACCCTGCCCTGAAGATCACCTTAAATTATACGCAGTATAGCACGGCGTCCGCCCCCTGTCAAACGCATTTTGAAAAAAACCGCCGGTTCAGTTTTTCGCCGGAAAGTAAACCGCGCCGCTCTTGCGAGGGCGGCCTTGCCCCATATACAATATTCTTGCCCGCAGCGGACAAAGATCGTGCGTAAAGATACGGAATAGAAAGCGCAAAAGGAGGCAGGCATCTTGGAAATCCAACCGATGAAAATTGGCGAGCGCATCGCGGCCCTGCGCAGGGCAAAGGGGCTGACCCAGGAGCAGCTGGCTGCCGCCCTGGGGATATCCGCCCCTGCTGTAAGCAAATGGGAGCGGGACAGCTCTTACCCGGATATCACCCTATTATGCCCCCTGGCCCGGGCTTTGGACACGGACGTGGATACCCTGCTGCAATTTGATAGGACCCTGCCGGATGGAGAGGTTCTCCGCCATATGAACGAAATTATAGAACTGACCCGGCAGAAGGGGGCGGCGGAAGGAGAGGCGGCCCTTATGGCTCTCCTGCACCAATACCCGGGTTGCGCTGCCCTTCAGTGGAACGGGGCGTCCCTGTACGATGTTTTTCAGTTGTTCTTCCCCGATTCCCCGGAAGCGTCGGTTCTGCACTGGCAGGAAAGCAAGTCCCGGCTGCTGGAGGCCCTGCGCAAAAGCGGTAGCGCTGCCTATTGGCAGGGGGCTATCCTGGGGCTGGCCAACCTATCCATCGCCGCCGGGGAGCTGGAAAAAGCCGAAGCCCTCCTGCAGGAGCTGCCGGAGCAGCAGTGGGACCCGACCCTGGCCTGGGTGCAGCTGCACCTGGCCCGCAAGGAACCGGAGGCCGCCCGGGACAGGGCGCAGAAACGCCTTTATGCCCTGCTGTTCCAGAGCCTGTCCTGCCTCTGCATCCTGGCGGACGGCCGCCTGCAGCCCAGCCAGGCTATGGCCCTGCAGGCCTGCCGGGCCTATAAGGCCATTGCAGGGGCCGCCGGCCTGCCGGATATGAGCGACGGGCTCCTTATCCCCCTTTACCTGGAAGCAGGGGAGGTAGAAAAGGCGGCGGAGGCCTTCCGCCGGTATGTAGATGCCCTTACGGGCCCCGTCCCGGCGCTGCGTGTAGAGCTATTCTGCCCAGGGGTCGCCAGCCCGGAAAAGGCGGCGGAGCCCCGCCCCGCCGCCGGGCCGGAGCTGCGGCGGATGCTTCTCAAGAGCATCCAGCAGGATGGGGAATATGCCGCCCTGTGCGAAAACCCCGTTTTTGCAGCAGCGCTGGAAAAGCTGCGGGCCAGCTTGGGGGATTGAACCTTTCCTTGCGGCCCGCCCGGGCGCCGGGCTATAATTGAAATAAGGAAAGACGCTTCCCATTCCTGGGCGGCGCCCGGGTTAGGAGGAAGCTTATGCGGGTAAGTTTGGATGATGCCTTGAAAAAGGCCGGGATTCTCATTCTGGATGGCTCCATGTCCAGCGCTCTGGAAGCGCTGGGCTGCGACCTGCGGGATCCCCTTTGGACGGCCAGGGCACTGGTGGAATGCCCCGGCCTTGTGGAGCAGGTGCACCGGGACTATTTTCGCGCCGGGGCGGACTGCGGCATTACCTGCAGCTACCAGGCCACTATTCCGGGCCTTATGGCAAAGGGACTCTCCCAGATGGAGGCGGAGGAAGCCATCCGCCAGTCCGTCCATATTTTCCGCCGGGCACGGGAGGCCTGGTGGGCAGCCGAAGGAGCCTCTGCCGGCCGGACCTATCCCCTATGCCTGGGCTCGGTAGGCCCGTATGGGGCCTATCTGGCCGATGGGTCGGAATACCGGGGCAACTATGGGGTCAGCGCCAGTTTCCTGCGGAGCTTTCACCGGCGGCGCATGGAGCTGCTGTGGGAAGCGGGGAGCGACCTCTTGCTCATGGAGACCCAGCCCTCCCTCCTGGAAGCCCAGATCCAGGCGGAAATCGCGGAGGAGATGGGAGCGGATTACTGGATCAGCTTCTCCTGCCGGGATGGAGGGCATATCCACGAGGGCGATTCCATCCAGGCCTGCGCCCGGGCCTTTTCCAGCGGCTATTCCCATCTTAAAATGCTGGGGGTCAACTGCACGCCGCCGGAATATATCCTGCCCCTGTTGGAAAAGCTCCGGGAGGCTACGGACCTGCCCCTGGCCGTTTACCCCAACAGCGGCGAAATATATGACCCAGAAACGAAAGCCTGGCATAGCGGGGGGCAAGGCCCTTCTTTCCGGGAATACGCCTTTGGCTGGATGCAGGCCGGCGCCCGGGCCGTAGGCGGCTGCTGCCGCACGGTGGCCAGCCATATCCGGCAAATAGTAGCAGCCCGGGAAGCTTTTCTACAAGCGGGTCCGCCCAGCCATCCCTGCGGCTGACGGGAAAAAGAAGCGCCGGTTTTCTGCCGGGGGAAAGCGCCCTTTATGCAAAAGCGCCTCGCCATGAACCTTTGCATGGCGAGGCGCCGCTTTTATGCCGGGCGGGAAGTCCCCGCTGCTGTTGCAGGGGGGAACGAAGCCCCAGGGTCTCCCCTATTCTGCCCGTGCCATTGCCAGCTGGAAATCCTTGGTATCGGTAAAGATTTCGTAGCGGTAGGGATTCTTTTTCTGCTGTATGGCCCGCTTGATAATGATGGTGAGCACCACCACGTTTACGGCCAGGGCCAGAATGGCGATAACCCCCTGCATGGTAGGATCCGCAGCCGTGGGCCGCACGGCGGGGTTCATAACCCCATCCACATACAGCACCGGCAGGGTAGCAAACACGCCCTGATCCTGGAAGAGGGGGAATACCTGGGCAAACATGCACCAGATGGCTAGGGTATTGGCCCGGTTCTGGATCCAGCCACCCTTGTTCCAGAAGGCGTTGGCAAAGGTGGGGGCCAGCAGCAGGGCCAGGCCGCAGTACCAGGCATGGGTGGGCAGGTTGTTGTAGGTATATTCGAAATTCCAAAGGTCGTAGGCCAGGATGTAGAGGAAGATCATATCCGGCCAGAGCATATCATCCTTCTTCTTGGAGGAATAAATGCCCCACCAGCCCGTCATACAGAAAATATTGATAATGCCGGCGATGCCGTTAAGCCAGTTCCACCAGCCGCCATATAGCCATACATTCTCCGAAGAGAGCCACCAGCGGTCCCCGTATTCCCGCATGGCCTGGGCCCCTTTGATGCCGGATTCGAAATCGCTCACGACAGCAATCAGGATATTGATGGCCACGATGGCAAAGGGAAATACCTTGAACCATTCCTTTTTGCCAATGCCCCATTTATACTTGAGCATCATGAATCCAATGCAGCCTGCAGTGGCGGCATAGAGCTTGGCATAATGGAACCAGCTGTTCATGTTGGTATAGGTCTGGTTGGTCAGGGCCCATTCCGCCCCCTGGGCCGCCCCCACATAGATGGCGATGAAATACCCCGTCAGAACCGCCGGCACCACCAGGAAGAAGAAGATACCACCCTTCTTGCTGCGGCGGGCCAGTTCATTGGTTATCACCAGACCTACAAATACCAGCAGCCAGCCCAAGAGCTGATAGCCGGCATTTTCCCCGTAGATTTGGAACAACATTAGAAAATCCTCCTTTATGGTTTCCCAAAGTTTATAGTCAGCAGGCCTCTATCTCCTTAATATTCACCTCGTTCCCCGTAAGGAGATAGGTATCCTCGCTGGCGCAATATGGGCAGGTACGCCCATATTTTACCGTTTCATAGGTTCGCCCGCAGCCAGTGCAGTAGGTGATTGCGGGCAGGGTTACGATTTGCAGCGACGAGGCCTGGAGCAGGGAGGATTTTGCCGCCGCCCATTTCCAGCAGTCCGTCAAATATTCCCCGACAACGCCGGAGACCTCCCCCAGCTCCAGGGTAACGGACCGGACGGCGGAGAGCCCCTGCTCCTCCCCAACCTTCTCCAGGTGCTTAATGACGTGGAAAACGATCCCTAGCTCATGCATTGGGCCGCTTATCCTTTTTACCGAAGCGAATCTTCATTTCCCGTTTGAGCATATAGGGGAGAATGGCCTTGAATTTATCCTCTGTGGGCACCATGGTGCTGCATTCCGGCCGCTCCCGATGCAGATGGATGGCATCAAACTCGCACTTGGTAGTACAAATGCCACAGCCGATGCACTTATTCGCATCCACGATGGTAGCGCCGCAGCCCAGGCAGCGGGCCGTTTCGATCCTGACCTGCTCCTCCGTCAGGGTGCCGTGGGTATCCCGGAAAGAGAGGTTTGTTTCCGGGGCCGCCGGTTCCTGCCGCCCTGCCGTATCATAATCCGCAACCACCAGGTTCTCCTTATCCAGCTCGATAAACCGCCGGGGATCCCGGCCGATGGTAAGGCTGGTATTGGGCTGCACGAAGCGGTGAATGGATACGGCGCCTTCCTTTCCGGCAGCGATGGCGTCGATGGCAAACTTAGGCCCCGTATAAACATCACCGCCCACGAAAATATCCGGCTCCGCCGTCTGATAGGTCACCGGGTCCGCCAGGGCCCCCTGGCCCCGGCCCAGCTCCACCCGGGAGCCAGAGAGCAAATCCCCCCAGAGGATGCTCTGGCCAATGGCCATGAACACCTGCTCGCAGGGCACCGTCATGGTGTTGTTCTCGTCATAGGTGGGGGCAAAGCGGCCCTCTGTATCGAATACGGACAGGCACTTTTTGAATACAACGCCGGTGACGCGTCCCTGCTCCGTCAGGATCTCCTTAGGCCCCCAGCCACACTGGATGCCCACGTTTTCCGCCTCTGCCTCTTGGATTTCCTCCGATGAGGCGGGCATTGCCTCTCGGCTTTCCAGGCAGTACAACCCCACCTGCTCCGCGCCGCAGCGCAGGGCGCAGCGAGCCACATCCATGGCCACGTTGCCGCCGCCGATGACCACGGTCCGGCCCTTAAGGGCGGCCTTCTCCTCCGCCCCCACAGCCCGCAGGAATTCCACCGCAGACATAACCCCCTGGGCGTCCTCCCCGGGGATATTGGCCTTGCGGCCACCCTGGCAGCCGATGGCGATGTAGAAAGCCTTATAACCCTGCTGGCGGAGCTGATCCAGGGTAATATCCCGGCCCACCTCCACGCCGCAGCGGATTTCCACCCCCAGCTCCCGCAGAACCTGGATCTCCGCTTCCACTACGTCCTTTTCCAGCTTATAGCTGGGGATGCCATAGACCAGCATGCCCCCGGCCTTCTCGTTCTTTTCGAATACCGTTGGTTTATATCCCTTCAGGGCCAGGAAATAGGCGCAGCTCAAGCCCGCCGGCCCGCCGCCGACGATGGCGATCTTCTCATCGAAGCCGCCCAGCAGCTTGGGGACCACCTTATCGGGAATATAGCGGGTATTGGCGTCCAGATCCCGCTGGGCCACAAACTTCTTCACCGCGTCGATGGCCACGGCCTGGTCGATGGTGCCCCGGGTGCAAGCCTCTTCGCAGCGGCGGTTACATACCCGGCCGCATACAGCCGGAAAGGGGTTTTCTCTTTTGATCAGAGCCAGGGCCTCCGTATACCGGCCCTGGGCCGCCATCTTCAGGTAGCCCTGGACGGCAATATGGGCGGGACAGGCGGTTTTGCAGGGGGATGTGCCCGTTTCGTGGGTATTGATGCGGTTATTATTGCGGTAGTCGATATCCCACTTTTCCGGGCCCCATTTTACAAGGTCTGGCAGCTCCTGCTTGGGATAGGTTACGGGACCATCCTTGGTGCACAGCTTCTGGCCCAGGCGGAGGGCGCCGGCGGGGCAATGTTCTACGCACCGGCCACAGGCCACGCAATTTTCCGTCTTTACCGATGCCACATAGGCGGAGCGGGACATATTGGGCGTATTGAAAAGCTGGCTCGTACGCAGGGCATTGCAGACGTTTACATTGCAGTTGCAGATGGCAAAGATTTTATTCTCGCCATCTATATTGGTGATCTGGTGGACAAAGCCATTATCCTCCGCCTGCTTCAGGATGGCCAGGGCCTCGTCATAGGTAATATACCGGCCGCCCTTATCGGTTTCCACCACATAGTCCGCCATATCCCCCACGGCGATGCACCATCCCTCCGGGTCATCGCCGCAGCCTTCTCCCATCCGGGCCCGGGACATGCGGCAGGAGCAGGGGGAGGCGGCGTATTTGCCATCGTATTTTTTGAGCCAATGGCTGATATGCTCGATATCCGCCGTCTGGTTTTCCGTTTCGATAGCCTTTTCCACCGGGATGACATGCATGCCGATGCCGGCGCCGCCCGGGGGCACCATGGCGGTGATATGCTCCAGGGGCAGGAAGGTCATCCGCTCGAAGAAAGCGGTAACCTGGGGCTTATCTTGGATCTGGCCCTGGTTCATATTGAAGAATTCCGCGCTGCCCGGCACAAAGGGGGGCAGGGAATACTGCTTTTCATGCCGGGGGTTTTCCCAGTTATATTCCAGCAGGCCGATGCGGCTCATATCTTCCAGCAGCGGTTCCAGCTCCGCAATAGGTTTCCCGGTCAGCTTAACCAGCTCCGGCAGGGTCTTGGGGTCGCGAATTTTCATCTTCAGAGCCACATCCGCCATCTCGTCGGTGACCAGCGCAGCCAGGCCCCAATATTCCGGGTCATCCACAGTAAGGCCCTTGATCTTTGCCGGGATGCGATCCGTAATTTTGCGGCCCAGTTTTAGGATCTTCTCCCGGGGGACTTCATCCCGGGGAATGGAAAAGGGAAGGCTTCCTTCGTCCAGGGGGAACTTGGTTTCGCTCATGGGTACCGCCTCTTTTCTGCTAGAATTTATTGTTCCTTGGCGCCTGCCAGGCATGAACCTGCTGCCGGAGCCAATCCGCCCATATATCTATACCCTCTCCGGTCTTAGCACAAATGGGTATGATCTCCGCCTCGGGATTGCGCTTGTGAATATAGGCCTTGCAGGCTTCCATGTCAAAATCGAAATAGGGCAAAACGTCGATTTTATTGATGAGCACCGCATGGCAAACGGAAAACATCAGGGGGTATTTCAGGGGCTTGTCATGGCCCTCCGGTACGGAGAGAATCATGGCATTTTTTACCGCCCCGGTATCGAACTCCGCCGGGCAAACCAGATTGCCCACGTTTTCCAGCACCACCAGGCTCCCCGCCGGCGCATCCAGCCCCAGAAGGCCCTGGCGGGTCATATCCGCGTCCAGATGGCACATGCCGCCGGTGTGGAGCTGGATCGTTTTCACCCCCGTATTGGAGATGGCCCGGGCATCCACTTCTGAGTCGATATCCGCCTCCATGATGGCTATGGGGAATTCCGCCCCCAGGGCTTCGATGGTGCGCAGAAGGGTAGTGGTCTTCCCCGCCCCAGGGGAGGACATGAGGTTGAGCAGAAAGATGCCCTTCTCTTGTAGCTCCTGGCGTAAGATGGCAGCCTGCCGGTCATTATCCGCGAAAACGCTTTCCTTGATCTCTAAAATTTTAAAGGACTCCATAGATGCTCACTTTCTAAATTTATAGCGCATTGTGACTATACCAGAGATGATTATTATTTTAACAATTTCGCCGTTCCCTGTCAATTCATTCTAAAAAATCCGGATTATTTATAGAAAAATGTCCTTTTTACAGGCTTCCCTGGCCGGCAATTTATATGGTATAATGATTCTGGTTTTTGGTATGACCACGAGCAGAAGGAGAATCGCAGCATGGAATTTACAAAGCTTTCCGCCCCCAGTTTAAAGCAGCTCTTTATCCAGCAGCTTCAGGGCATGATCCTTACCGGCCGCCTGCCCATCGGCGCCCAACTTCCGCCGGAGCGGGAGCTGGCCCAGCAGATGCAGGTAAGCCGAGCCGTTGTCAATGGCGGCATCACGGAGCTGGCCCAGCAGGGTTTTTTGGAAGTCCGGCCCCGGCAGGGAACCTTTGTGGCGGATTACCGGCGCAAGGGCAACCTGCATACCCTCATTGCTATCATGGAATATGCCGGCGGGGTGCTAGGGGATGAGGAAATCCGCTCCATTCTGGAGGTGCGTCAGGCCCTGGAACATCTGGCGGTTCGCCGGGTCATCCTGTATGCAAGCGATGAAGCCATCTCCCATTTAGGAGAGATCGTCCAGACCCTGGGCCAGGCCCGCAGCTATGAAGAAGCGGCCGATACTGCCTTCCGCTTCCAGCATGAACTGGCCCTAGCTTCCGGAAATAGCATTCTCCCCTTGTTTTACTATTCCTTCCGGGCCCCCGTAATCAATCTGTGGATCCGCTTTTGCCAGCTTTATGGCATCCCGGCCCTCCATAACAATACAAAGACCCTCTTTGCGCATATACAAACCCGAAACCTGGTAGGCGCCGCGCAATGGATCGACGCATACCTGGAAAATGCCATCAGCGGACAGCAGCAGATCTATAAAGATCCGCCCAAACCATCGTCAAAATAAAAGAGCTAGCCAAAGCCTGCTTTTTCCAAATTAAAGAAGCCGCCTCAAGATCCGATGGATCGGAGGCGGCTTTCGATTTCCCGCATTTTTGCCGGCATCTATAAGGCCCTTTGCAGCTTTAAAATGGTAAGGGTGATCTGTCCATCCCGGCCTGTTGCGGAACCCGAGTACGTCAAACTGAAAGTAGTAGGCGAGGGCGCCTGTAGAATAATAAAGGCAGAGCCGCAGGCACTAGAACCATCTGTTCGGGTTGCGAAATAGATCCCCGTTTCCAAGTGGGAAGAGCCATTATAGGATGGGGTTACTTGCATATAATTGGCCGAAGTGAAAATAAGGGATACCTCATAGGATATGAGATAATAACCAGCGGCCAGGTTGATATGCTCCAGATCCGCTGCAACGATGTTGCCAGTAGAATCGGTCACATCCGGGAACATGGTAATCAGGCTGTTAGGCGTCAGCTGCATTTGAAAATTTGTGAAAGAAGCGAATGCTTCATCCGGCGCCGTACCCGTAGGGCCTGTTGGCCCCGTTGCGCCAGTTTCGCCTGTGGGGCCGGTTACACCTGTAGCGCCAGTAGCACCTGTTGCCCCGGTAGCACCTGTGGCGCCAGTGGCACCTGTGGCGCCGGTAGCGCCCGTGGCCCCAGCCGTTCCAGCAGGCCCCATGTCTCCTTGGATGCCCTGCGGGCCCTGTATTCCCTGAATTCCCTGGATACCCTGTGGGCCGGTGGCACCCGTGGGACCCGTGGTGCCAGTAGGACCAGTAGGACCAGTGGGGCCTGTCGCGCCGGTAGCGCCTCTTTCTCCTGCAGTGCCAGTAGCACCTGCCGGGCCTGTTGCGCCGATGCTTCCTGTAGGGCCTGTTGCTCCAGTGGGGCCAGTGCTTCCTGTAGGACCCGTTGCTCCTGCTCCTTCAGGTCCTGTTGCACCGGTTGCTCCCGTAGAACCGGTAGGGCCTGTGGCGCCCGTGGGACCCGTAGGCCCAGTTGGGCCCGCCATGCCCATGCTACCAGTCGCACCTCGCGGACCTATACTTCCCGATGCCCCTGCAGACCCCGGCGGGCCAGCCGGGCCAGTGGCACCCGTTGCGCCGGTGGGGCCCGTGGCACCGGTGGGGCCGGTAGGGCCAAGCTGCCCGTTCAGGCCAGCAGGGCCAGTGGGGCCGGTAGGACCGGTGGGCCCTATAACTCCATTTGCTCCGCCAGGGCCTGTTGCGCCAGCTGGCCCTGTAGCGCCAGTTGCTCCTGTAGGGCCCGTGGCGCCGGTCTCGCCTTTTTCTCCGGTAGGCCCCGTCGCGCCACTGGGACCTGTTGCCCCTGTAGGGCCTGTAGAACCGGTAGGACCCATCGGGCCCATAGGCCCCTGGGGACCTTCGGGACCTGTCATGCCGGTTGGGCCCGTGGGCCCTACGCAGCAGTCCACGCAGCGGCAAGGAGGTACAGTATGGCAGCCGCATCCCTATCGATGATTTGGGGACATAGCTTCTCCCGCTTTCTAAAATATGATCTATCGCAATATATTCAGCAAAGTGGCTAAGAGGTTCCTCTCTGGAAAAAACAGATTTTTCGTTACAGGTGACTATACGGGCGCAAGCCTCGCTTTTTCATATACTTGTTGACAAATAATATTATACAATATATAATATCGTCTGCAGAAAGGGGGCCATCCATTTGCTTTTTGGATTATCTGGGCCACTGCTGGATGCTTGCGTCCTGTCCGTACTGGAGCGGGGAGATACCTATGGCTATAGCCTAACCCAGCAGGTCCGCGGCGTGATGGACATTTCGGAATCCTCCTTATATCCCGTATTGCGGCGGTTGGAACGGGAAGGCTGTTTATCCACGTATAACCAAGCCTATCAAGGCCGAAACCGGCGTTACTATTCCATCACGGACCTGGGCAGGCGCCGTTGCGCCCAATACCGGGAGGCATGGGCGGATTACAAGCAGCGGCTGGATCATGTTATCTTGGGAGGAGAGAATCATGGATAGAAAGGAGTTTCTTTCCCGGCTGGAAAGCGGGTTAAGCCGCTTGCCCAAAGAAGAGCGGGAAGAAGTACTGCGGTATCATAACGAATATTTCGATGAGGCTGGGCCAGAGAATGTGCAAAGCGTTATCGAGGAATTGGGAGATCCGGAGAAGCTGGCCAGGCAGATTTGCGCAGAATCCATGGTGCGGGATATTGCAGGCAATGCATCCTCCGAAGGGCCTAAAAAGAAAAAGGGCCTCATGGCGGTTTGGATCGCCATATTGGCAGTATTTGCTTCCCCTATCGCCCTGCCTGTGGCAATCGGTTTAGCTGCCCTAGCCCTTTCCCTGGTAGTGGTCGTCCTATGCCTCCTTGCCGTTCCTTTTATTATCGTGATCTGCCTGCTGTTTGCAGGCATCGCAAGTGTAATCCAGGGGTTCTATATCCTATTTCTTCAGCCGGCTGCTGGCGCCTGGGTTCTTGGCGCAGGTTTTTGCATGAGCGGCCTGGGATTGCTAGGGTTGCTGCCCCTAATCTGGTTGGCAGAAGCCATTTTCCGGGGAATTGGCAGGCTGGTAAGTAGAGTAGTGACCAGGAGGAAACACGCATGAAAGCAAGCACCCGTACAGTATTCATCATTGCCGGCTGTTTAATCGGCGCCGGCCTATTGCTGCAGTTTATTGGCTGGGCCGCCGGCAACCAAAAGGCACGGGAAGAGGCAGAGGCCGGGCAAGGCGAATTGCTGCAGGATTCCCAAAGTTTTACACAGGTGCAGTTCCTCTTCCTGGATGCAGAAATTGGGAGCATAACCTTGGATGCGGACGCCCGCCTGGAGGCCGGGCAAGTTCAGGTTGCTTATCGGCTTCCCCAAGGCACAAAGATTCTTCTAGACCAGGAAGGATCTGCACTGCATATGGAAGTAAGCATGGAGCGTTCCTCGAATCCAGATAATTTCTTAGGGCTATGGGGCTGGCTAAATACAAGGCCGTTTTTGAACTGGGCTTCTCCCGATAGCACGGATATGGCCATTCACGTTTCCTATGGCCCAGATACAGAATTTGCGCAGGCCAGCCTGCGGTTAGATCTGGGCGAATTGTCCATGGCGTCCTGCAGGATCAAGGATCTGACCATCGAAAGCGATCTAGGCTCGGCCAGCCTGGTATCGGTGCAGGCAGAAAAAGCGGATATTCAGCTTGACCTGGGAAATTTAGACGCGCAGGACTGCATTCTTGCCAATGCCTCTATGGTTATTGAATCGGGCGCCGTAGACTGTCTGGATGTACAAACCAAGGATATCTCCATTGTAGCAGGGCTTGGAAACATTCATATGCAAGGGAAGCTGGAAGGAAAAAATGATTTTCAATGCGATTTGGGTTCCCTATCCATTCAAACCGACCTGCCGTCATCCCTATACGATTTAGATCTGCAAACGGATCTGGGCAGCGTCACTCTGGATGGCCGTTCTCTGGGAAGCAGCGTACAGCAAAACACGAAGGCGGCCCATTCCATTTGCGCTGTCTGCAATTTGGGCTCCATTGATTTGGATTTTTCCTAATCGCTCTTTAGAAGGGAATTCGCCTCCCAACCTATTCCTTATTGACTTCCATATCCGCCAAGCCGCTCTCCCCAGGGCGGCTT
Source organism: uncultured Clostridia bacterium (assembly GCA_944336625.1). Lineage (GTDB taxonomy): Bacteria > Bacillota > Clostridia > Christensenellales > CAG-138 > Pelethousia. The sequence goes on from CALVLF010000021.1 coordinate 15,500, forward strand.
ATGCTGTATTTTTGCAGCCTTTATATGCAGGGAGCCGTCCCAATGCCGCCTATGAACTTATGTCCTTGCGCAGTGGGGAAGCTTGGCCGGTAAAACCGTATATCCGTTTTTCTTCCCGGCTGCAAAAGTCCATATCCATTATTGCATCAGCAGCTTTCATGACAGGGATTTTCCGTTTGTGACACTTCCCTTGCTTATTTTTCCCGGATATCTTACTCTAAATATACAGTTGCATGTTCAGGTACATGATCCGACAAATTCTGCTATAGAGTCTGCGGATTTGGGAACGATTCGAGATATCTTTGCAAATCAAATTGGTTTGTGGCCCGACAGATTGCTGGCGAAGCATAAGCCCTTGTCTGGTGTATTTGTCAGCGTCAAAAAACAAGCCGGAGCAAAGCGACCTTTATGCCGACATAGCGGAGGGAGGGATTCCCGCCGGCGCTGGGTCAGCGCCGGCGCCAGCCCGGGGAACCAAAGATCATTCACTGGATGGTTTTTCGCCCGCCTTGGAACAAGCCGCTCCCTTCGCATTCCTTTTTCTTGCAAAAGAAAAACAGGCCCTTGGAGGGTCTGTTTTTGGCGGAGAGAGAGGGATTCGAACCCTCGATACCCTTATGAGGTATACACGATTTCCAG
>CALVLF010000022.1 GCA_944336625.1 uncultured Clostridia bacterium
CAAACCGCCAGTAGCATTCCAGGTTAGCTAGACATCCAAGGCCCCAGGAAGAACGATAGCGATAAAAAGCCAGCTTTCCATAGAATCGATTTCATCGTGCAGCTTCCTGCACCCGGCGGCAAGGCACAGGCAAAAAAATCCTCCCCGCTGGAAAACATGGGGAGGATTGGCTTTTTGCTTTTAGGAAGTAAGAAATGGCGAATTGCGCTTCGCATTCTCACAGGCGCATCCGTATTTTTTATAAAAGGCGTAAGAATAACTTGCAGGCTTCCAGCATCTTTCTCGTGCGCATTTCGTCGCATATATCCTGTGGGTTGCGTATCTTATACTCCAGAAGGCTGCGAAAATAAGCCACGGTAGCCGTGTTCACCAAGGCAAGCCGCTCCTGCGAAGTACTAGGGAGCGCAAGCGGGCGAAGAATCTGCATGTTACGGAAGGGTAAGTCCGATCCTCGCATCATAGCGCGCAGAGCCTCGTCCTTATCCGCCAGCAGCTCCGGATATAATTTATAGTAAGCAGCAATCACCTCATCCAGCCTATGGCTATGGGGGCTGAAAAACAAGTGGTTCATGCAGGCGGGCTGGCGAAAAGCATGGTGGCAGAATACTTCCCATACTGCCAGATAGTTTTCTTCCGGGCCAACGACCTTATGCTGCACCTCTGAAAGCTCCCTGGCATAGTCCTGTAAGACATCCACGCAGGCGAAAAGCAGCAGCTCATCCAAGTCCTTGAAATACATATACTGCTCCGCCATGTAGGAACCTGCCTCCGCAGCCACGCCCCGTATGGTTACGCCTGCAAGGCCTTCCCGCTCTATTAGTTTTTTTGCGGCAGTTATCAGCCGCTTGGAGGCTTCGTTCCTGGCCTCTTCGCTCAGCCTCGGCCTGCCCATGTGTTAAAGCTCCTTTTCATATTCCATAATGTTTTTCCACCAGCTCCGCTCCAGACGCCAAACCGCCGCCTGGAGATATTCCGGCGGTATCTCCTCTTTTGAGAACAGCTTCCGCCAGCTTTGCTTTATCTCTTGCTTAATCTGGGGATAATAGGGCTTTAAGAAAGCCTCAGCCCCATAGTGCAGGCCGGCGGATTCCAGCTTCCTTGTAAAGGCGGCGGTCTCCTTTTCATCGCCAAGGTAGCTGAGATTCAGTATTTTATTCCATTTCCGGCTGTCAAAAAATATGCATTGTTCCTGCGGTACAGCTAGCTGGAGTAAAAAGCTGCCTTCATAATTTCCTGCAAGCTCCGGCCTGCCATACAGCCAATAGGGGGATTCCTCCCCCGGCTGGGGCGGCAGCAGCTTTTCCGCTTCCTGCGTAAAGAAATGATAAGCCTCGGAAAAACCCGGACCTGCTCCCCGGTACTTTTCCTCCACATAGCTCCGCTTTACCCTGCATACGCCCTCTTGAAACAGGATATTACATACTACCAGCCGCTGGCTGGTCCAAAGTTCAATTCCGTCACACTTCATATTCATATACATGCCTCAGCCATTCCTTTCGCAGCTCCCATACCGTACCCTGGGCGGGAAAGGTGCCCAGGGGCGCCGTCTGGAACATTCGTGGCCAGCTTGCAATGATTTTCCGCTTGAGCAGAGGATAAAAATTGCCTTTGCCGGTTTGAAAAAGAGCGGTTTCGCTGGCGATGCCTAGGGCAGCGACCTCCTGGTCATGGGCCGCTTCATCCGCCTTATTCAGAGGGCAATACATATAGTTGATTACATACCCCCACTTTTCTGAATCGCTGATGACGATAAGCGCATCGGGAATATCCAGCTCTAGCAGCGGGGCATCCTCCAGGGGTGGCAAGCGATCCTGCTCGGAAAGGAAAACCCATACGGGCGCCTCTACTCCCTCCGGCCGGGGCACAATCTTTTCCGCCTCCCGGGTATACCAACGATAGCGCTCCATGTAGTAATCCGTCATCGAACCGTTTTTCATTTCTATGTAGCTTTGCTTCACCCTGTATACGCCGGTATTTTCCAGCGCTTCAAGGGCCGGATAAAGCTGTCTTGTCCACGTCAGCATGCCGTTCACTCCTATAGATAATATTTTGTCAAGATATGTTGATCATGATGGTTTTATCTTATAACATGCCCAGCCCGGCCGTCAAGCGATGCGGATGGCATGCTGCTCATTTTCCCCACCTTTTGCCATTTTACGAGGGGTTGTCTTGGGCTAAAAAGCCTTGCTGTCCGCCTGCCGGAACGGCTCTAGCAGGCTCTTATCGTTCCTGTTCTAGAGCAGCTATGAATTTTCCAAACGCTGCTTTCATAGTTTTCTTCGATAAAACAAACTTCCTTTTAGAATAATATTGATTTTTCCCTCCGACTATTTTACAATCATGATTGTAAAAATACCTTGAGCTGCTTGCAATTGCACATCCCAAGTCCCTAACGTCCCCATAAAGCAACATGAACTTTTTTTGAGAGGAGTATCAACATGAAGCTAAGAATCGGCAACTTTCCAGTAAGCCGGGTATGCCTTGGCGACAAAAACGAGTATGATAACGGAACCCTCACTATAGACAAGCAAGGGGCTATCGCATACCTGAAAGAGTGTGACGACCATCTGACGGATCTGGATATCGTCATCGCCAACCCTGGGGACGATACCCGTATCGTCCCCGTAGTAGAAACCATTGAGCCCCGCTGCCGTCCCGACGGCCGCACCCTGTTCCCCGGCGTAACGGACGCAGTGGTTCCCGCTGGCGAAGGGGACGTCAAGGCCCTCAAGGGCTGCTGCGTCACGGTTGTGGCTAAGGAATACGGTTCCTTCGGCGATGGCGTGATCGACATGGGCGGCGAAGGTGCCAAACATACTTATTGGTCCCAGCTCATCAATATCTGCCTCGTAGGCGATACGGATGAAGAGTTTGAGCGGCATGAGCAGCAGAAGTGCAACCGTGCCCTGCGTTATGCCGGCCACCGTTTTGCCGAGTATATTGGTCAGGCGGTGAAGGATCTGGAGACCGACGATTGGGAAGAGTATAATTTCGACTCCGTTTCCGACCAGGCGAAGCGCAACAATGGCCTGCCCAATGTAGCCATCGTCCTCCAGCCCCAGTCCCAGATGGAAGCTTTGGGCTACAATGACCTGTGGTATGGCTGGGATATGAACAAGTATCTGCCCAGCTTCGTAAGCCCCACCGAGGTTCTGGACGGCGCCATGATCTCCGGCTCCTTCATGCCCGCTTCCTCCAAGTGGTCCACCTATGAAATGCAGAACTTCCCCACCATTAAAGAGCTTTTCGCCGAGGATGGCAAGAGCCTGAACTTCGTGGGCGTTATTATGTCCATGCTCAACGTCGCTCTGGAGCAGAAAGAGCGGGCTGCCATTATGGTGCGCAGCATCGCCAAGAACCTGGGCGTGGATTATGCCATCGTTACCGAAGAAGGCTACGGCAACCCCGATGCAGACTATGTGCGCTGCCAGGTCATCCTGGAGGATGCAGGCATCCCCGTAGTAGGTATCTCCAATGAGTGCACCGGCCGTGACGGCTTCTCCCAGCCCCTGGTTACCCTGGATTCCAAGATGAATGCTCTGGTTTCCACCGGCAACGTTTCCCAGCTTATCGAGCTGCCCGCCTGCAAGACTGTCATTGGCAGCCTGGAGGCCATGAACCGGGACGGCATGTCCGGCTCCTGGGGCTACGATGAAGTGCTGGGCAAATCCGCCCGGGACGACGGCTCTATCATCATGGAGGACAATAACTGGTTCTGCGGCGACCATATTGCCGGTTTTTCCGTAAAGACCATGATCGAATACTAAGAGAAGGGAGCGCACGAAAATGAAAAAAGTGGTTTGCTATTTAAACCAGTTCTTCGGCGGCGTAGGCGGCGAAGATAAGGCCGATCAGGAACCATTTATCGTTACAGAAAAAATCGGCCCCGTTATGGCAATTAATGCCGCTCTGAAGGATGCGGAAGTCACCCATACCATCGTATGCGGCGATAACTTCATGGGCTCCAATACTGACGAGGCCATCTCCCGCATTATGGATATGCTTAAGGATGTGGAGATGGATCTGTTTATCGCTGGCCCCGCTTTCCAGGCTGGCCGCTATGGCGTAGCCTGCGGCACCATCTGCAAAGCTGTGCAGGATAAGCTGGGCGTCACTGCCATCACCTCCATGAACGTGGAGAACCCGGGCGTTGACATGTTCAAGCGGGATGTATATATCTTCAAGGGCGGCAACGGCGCCGTGAAGATGCGCCAGGATGTTAAAGCCATGACCGACTTCGCCAACAAGCTGCTGGCCGGCGGCAAGAGCGAAGGCGCCGATGCGGAGGGCTATTTCGCCCGTGGCAAGCGGCAGGAAAAATTCCTGGAGTTCAAGCGGGAGAATACAGCGGCTTACCGTGGCGTACAGATGCTTATCCGCAAGATGAACAAGCAGCCCTATCAGACTGAGCTTGTTATCCCCGCTAAGGAGCTGGTGCCCATTGCACCCGCTATCAAGGATCTGAGTAAGGCGGTTGTGGCCCTGGTCACTACTGGCGGTATCGTGCCCGTGGACAACCCGGACCGCATTCAGTCCGCTTCTGCTACCCGCTGGGGCCGTTACGATATGACGGGCATGGATCGGCTGGAATCTGGCGTATTCAAGACCATCCACGCTGGCTTTGACCCCGCTGCTGCCAATGCGGACCCCAACGTCATCGTGCCCCTGGACGCCATGCGTGCCTATGAAAAAGAGGGCAAGATTGGCCGTCTCCATAACTACTTCTACTCTACCGTGGGCACCGGCACCACCGAGGCCGAGGCCAAGCGCATGGCAAACGAGATGATCCCCTATCTCCGTGACGACGGCGTAACGGCGATCATCATGGGCTCCACCTGAGGAACCTGCACACGTTGCGGTGCAACGATGGTAAAAGAATTCGAGAAGGCTGGCTTCACGATCGTCCATATGTGCAACCTCGTCCCCGTCTCCCTGACGGTTGGTGCGAACCGTATCGTTCCTACTATTTCCATTCCTTACCCGCTGGGCGACCCCAACACCAGCAAGGAAGAGCAGTGGAAGCTCCGGTATCACCGGGTTGGTGTGGCGCTGGATGCGCTTACCACGGATGTTACAGAGCAAACCGTATTCAAGGTCAGAATCTAAGGTTAGATTTGATTCCTTATATGGCAGCGCAGCAGTTGCCATATAAAATAAAAGCTAAGCAAAAGAGGGTTGTACCGCAAAAGCGGTGCAACCCTTTTCCTTCCTAATCTAAGCCTGCACGCAGGAGTTTTTCACTGCTGGCGAGAACAGAAGCTGTTATAAAATTCCCATGGTGCGTTTGTCTGCCTGGCGAACAAAAATATCCGCACATACGAAGAATATTCCTGCAAAACCACTCGACAGTATACGACGGATTATGCTATCATTATTATTTGTTCCGGATGCTATGGCGGCAATGGAACGAGTTCCCTTTTAACGATAAAAGCAGGCAGATTTTATAATAAAACGCCGGCTTTTTCATCCAAATTTCATTTGAAGGATTTATCCTACTGCTATGGGAAAGGGATAGGCGGCCCCACGCAGGGAAATTTGCCCTTCCTGCAAAAGCAGCCTCTCCTAATTAGGCCGCTCCAGCCGGCCGAAGCCCAACATGTGATGAAGGATTAAGAGGACAAGCCTATATGATTGTTCTGATCCCGGCTTATGAGCCGGATAAAAAGCTACTGACCCTTGTGGGGGATTTGCAGGCTTTGGGCTATACGCTTATTGTTGTGGATGATGGCAGCTCCGATAGTACACAGGGAATATTTTCTGCCCTGCCGGAAGGAGTTACCCTGCTGCGGCATCCTGTGAACAAGGGGAAGGGCCGCGCTATAAAGACCGGCTGCGAATATATCGCCGCCCACTTTCCCCCGGAGGAAGGCATCGTTACCGTAGATGCAGACGGGCAGCATCTGCCCCAGGATATCCGCCGGGTATGCCAGGAATGGCAGGCACACCCGGATGCGCTGGTATTGGGTTCCCGCCGTTTTGTAGGTAAGGTGCCTTACAAAAGCCGCCTGGGAAACGCCATCACCCGCCTGGTCTTTCATCTGGCTACCGGTGTGCGGGTATATGATACTCAAACGGGCCTGCGGGCTTTTTCCGTTGCCCGCGTGCCTACGATGTTGGAAATGCAAGGGGAGCGCTATGAATATGAGATCAACGTGCTGCTATATGCTACCCGGCAGAAGATCCCCATCCGGGAGGTGGAAATATCCACCGTTTACCTGGATGGGAACGCATCCTCCCATTTTCATCCCTTCCGGGATGCCTGGCGCATCTACAAGATGATCTTCCTTTTTGCGGCCTCTTCCCTAACGGCAGCGGTTATCGACTACGGGTTGGTGCTCCTGTTTTCCCTGCTATTTCGCTGGTCTGCCCAGGGGTTGCTTATCAGCGTAATTCTGGCCCGGGTTATAAGCTCCGCCACCAACTATGTGCTGAACAAGCAAATCGTTTTTGAGGATTGTTCCCCCAGGAGCCTGTTCCGGTATTATATGGTAGCAGTAGGAATTCTGGCGGCGAATTATTGCTTGCTCTTCCTGCTGCAGCAGATTTTGCCGCTGGCGCTCGCCAAGCTCCTGGTAGAAGTGATCCTCTACCCCCTTAGCTTTATTCTGCAAAGGAAATTTGTTTTTGCGGACAGGACGATGTAATGCTATGAAGAAATATGTAAAGCGCAAACTCATTCGCCTTTTTGCCCTGGATGCGGTTATGCTGGGCCTGTGTCTTCTGGTATTCGCCTATTTTCACCATGTACGGACGCCCGTTCTGCGGCCTACGGCCCTGGCAGCGACCCCCACGCCCCAGCCTACGCCTTCCCCTACCCCTAGCAGTACCCCGGTTCCATCGGCAGAACCTACCCCTTCCCCCACGCCCAGCGGCCTGCTAGGGGGAAAGTATGCGGAAAAATTTTCCCAAGACGGCGTGGTGGTTACAGATATGGCCTACCGCAGTGCCAACGTAGCCATTGAACTGCGGACGGAGAATCAATATGACAGCATAATCCACGTGGCAGAGATCTACATACAGGATCTGGATAGTTTCCGCACGGGGGTCTATGATCAATATGATGACGGCGTCATGCCTACCCTGGATATGGCGGAGGCCGCCGGGGCCATCCTGGCCATATCCGGCGATTATTTTACTGCCCACCTGAACCATGATATGTATATCGTGCGAAACGGCATGGCCTATTCGGAGGATCAGCCGGAGCGGGGCTATGATACCTGCGTGCTATATCAGGACGGAGTTATGGAAACCATCTCCTCCAGCGATTTCGATATAGATGCGGTCCTGGCCCGGGGGCTTTACCAAAGCTGGTGCTTCGGCCCAGGCCTGCTTACGCCGGAGGGCCAGCCCATGGAGGAATTTACATCCTCTGTGCGGCGGGCGAATCCCCGCAGCGCCATTGGCTATTATGAGCCCGGCCATTACTGTTTTGTCATGGTAGAAGGGCGCACTTCCGCCTCTTCGGGAATGACTCTGGCCCAGCTATCGGAATTCTTCTATTCTTTGGGCTGCCAGGCTGCCTATAACCTGGATGGAGGAAAAACAGCAGAAATGGTCTATCTGGGTGAGCTGGTGAATCCCCGCCTGGGTGGAGGCCGTTCCGTCAGCGATATCCTCTACATTCTGGACCCGGAAAATCCCCTGGAGACCCCAAGTGAGGAGGCTGCCCAACCATGAAGAAGTGCAAGCGTGTTTTCCCCCATATTACCCTGATCCTCTCCCTGATGGTGCTCACCTTTTTCGTCATAGACCGGTTTAACGAATTCATGGCCTTCATGACCAGCGAGCTGAGCAAATGGGTTATTGCCGCTCTGGCCCTTTCCGCCCTGGTCACTTCCATCCGGCTTATCCTGGTGGACAACGGGGTTCGGGGATCGTACCATCGCCAGGAAGCCGTCCAAGCAGCGGCGGAGGAGGCGGTTGAACCGGCGGAACCCATAGACCCGGCTGCATCTACAGAAGCATTACCGCCGGAACCCACAGAACCCACGGAGACCACGGAACCAGTGGAACCCGAAGCGGAAGAAAAGGACGCCGGGCCCGCCTGATCATCCCCATAGCCCTATAAACAAAAGCTCCCCCGTATGCAAAAGCATACGGGGGAGCCTTTTCCATCTTTGGGCGGGAACTAGGGCGTTACGATGGGCTTTCCATCCTTATCCAGCAGCGACGTAAATCCTGCTGCGTTGCCGTTTCTATGAAAAACATAATTGACGCCGGTTTCCGTATCCACCCAGATCTCCATCACATCCATTACCCCTTGGCTATAGACCTTTTTAAAGCGCTCCATGCAAATTCCTCCTTTTCATGCGGGTTGCCTGCCGGTAAGCTAAGGTAAGCTCCCCCCCTTGCCGACACCCTGTATAGAATAGCATGGAATTATGAAATTTTCTACCTGCGGCAGGAAAAGGGCGGCAGGCTTTTCCCAGCCGCCCTCTTAGCTACAGCTTTTCCAAGACGTCCTGTGCCAACCCTTTGACCGCCTCTTTTTTATAGGGCATGGAAGCCCGCCCGGAAATACGCTGCTGGATAATTTGGGAAAGTATCTCCCCCAGCCCGCAGGAAAACCGCCTGGCATAGGGCTGGCCGTTCAGAGCCTGTGCCCCCTCCTCCACCAGGAAAGCTTTGGGAGCCGCAGCGCCCAGCACCACCCGGGCGCCGGACATGATTCCTTCCTGGACATGGGCAGAAACGGCCAGGCTGAGCTTGGCTATGGTCACTACCCGCCGCTCCCCCAGCTTGCCAAAGGCGCTCTTTCCATAGGGCCCGGGGAGGGGAATCCGGAACCCCAGAAGGACCTGCTTATTCTGCAGGGCTGTCCCGCCTTTATCCAGAATGAGCTGCTCGATTCCAAGGAAGCGCTCCTCCCCTGCTGCATCCAAAACCATGGCCTGGGCATCCAGAAGAAGCAGCACGGGGTACATATCCCCGGCCGGAGAAGCGTTGGCTACGCTCCCGCCAATGGTCCCCCGGTTGCGGATCTGTTGGGAGCCCACGCCTTCGCAGGCCGCCGCCAAGGCAGGCAGGCGGCTCCGGATCAGGTCCTCCGCCGCAATCTGCCCATGGGTGCACAGGGCGCCGATATACAGGGCCCCCTCCTGGGCCCGGAGCTGCCGCAGGGCCTGCAACTCCGTCAGGCTGATGAGATTCTCCTCGCGCCAGGGTTTCCCGTTCCGCTGGGCCAGAAAGTCCGTGCAGCCTGCCACAAAGCGGCAGGGGCCTTCCCAGGTGGCAAGGATTTCCTTGAGCTGGCATAGCTCCTTCGGCTGGGCATAATTCACAGCTGCGCCTCCTTCCGGTAGGCTTTTGCGGCTTCCTGAATCGCTTGGATGATTTGCGTATAGCCTGCGCACCTGCAGATATTCCCGGATATGGCGTTGCGGATCTCCGCTTCACTGGGATCGAGATTTTTCAGGAGCAGGCCCCGGGCCGCCATAATCATGCCTGGGGTACAGTAGCCGCACTGAATGGCCATGTTTTCGATAAAGGCGGTTTGCAGCGGGTCCAGATCCCCGTCCTTTCCCAGACCCTCAATGGTAGTAACGCTATGGCCGTCGATCTGCCCCGCCAGGACCAGGCAGGCGTGCACTGCCGCGTCATCCAGCAGTACGGTGCAGCTTCCGCATTCCCCTTCCCCGCAGCCTTCCTTGGCCCCCGTCAGATGCAGGTCCTCCCGCAGCAGGTCGATCAGCCGCTTTTCCGGCGGCGCCTCCAGCTCTATGGCTTGGCCATTCAAGATAAATCGCAGCTTCATTTTCATTTCCTTTCGGACAGTGCTTTCAGAATGCCTTCCGGCGACAGGGGCAGCTGGGTAAGATCCATATCCAGCGCATCGTTCACAGCGGCCACCAGGGCCGGAGCAACGGGCAAAGCGCAGGCTTCCCCAAGGGACTTGGCCCCATAGGGGCCCTTTTCGTCTGGTTGCTCGATAAAAAGGATATCCAAAGGCGGGAGCTCTGCCGCCCGCACCACATGGTAGCGCTGCAGATCCGCATTCTTTACCCGGCCGGTCTTTTCATCCAGCTGAATCTTTTCGCAAAATACAAAACCCATACCCTGCTGCAGCGCGCTTGCCACCTGGCTGCGGCAGGAGGCCGGGTTGATGGCCTGGCCCACATCATGCACGGCAAGATAGTCCGTCACCTGGCACTGGCCCGTTAGCCGGTCTACCTCCACCTGGCAGAAGTGGGCGGCAACGGGGCCCGGATTGCTCTCGGGAATATGGTTATGGTCAATCATAAGCGCGCCTGCTCCATGGTCTGCACAATAATAGGCGATGTCGCTATAGGTGCAGGCGCGGCTCGGCTCTTCCCGGACGAAAACCTGCCCTCCCCCATGGAAAAGTGCTTCCGGCGGGGCCTGGAGCAGGCAGGCGCCATAGCGGTAAAGCTCCTTTAAAAGGGATTGGGAGGCTTCCTGCACCGCCTTTCCCAGCACGTATACGCTGCGGCTGGTATAGCAGCCATTATCCAGGGCATTGTAGGCGGTATCCCCCTCCTGGAGTTCGATTTCGTCCGGGGAAAGCCGCAGTTCTTCCGCTGCAATGCTCTTAAGGGCCGTTACCTCCCCACATCCATGGTCATGGACGCAGAGATTGATCTGCACCGTGCCATCCTCTTCCATTTTCAGGATAACCCGGCCCCAATCCAGCCGCCTGGGAAAATAGCCCGATGTATGGGTGGAAAGGGCCATACCCAAGCCCTTAAGATAGCGCCCATCCCGATCCTGGGAAGCCAGGGCCTGTTTCCGGGCATCCCACTGAAAGCGGGCCCGCCCCGCCTGCAAGGCCTCCCGAAAGGGCAGGCTTCCCAGATTATAGGAAATAAACTTTCCCTGGGAAAAGGGCGGCAGGATATTCTTCAGCCGGAAGTCTATAGGGTCCAGCCCCTGCTTTTTTGCGTAAGCATTCATGGTGTTTTCCAGAATCAGGGCTACCTCCGGCCCGCCCCAGCCCCGGTAGCTGCCAGAGACCGGCGTATTGGTGCAAACGGACCGGGCTCTATACTCGATGCTGGGGATATCATAAACCCAGCTGAATTTCTTCGCCATTGTTTCCGCATAGTCCGGGGATACGCTCTGATAAGCCCCAGCATCCAGCGTTACGTCTATGCGAAGGCCCTTGACCTTATGCGCTGCATCGATCTTAGCCTGGACCTGGCTTGCGAGGGGATGTTTGAGCACCGTGCATAGCATAACCTCCCGCCTGTCGAACTGGAGCATAACGGGGCGGCCTAGCATCTGAGCAGCACAGGCGACCAGGGGCTCCAGAATCATCTCCTGTTTGCAGCCGAAGGAGCCCCCCATGGGCGTTTTGATAACCCGTACCCGATTCATAGGCAAGCCCAGCACGGTGCACACCACAGATCTTACGCCAAATACGGACTGGGTTGGCGTCCATATGGTCATGTGCCGGGTAGCCGGGTCATAATCCGCCAGGGCGCAGTGGTTTTCCATGGCTACGTGGGTAATGCGCTGTGTAGAAGTTTGGTGGGTAAAGAGCTCGCCTACCTCCTCGTCGAAATCCCCGCAGGAAGCTGTAGGCAGCGTGATGACGCTGTCCTTATCATGGATGGGCTGCTCCAAGGTCAGGGCATCTTCCGGTGTAAATGCAGCGGGCAGGGGATCTATTTGAACCTCTACCAGGGCAGCAGCCTCCAGGGCGGCGGCCGGCGTTTCCGCCACTACGGCAGCAATCCGGTCCCCCGCAAAGCGCACATGCCGGCTGAAAATGGTCTCCTGGGCCGGGGCCTGCTGGTTTGCCAGCACCCGCCCCCGGTCATAGGTAATGGCAGGCGTATTATCCGGCGTGAGCACAGCAAGAACGCCGGGAATAGCCGCGGCTTTTTCCGTATGGATGGCCCGCACGATGCCATGGGCAACAGGGCTGAGCACCAGCTTCATATAAGCCATGTGCGGCAAGGACATGTCACCGCAATAGACCAAACGTCCCATGGCCTTTGCTGCGGCGTTCTCGATGGGCATATCTTTCCCGATGTAGGTATGATTCATATGCACCCCTGTTTTGGTATATCATCTGCTGTTTAAATTAGGAGGTGGCCGGCTAAGACGCCGGCTATATGGGGCGCATTTCCTTTCGGGCGCCCGGATTTGGTTCAAACTTTTCAATATTATAACATACGGCTTTTAAAATAGCCACCCTCGGCAGAGGAAACCAGATGGGCCCGTGCAAACTTTCCCAGGGAATTGCACATACAGGTGGGTGCTCCTCTGCTTTGCCTGCCTTCCCGTTGCCTGCCTGCCAGGAAATGGATACGGCGCAATGGGGATTTTTTGTTTCATTTTTGCAAAGATTGCCGTAATTCTTGCAAATTCACTTGCAAGTAGGGCTGAGAAGCCCTAAACTGATACTATCTTTTTGGCCCTAGGGACACCGTTGCTTGCCTGCCGCCTCTTTTTAAAAGCCGCCGTACCCTTTGCAGCCATTCCGATTCCTGTTTTATGAAAGGATTCCGCCTATATGGACGAAATCATCACCTATTTTCTCTGGTTTATCCTGTATAGCTTCTTTGGCTGGTTGTATGAGACGGTTATCTGCTCCATCAGCCAGCGGCATTTTGTCAACCGAGGCTTCCTCAACGGACCCTATTGCCCCATTTATGGCACAGGCGCTCTGCTTATGATCCTGGCCCTGAGGCGGTTAACAAATCCCCTGGCCCTGTTTTTGCTGGGGGCCATTCTGGCCTGTGTGCTGGAATACATCACCTCCTATGGCATGGAAAAGCTTTTTCATGCCCGCTGGTGGGATTATTCCAAGCGGCGCTTCAATATCCATGGGCGGGTCTGCCTGCTGGGAGCGGTGGTATTCGGCCTATTTGCCGTGCTGCTGATCCGGCTTGTACATCCGCCTATTTCCGCATGGGTGGCATCCATCCCGCCCTTTTACCGGCGTATCGCCGCCGGTGTGCTTTTTGCCGGGTTCGTAACGGATGCCGTCTTCTCCATCCGTGGCATGGTAGGCCTGCAGAAAAAGCTGGAGGAACATGCGGCAGCCCTGGAAAGGCGGCGGGCGCTTGCCCTGGAAAAATTCCGGGATTCCCCTGCCTATGCCTCGGTAAAGAGCCATCGCGAAGCCCTATACCAGCGCCTTTCCGCCCAACAGCGGCGTATTATCGACGCCTTCCCCCGGCTCAGGCTGCACCGGCACAACGAGCTGTTGGAGGAGCTGCGCCAAGCTATTGCCCAGCAGCGGGCGCGGCGTAAGAACCATTGATATCCTACCTATACTGAAATAGTCGCCTGTAAGTTCCTGTGTATAAGGCCCTGCCAATACTTTGGCAGGGTCTTATTTTTCGCTTAAAAGGGCTATATGGGGCAAAGGCTTTGGCGCCTATCCGTTTTTGGCCTTATATTCTTCGCCCCAGCTATAGAGGGCGTCCAAAATGGGCTTAAGGCTTCGTCCCAGTTCCGTCAGGGCATACTCTACCCGGGGCGGCACCTCCGGATAGACCGTGCGGATTAAAAGGCCATTCTGTTCCATTTCCCGGAGCTGGGCCGTCAATACCTTCTGGCTCACGTTGCCCACGGATCTTTTCAGCTCCCCAAAGCGCTTGGAGCCGAGCATAAGATCCCGCAGAATCAGAACCTTCCATTTATCGCTGATGAGCGTCAGTGTGGTTTCCACTGGGCAAGCCGGAAGCTCTTTTGCTGCTACGGCCATTTTTATCCCTCCTAGACGCAATGCTTCCCGATTGAGATGTACAGCTTAATATTACGGTACAACCATTTTGGTTGTCAAGCAGCCTGCAAAGCAGAAAGATTTTTTGCGGAGTAATAGCCCAAAATTTCCCCATATCTGCCAATTGTTACCATTTCGTAACCGCCCATTTGTTTCCTTCCAGTATCTATACCACAAGATTGTGCGTACTTTGCAAGATGCTTCCCGGGGGTTATGCACCATGCTTTTATATAAACGGCTATCTCCGGTTTTAAAGGGCTCCCATTAGCAGGAAGGAGAAATGAAAAATGGAAACAAAAGATTATCTTGCCTATATCGTCCATCAGATTCATTCTACGGTAGTAGCTACGGTGGATGACGCGGGCTTGCCCGTCACCTGCGCCATTGATATAATGGACTACGACGACAGCAGCCTGTACTTTTTAACGGCTAAAGGAAAACGCTTTTATGACCGGCTTAAGAAAAAGGGCTTTGTGGCGCTTACCGGAATGAAGGGGGAAAGCACCATGTCCTGCGTTGCCGTTTCCCTGCGGGGAAAAATCCGGGAGCTGGGCCCGGAGCGGCTGGAGCAGCTCTTTGAAAAAAATCCCTACATGTATGAGATTTATCCAGATGCCCCGGCCCGGTCGGCATTGACCGTTTTTCAGATTTACGAAGGAACCGGCGAGTGGTTTGACCTTTCCAAGAAACCCTTGGAAAGGTCCAGCTTCGCCTTTGGCGGCGCTGCGGAAGTCAAGCATGGCTACTATGTTACAGACAAGTGCATTGGCTGCAAACTATGTTATAGCAAATGCCCCACAAAGTGCATTGACATCCGCGTAAAGCCGGTGGTGATTCATCCGGAAAACTGCGTCCACTGTGGTAACTGCTTCGAAATCTGCCCGGCAAGGGCTGTCATTAAGCTAGGGTAATTGGGCAAATTGCAAGGAGGAATGTCTATGACGCAGCCAGAGCGCCGGATCTATTTAATAAAAGAACTGCTCAAAGAGCAGCCCCGATATATGGGAATGGACATTCCCGCGGATGATGCAGAGCAAAGGCGCCTGCTTCGTTCCCTGTTTAATATCCGAATGCCCCGCCCTGCCAGCCGGGAATTTTTGGAAATACAGGACGCTTATTTGCAGGAGGAAACCCGGCAGAAAGGAATTACCGATATAGCGGACCTTAAGCCTGCGCAGGGAGGGGTTTATCTTTGGCAGGGCGACATTACTACCCTGCGTTGCGACGCCATCGTCAACGCGGCCAATTCCGCCCTGCTGGGCTGCTTCATCCCCTGCCATGGCTGCATCGACAATGCCATCCATACGGCGGCTGGCCTGCAGCTTCGGGAGGAATGCCACCGGCTTATGGAAGCCCAGGGGCATCCGGAGCCCAACGGGCGGGCCAAGCTGACGAAAGGCTATAACCTCCCTGCCCGATATGTGCTCCATACCGTGGGGCCCATTATCCAGGGGGAAGTACGGCCCCAGGACCGGCAAGAGCTGGCCGCCTGCTACCGCTCCTGCCTGGCGCTGGCGGCGGAGCATGGGCTAAACAGCGTAGCATTTTGCTGCATATCCACGGGGGAATTTCACTTTCCAAATAAGGAAGCCGCTCAAATCGCCCTGGAAACGGTTACCAATTTTCTTCAGAACAAAACATCCATACAGAAGGTGATCTTTAATGTTTTCAAGGATACGGACGCAGCCATCTACCGTAGCCTCCTCGGAACAGATTGAGAGGCTTAAAAAGGCCATAGACGAGGCAGATACCCTGCTTATCGGCGCCGGCGCCGGCCTTTCTACCTCTGCCGGGCTGACCTACAGCGGAGAGCGTTTTACACAAAACTTCAAGGATTTTCAGGAAAAATATGGCATCCGCGATATGTATACCGGCAGCTTTTATCCTTTTCAAGGCCAAGAGGAATACTGGGCCTGGTGGAGCCGGCAGATCATGCTCAACCGGTATGCAAAGGCTCCCAAGCCCGTATATTCCCACCTGTTGGAGCTGGTGCAGGATAAGGATTATTTCGTCCTTACCACCAATGTGGATCATCAGTTTCAGCTGGCTGGCTTCGATAAAAGGCGCCTGTTCTATACCCAGGGGGACTATGGCCTGTGGCAATGCCCCCAGCCCTGCCATTCGGAAACCTACGATAATGAGGAAACCGTCCGCCGGATGGCTGCAGAGCAGAAGGATATGCGGGTGCCTTCCGATCTAGTGCCCCACTGCCCGCATTGCGGAAGGCCCCTGACCATGAACCTGCGGGTGGATGATACCTTCGTGCAGGATGCGGGCTGGTACGCCGCAGCCAGCCGGTATGAAGATTTTCTCCGGCGGCATAAAGACTTGCGCATCCTCTTCTTGGAGCTGGGGGTGGGCAGCAATACCCCCGGTATTATCAAATACCCCTTCCTGCAGATGACGGCTCGAAACCCCAAGGCCACCTACGCCTGCATCAATTACGGGGATGCCTATACCCTGCAGGAAATTGCCGGCCAATCCATCTGCATCAATGGGGATATTGGAGATGTGCTGGAGCGGATGCGCGCTTAAGCCCGGCAATCCACATTTTTAAATGCACGGCCATCCCGCTTTTCAAGTGGGATGGCCGCTTATCTAAAATGGGCCGGCGCAAATCTGCGAGGTGGCGGTAATCTTTACTTCCCTTCGCTCTTTGCTCCCAAACAAAATGGCGTTTAAGGTAAAGTTACAGAAGACAGTCTTGATCACATCATTATCAATATCCCGCCACAGGCTCATTACAAATTGATACCAATTGCTTTCCGGATTATCCAGAACTTTATGGAATACTTCCGTCTGGTTTTTATCCTAGCCAAGGCTCTCACATATTCCACACCATAGTCATGCACATGCCGACTCCCAGCACAAGCGCTCCAACGATGCCCAGCAACGCGGCTCCAATGGCTTTCCCGTTCAGATGGATGGCCGGCTTCCCCTCCACCCTGCGGCGAAGGATGACCATTGCCAGCAGCACTACTGCGCCGATTACTGCCACCACAACGCCCTGGTTGAATGCGCCCCACTCCGGCAGCAGGCACATGCACATGCCAAGGGCAAACAGGATACCGCCGATGGTCCCCAGGATCATGGATACGAAATTCTTCTTTTGCATAGTAGATAGCCTCCAGTTTTCTGTGATCTCTCACTTGATGCTTACAGTTTAAAGCTTGCCTGTTTTTAAATTGCTTGGGAATTGTTTTTGAAATATTAAAATCCAAAATTTCCCGGCAGTAGCGCAGCCTGAAATCCATGTGGCTCGGCTTTCTGCCCGCCTCTGCTTGGAATAAAAGCCTTCGGCAAAAACCGGAAAGGAGCCGCCAATGTTCACCTAGATAGGCCAGCGCCTCCTTGTGAAAACATTCGGGCAGATATATTGCCCCGATATACCTTCACAGATAAGGATAGCCGGCATAAGCCGGCTATCCATCTCCATCTCTTTTACAGGGTTTAGGCTCTTTGCTCCGCAAGGCTTCCAGCAGCTCTCCATCCAGGGCAGGAACTGGGGGCAGATGCGCAGGGGAAGGAATTGCGTACAGGGGGCCCTGTTTACAGCAAAGGGATTTAATTCTCCCAGGCAATCTGCTGGGTCTTTATCAGAGGGAACTGGGAAAGAGACGCAGCTTCTAGGTCTTCGCCAAACAGGTTGACGGCGGTGATCTGGTTGTTTTCCAGGGTTTTATAGTAGTAAATTCCCTTTTGCGCCTGTATGCAGCAGGAATAGGTGGTCACATCCAGCTTACCTTCTGCTGTGACCACGCTTCCGGGCACCATAGCAACACTATCTAATATGTGAAAAAACTGGCTTACGCTCTCCGCTCCAGCTGCACGATATACGGAATTGCTGCGAAGGAAGGCGGCCTTCACAAAACGAGAGGCCGGAGAAAAGTCTCCAGGCATTCCCAATGCGCCAAATCCCTGGCCAAAAGGTGTCAGGGCCGGTTGCGCGCCGAAGCGGCTCACAGGATACAGGGGCGTCAGGTTCAGATACTGCCGCAAATTCGTCATATGGAAAGGGAAGGGAGGATTATTCGTCAGCACCCCTGCTGGGTTTTCGTAGATATTGAGCCCTTCTTTTGTGCATTCCAGCACCAAAGAACCTGTGCGGTCGGCAATATGCCAATGGAGCGGAGCCAGAGGCATATCCTTGCTGAAGGGAATGTTGACGAGCTGTAAGCCTTGTAAGGCTGTTTTAGCCTCCGCCAGGGTTGCGCACTGGCCCAGGAGCCAGGGAATGAGCTCAAAAGGGGAGATTGGTGTCTTGCCAGGTTCCGCCATCTCCGGATACCAGGCATTCCCTGGGAAGTACAGCCCAGCCATGCATAGGCCCTTTTCATTGGCTGCATCCGCATACAGTGGGTAGTCCGCAGCTACCGCAGCCATGCCGATCAGCGCAAAGTGGGCAGACAAAGCGGGAGCCATACGAAAACGAAAAGGATAGCGCCGGGGCGTTATAACAACCCGCTCCCCAAAAGAATACTCCAGATCCAAATTTCTGCCAAAATAGAAATCCTGCGTTTGCAGGGTCAAGCTGGTACACATAGCTGCCTCTTTTTAGCTGTTAATGCTGCAAAACCGCTCATCTTCCAATATATTTTTGTTTTTCATCATAGCATGGCCCTTCAGCATGGTCAATACGGTCATAGGGAAGCGATTTTTAAACAGTTGTTGTTCGATCGACCGTCTTATTTGGTTTTTAGATGCCTACTAAAAGATTAATGCAAAAGTTATTCCTGGCTATCGTATCCAATATTATTATGCAAAATATAGAATCTGAATTCCGTTATGGCTAGTTAGTAGGCAGGGATAAACCCATTTCCGCTTTCCTTTCCCGTCAGAATATGCGTTGGAGCAGGAACAATAACGCTATATATTTTCCCATAATATAAATCCCCTCTATCAAAATTAAGTTAATCTGTCGTTTTGTGTCGTTAAGTGCCGTTTTTGTACATCTTATCATATTATAGAATCATCTTAACGCAGAAAGGTGGTTCTATCTCATATGCTGACGAGGTCTGAACAATTCGTCTGCTCTATTCTTGGCACCACGCGTTCCGACATCCGTCCGTTTTCCGCAGCCTTAGATGTTATTCTTTTTCTCCACTTTGCGCAGAATATTCCAAGAGGGGATATTAAAATTACAAAATCCGTCTATCCGCAGATCGCCCTTCTGCTAAACAAATCACCTTCCGCTGTTTCCCGCAGTGTAGAGCGTCTTGCAAATCTCTGTTGGGAAACTGTAAAAAATCAAGGCCGTTTATCAGAGCTTGTTGGCCGCGAACTTCATGATATACCTGCGGCTTCCGACATTCTTTTCTACCTAGCCTATTTGCTGCACTTTGGCAAGCCTTTTTTCACCGTCCTGGACGATCTCGACTGCCTGAACCAGAGGCAATCCTCTGTTTGATTTTCTTCACGCAATACCTTTTTCACACAACTGTGCTCTGCGCAGGAATCCTTTGTGCGCAAAGGCAATGTTTGATAAACAGGGCACTCCTTTTTAATGGCCATAAATCATTTCTACTGCGCATGTGTCTTGCACACTTCTTTAAATTGTGGCAGGGTCATTGGGGGGAGGCAGGCATGGTTCCGGCACACAAAGACGGTGGTTTCTCCATTTAATGGTTTATACGCTTCTGACGGTTTATCCAAGACTCTAACAATGGTATCGGAAGCCATCCAAAACGGGAGCATGTGTAAATCCTCCGCCTTAGGCACGACGGTGACCAGAGCCGGTGGCTCTAAATAATCGGATAAGGCAATTAAAAACATAGCAAACCCGGCAGGATAATCCTTCGCCGCGCCTGCCATATATCCCAACTGTTTTTTTACGAACGCCTCTAGATTTTTCTGCGGGAGAAGATAATGCAGCCGTACCAAATCATAGGCCATCCAAGAATTTCCGCTGGGGATCGCCCCATCATAGCACTCCTTTGGCCGGAAAAGCAGCTTTTCGTTTTCCAGGCCGTATAGGTAAAACCCGCCCTGCTCCACGTCCTGATACTGTTGGATTGTCCGCTTGGTCAATACGGTTGCGCGGTCCAGAAATTCCTGCATAAGCGTCGCTTCATATAAAGAAAGCAGCGCAAAAATATAGCTTGCGTATGTATCCAGGAAGCCACGTTCGCCCCGTTTGCCATTTCGAAAGCTCGTGTAAAGGGTATCTCCGTCGCATAGTTTGCTTTCAATACATGCTTGCGCACGTTTTGCGGCTTCCAGATAACTTGTATTTTGACTGCATCTATATAGCGCACACAGGGCTGCAATCATCAGGGAGTTCCAGGCCGTCAAAATTTTATCGTCGGTATGCAAGCAGGTACGCTTCCGCCGGTATTCCCGAAAGATAGGCAGACATGTGTCGAAAGCATCCTTTTCCAGATCCTTTACATGAAGAAGATTCGGGATGCTTTTGCCCTCGAAGTTTCCTACTTGCGTGATGGCAAACCTCTGGCAGAAGGCAGTGCCCTGGCTTATTCCCAGCACTGCTTTGACTTCCTCTGGGGCGAATACATAATACTTTCCCTCCTCCCCCTCGCTATCCGCATCCTGGGCGCTATAAAAGCCGCCATCCGGCCCGGTCATTTCCCGGAAAATATATTGGGCAGTTTTCTCCGCAACGTTCCGGTAAAAGGAGCGCGCCGTAAGCGTGTAGGCCTTACAATAAGCAAGAATTAGCAGCGCATTATCATAAAGCATTTTTTCAAAATGTGGAACCAGATAATAGCGATCGGTAGAATAGCGGCAAAATCCATATCCGATATGATCGAATAAGCCGCCAGCGTACATTTGCTGCAGCGTTTTTTCTACCATCTTTAGCGCTTCCCTGTCACCATGCTTTTCATATTGCTGCAATAAGAACAGAAGGTTATGGGGTGCGGGGAATTTGGGGGCGGCGCCAAAGCCGCCAAAGGGAGCATCAAAATTCTCCTTGTACCATTGCAGGGCCCGGTCCGTCAGTGTTCTATCCGCTTGGGACGCAGAAACTGAATACCGGTTCAAGGCGTCCGTAATTTCATCTGCAGACCGGAGAAGGGTCTCCCGCTCGTTTTCCCATTTATGGTGAATAAGCAGCAAAAGATCTTTCAGCCCGACCAGCCCATATTTGGCTGTTTTGGGGAAATATGTTCCGGCATAAAAGGGCTTCTGCTCAGCCGTCATGAAAATGCTGGTAGGCCAGCCTCCACTTCCGGTAAATGCCTGGCATACCGCCATATAGATGGTGTCAATATCGGGGCGTTCCTCTTTATCCACCTTTATGGAAACGAAGTACTTATTCAAAATATGGGCAATTTCCGGGTCTTCAAAACTTTCATGGGCCATTACATGGCACCAGTGGCAAGTACTGTAACCAATGCTTAAAAAGATAGGCAGGTCCTTTTCCTTAGCCTTACGGAAGGCTTCCGCGCACCACGGATACCATTCCACCGGATTTTCCGCATGTTGTAAAAGATACGGGCTTGTTTGATCTTTCAAATGGTTGGACAAGTTATCACCTCATTTCTTTAAATCGCCTGTTGCCGGGTTGTCAATCCGTTTGCCATCCTGCGTAAAGCGGGAACCGTGGCAGGGGCAATCCCAGGTATGCTCATTCGCGTTCCACTTCAGCGCGCAGCCCAGATGTGGGCAGCGCCTAGTTGAAGGCGTCAGCAAATGGACGGCTGCCTCAAACCCATTGATAACCAGTTGCGGGCGGAGTATGGTTCTAGACGGAGAAAAAACTTCCGCACAGGGCGTGTCTTTCCCCTGTATGCAATCGCAAAGGAGCATAGCCGAAACCATGGAGGAGGTCATGCCCCATTTATTAAACCCGGTCGCAACATATAAATTGGAGGTGCTAGCTGAATAAGGGCCAATATAAGGAACGCCATCCAGCGTCATGCAATCTTGCGTAGCCCAGCAGTATTTTTCGGCAGCACTGGGGTAATGCTTCTGTGCAAAATCCCGCAATACCTGCCAGCCGCCGCCTTTTTTGCCGGTGCGGTGATCTCCGCCGCCCACAAACAGCAGCTCCTTATAATTTCTAAACGACATGCCGTCCTGTGCTTCGTCCACATATATACCATCCACGTCCGGCACATTTTCCAAAGCAATAACATAGGAGCGATGCTGATACAGCTTGATAAAATAACTGCCATGCTTATTTAAAAAGGGAAAATGGGTGGCCACAATGATATCCTTCGCGGCAATCCGGCCATAATCCGTAATAGCCGTTGTGCCAATCAGCTCCCGCACCGGCGTATGCTCGTAAATGTGCAGGCCTTTTGAAATCGCACCGATGAATTTGAGAGGATGAAATTGCGCCTGGTTCGGATACCCCACAGCACCGGCTACGGAAAAGGGCAAGGGAAGCTGCTGGATAAATTCCCCATGAGCACCCAGCTTTTCCAGAGCACTGAGCTCGCGCTCTATTTTCCCCCGGTCATCTAGGGAATAGACATAGGAGGTCTTTTCCTGAAAGTCGCAATCAATGCCCTTGCATAGCTCCCGATATTTTCGTAAGGCTGCTTCATTGGCCTCCAAATATTGCCTTGCCCGATCGGTTCCAAATACACGAAGGAGCTTATCATAGATCAGACCATGTTGGGCAGTAATTTTCGCAGTCGTGTTCTTGGTAATTCCGCTGCAAATCCTCTCCGCTTCTGCCAATACATAGGGTATCCCTGCATGGTGCAGCATATAGGCACATAAAATCCCTGCCATGCCGCCGCCGATGATGAGCACATCGGTCTTTATATCCTTCTCCAGACGTGTAAATTCCGTACGTTTCCACGTCCGTTCCCACAATGACTCCATATGCCGTCTCCCAAATGCCAGATTTACAAATAGTGTTTTTTCAAATGCCAGGAACTATGCTTAGAAAAGTATTCTATTTTCTTCCCCTTAAGGTGCAAGGGTATTGAGAGCATAGACATTTGGGCAGCCGCATATCCTAGGAGCGGGTGATTTTATATGAAAAAAGCTACGTGGAAAACTTACCCTTAACGAACAAGGGCATATACGCCTGAGCAGGCCTGCTTTGGCCCATTTCTTTGTTGCAGTCGCTGGAATTAGCGCTGCTAGTCCATCGCTCCTGCGCCGCGAACTGGGCACAAAGCAGACCAGCTCAGGTCGAAGAGTTTTGGCGGCCTGGGCCGCCGGAGCGCAAGGCGTGGCCCCGCAGCCATAGCGGGCCCTATTGCAAGGGGCCACAACGATGCTATCTGGTGGTCCAAGCCGCCAAAACCGTGTATGCCCTTGTTCGTTAAGGGTATCGTTGCGAAAGAATATATTAGGATGCATATCTATAAAATAATAATACAAAAAAAGCCTGCTGTCAAAATGCAGGCTTTAATTTATATTTATTGAAGAAAGCGGAAGGACCTTTGCCTATTTTCCAAAATACTGAAAACAGGCCATGTTTTGTCAACGGCTTGCGGCAGAACGAAAGCCAAAATTGACATCAGAATATTTTTATAGATGTTTGCTGCACATCTACCATTTCCATAACCGGTGCTATTCTCTTTGCCATACGGCCCAGGGATAGCATAAGCCTTGCATATAATAGAATAAAGCCCTGTCCTCTAAAATTTGCAGGCAGGGCAATATGTTTCATAAGACGCAGGGTCTACCCGCCCCCTTGCGCAGGAACTATTCCAGAAAATCCTTGAGTTTTTTGCTTCGGGAGGGATGGCGCAGCTTGCGCAGGGCTTTCGCTTCAATCTGACGAATGCGCTCACGCGTAACGTTAAACTCCCGGCCGACCTCCTCTAAGGTGCGGGCCTTTCCATCATCCAGGCCAAAGCGCAGCCGAAGGACCTTCTCTTCCCGGGGCGTAAGCGTATCCAGAACCTCCATTAGCTGCTCCTTCAGGAGGGTAAAAGCAGCCTGCTCTGCAGGCGCGGGCGCGTCATCATCGGGAATGAAATCTCCCAGGTGGCTGTCTTCTTCCTCGCCGATGGGGGTCTCCAGAGAAACAGGCTCCTGGGCTACTTTTATGATTTCCCGAACCTTTTCCTCCGAGATGCCCATCTCACGGGCAATTTCATCCGGCCGGGGATCACGGCCATAATCCTGCAAAAGCTGCCGGTTTACCCGAATAAGCTTGTTGATGGTTTCCACCATATGCACCGGGATCCGAATCGTACGGGCCTGGTCAGCAATAGCGCGGGTGATGGCCTGCCGGATCCACCAGGTGGCGTAGGTGGAAAACTTATAGCCTTTTCGATAATCAAATTTTTCTACAGCCTTAATGAGCCCCAGGTTTCCTTCCTGAATCAAATCTAGAAACAGCATACCCCGGCCAACATATCGTTTCGCTACCGACACCACAAGGCGTAGGTTCGCTTCCGCCAGCTTCTGCTTCGCGTCCTGGTCCCCCTCTGCCATGCGCTTAGCAAGGTCGATTTCCTCCTGGGCGGAAAGGAGGGGCACTTTGCCGATCTCTTTTAGATACATACGGACCGGATCATCAATGGCGATACCCTCCCCGCCCATATCGTTTTCGATTTCGGCGATATCGTCATTGATGTCTTTGGGGACTTCAATTTCCTCTACAACATAAATATTCAGGTTTTCCAACCGGTCATAGATGCGCTCGATCTGCTCAGCGTCCAGCTCCAGCTCGTTGAGCGTATCCATGACTTCTTTATAGGTGAGGACGCCATTCTGCTTGCCTCGCTCGATAAGCTCTTCAATCCGGGCCTCTGGGCTTTTTTTTACTTCTTGCTCTTTGCCAGGTTCCTTGCGGTCCTTATTTTCCAAAATAACTACACTCCTTTTATTCTGGCTGATTCTTTCTTAATCCTTAACCTTTAGGGCCTAATTCCGACAGTTGCCGCTGCAGCGCTGTCAACTCCATAGCGGTTTGAGGATCGCCGGTATAAGCTGCGCTCAGAGCGCTGATCTTTGCTTCCAACTTTGCCCTTGCCATGCCATTTATGCAGTCCAGCGCCGTTGCCTGTGGGTCGACGATATCTTCCATCTGCCCCATGGACTGGGTCAACAGGGCGGCTTCTTCCTGGGGCAATTCCCCCATAAGAAGGGAAAGATCGGGCTTTTCTGCCAGGAGGCGCTCCGCCAACCGGCTTAGCCCTTTCGTTTCAAAATTGACGCCCAGCTCCTGCATACGCGCAAGCCCCAAAACCAGCGCTTCTTCGCTTTTTAGCATGCAGGCCAAGAGGGTGATTTCCTGCCCAGGTGGCCGAATCTGCAGATTTGCGGCCTTATTTTGCTTAGTATGCCATATTTTGGTTGGGTTATTCTCCCGGTGCCCCTGACCGATGGCGCACTGGGCTCGCACTGCCTCTTTTGAATAGCCTGTCCGCCGGGCAATCAGGTCGATATATCGGTCCCGCTCCACAGGCTGGAGGGTATTCAAAAAGGCACAGGCCTGCTTGGCGTAGGATTCCCGGCTGTTGGGGTCATTTGGATTTGCCTCTTCCCAAAGGGCATCCAACCGGTATTCATTGGCATTTTTAGCAGAATCCTTTAAACTTAAATAGGCCTCTTTGCCATTTTTCCGAATATATTCATCCGGATCCAACCCGCCAGGTACGGCCATAATCCGCACATCCAATCCTTCTCGGGCAAGGATATCCATCCCGCGGAGGGTGGCGTTGCGGCCCGCTTTATCTCCGTCATAGCAAAGGAACACCCGTGAGACATAGCGTTTCATCAGGCGGGCCTGCTGAGCCGTTAGGGCAGTGCCCAAGCTGGCCACCGCATTGGTAACGCCTCCTTCATACAGGCTTACCACGTCCATATACCCTTCCACCATGATCAGGTCGCTGGGACGCTTTCCTTTTTGCAGGTTCAGGGCATAAAGGTTATAGCGCTTATTGAAAATCGGCGTATCGCCGGTATTGATATACTTGGGGGTTGCATCATCCAGCGCCCGGGCGCCGAAACCCAGCACCCGCCCCGCCGGGGATATAATCGGAAAGATGACCCGGTCTCGATAAGCATCGTATACTTTTCCCTGCTTGCTCCGGATTGCAAGGCCAGCTTCCAGGAGCGTCTCTTCGGATATGCCTTTCCCGATCATATATTTGAGAAGGTTGTCCCAACCAGGGGGAGCATAACCCAGGCCAAAAGCTTTTACGCCTGCCGTGCTGACGCCGCGGCCCAGAAGATAGTTCCGGGCCTTTTCCCCGGATTCGCCCAAAAGTGCCCGCACATAAAAGCGGGCAGCCTCTCGGCAAGCAGCATATAGCCGCTCCTTCTGGGCCCGCTCTTGGCGTAAACGCTGATCGTTAATTTCCTCAGGAAGTTCCATGCCCGCCCGCTGGGCCAGGCTTTTTACGGCTTCGGTATAGCTCAAGTTCTCCGCCCGCATCACAAACTGAATCACACCGCCGCCTGCATGGCAGCCAAAGCAGTAAAACAGCTGATTATCTGGCGTTACGGAAAAAGACGGCGTTTTTTCTCCATGAAAAGGGCAGCAACCCCATAAGCGCCGGCCCTTTGGCTTGAGGACGGTATACTCGGAGGCGATGGCCGCCAGATTGCTTTTTGCCAGCAATTCCTGCATCCAGGCCTCTGGAAACCTGCCCATAAGCCTCCCCTCCTTTTCCTCATATTTTTCAATATTCGACGGAGAAAAAGGAAAACCTTCTTCTGTTTATGTTAATTTTTATGAATGTTATACCCATTCCTTGGGTACGAATAAGCGGCAAAAATCCGTGATAGCATACCGGTCGCTCATGCAGGCAATATAGTCAGCAGCCACGCGCTCTGGGCCATCGGCATCCAGGTTCATGGTAAATTCCGGGGGAAGAAGGGCAATATGCTTAAGGTAATACTTAAACAGCTCGGAAACCACATGCATGCCTTTGGATTCCTCTTTTTTTGCTTCTTTATTCGTATAAACGTTCTCGAACATAAACGTTCGTAGCTTATCAAACTGTTGCTCTACTTCCCCGCTCATGCGGACGTGCGGTTCTCCAAAGCTTTGTTGTAAGACGTCCAAAATTAAAGAATTAATCCGCTCGCCATGTGTTCGGCCAAACGCCCGATTGCAGCTTTCCGGTATATCCGAAGGATGCAAAACCCCTGCGCGGACGGCATCGTCGATATCGTGGTTGATATAGGCGATTCGATCTGCCAGGCTTACCACCGCCCCTTCCAGGGTAGAAGGATTTCCGCTTTTTTTATGGTTTACAATGCCATCCCGCACTTCAAAGGTCAAATTCAGCCCCTTGCCGCCGTTTTCCAGCTTTTCCACCACGCGCAGGCTCTGCTGATTATGCTCAAAACCGCCGGGCACCAGCTCGTTTAAAACAGTTTCGCCTGCATGGCCGAAAGGCGTATGGCCTAAATCATGCCCTAGCGCAATGGCTTCCGTCAAATCCTCATTCAGCCGCAGCCCTCTGGCAATCGTGCGGGCGATCTGATTGACCTCCAGGGTATGGGTTAGGCGGGTACGGTAATGGTCTCCCACCGGCGAAAGAAACACCTGCGTTTTATGCTTGAGACGGCGAAAGGATTTACAATGAATAATCCGGTCCCGGTCCCGGATAAACGCCGTTCGAACAGGGCAATCCGGAAGAGGCCGTTCCCTTCCCCGGCTTTGGGTGGACCGGGCCGCATAAGGAGAAAGGAGCTGATCTTCCAGCGTCTCTATGTGCCGGCGAAAATCTTGGTCTGGTATTCTCAAAATCTGTTCCCTCCTTATTCTGCCTTACGTATAAAGGCCACCGCCTTTTTGCCCAAGTGTTGCTGCCCTGCCTTTTCATCATATTCCATACGCAAACACAAAATCCTGCTTAAATCTAGGAATAAACAGGATTTTGGCATGAATCTTTATATAAAACCAGCCTACTTTGCAATGCCGTCAAGGACTATTGAACTGCCTTGCGATAGGCATGCCCAGCCTCTAGCGGTATGTTTTTGCAGGCAAACATCTCATTTACCGTTACCAGCTGAAACCCCCGTTCCTGTAACGCCGGAATAATAGCTTCTGCAGCCTCTGCTGACTGCTC
Source organism: uncultured Clostridia bacterium (assembly GCA_944336625.1). Classification (GTDB taxonomy): domain Bacteria; phylum Bacillota; class Clostridia; order Christensenellales; family CAG-138; genus Pelethousia. Next base: position 27,655 of record CALVLF010000022.1, read on the forward strand.
GTAAATATCATGCATAAGGATGATATCGCCATCCTTAACGTTATCCATAACCGCTTTGATTGTAGAAGCGGAGTCCTTCGTCTTCCAATCCAATGTATCAATACTCCACATAATGAGCGGATATGGAATCAGGTTTAATACGTGTTCATCCTTCCACCCTTTTCCATAGGGCGGACGAACCAGCGCACAGCCCTCGCCTGTGACTTCCCGTACCAATTCATTTAACGACTCAACCTGCTCCAGGGCCTCCTGATCGCTCAGGCTGGTGAGGTCTTTATGGTTATAGGTATGGTTTCCAATTTGGCAGCCAAGAGAATGGGCCCGCTGGAGCAATTCGGGATAGAGCACAGCCTGCTTTCCTTGTACGAAAAATGTTGCCCGCGCCCCATTGGCCTCCAGCGCATCCAAAATTCGCGTTGTGCTGACAGAGCCCGGCCCGTCATCAAAGGTAAGGGCAACCATAGGCAGGTTCGGATCGATATCCGGTGGAAGGTTAGCGGTTTCTTCGCCCATGTTCGCAGTGGCAGGAGCAGGCGTCTGGATGATAGCGGGATTATTATCCTCTGTGCTCTCAAACGAATCCATCTGTGGAAGCATCTGTTCAGCTACCTCTTGAATGTTTCCCATAAGAGAGGACTGATCTTCAAGGTTCTCATCCGAGGGTAATGATAAAAACACAACCTCGGGCTCCTTCTTACAGCCCAGCAAAATCCCGCAAAGCATTGCACACAGCGCAAAAATCCCAACACGTTTGTAGATCATTCCTACCCCCAATTTTGTATAATAAAAATGGATTGTTTATCCATCTTCATTTTGGAGGATACCGAACTTTTTGTAGAAAAACAATCCTTTTTGACGCTTGTTTACAGTTTCTTTATTATGTTGCCCTTAAGGTCCAAAGGGATGCCATTGAGATAAAGGTTCCGACCCGGCTATTTCTATTTCAGTAGCTTCCCGCTTATTGCATTACAATGGAAATGGTTTTCCAATATAATATGAAGAGCAGGAAAGAAGGAGTTATTTCAGGTTGAAAACCAGCGATTTTTATTATGATTTACCGCCGGAGCTGATCGCTCAGACGCCTGCGCGCGATCGCAGCGCCTCCCGGCTCTTGATCTACAACCGTAAAACGCGCTCCATTACCGATGGAGTATTTACGGATATTCTTCAATATTTCCGTCCTGGCGATGTACTGGTGCGGAACATTACAAGGGTAATCCCTGCCCGCCTTCATGCCCATCGCAAAGATACCGGTGGCTCCATGGAGTTTCTTCTTTTGAAGCGGCTGGATGATCATCATTGGGAGTGCTTGGTAAAGCCTGGCCGCCGAGCCCGGGAAGGATTGGAGTTCCAGATTTCCGACGAGCTGTCCGCTGTCATTGGCAAAACGACGGACGCAGGTGGGCGCATCGTCGCCTTTCAATATGAAGGGATCTTTGAAGAAATCCTAGATAAGGTCGGCGAGATGCCTTTGCCGCCTTATATTACGGAAAAGCTGGACGATAAGGAACGCTATCAGACCGTATATGCTCGGGAAAATGGCTCCGCCGCAGCCCCTACGGCGGGCCTGCATTTTACCCCGGAACTTCTGGACAAGGTCCAGAATATGGGCGTTGAAATTGTAGATATTCTCCTGCACGTGGGGCTTGGCACCTTCCGGCCGGTGTCAGCGGAAAACGTGGAGGATCACCATATGCATGCCGAGTACTACGAAGTCACCCCGGAAGCCGCCGCGGCCATCAATCATGCCCGTGCAACAGGGGGGCGGATTATTGCCGTTGGAACAACGAGCTGCCGTACTTTGGAAAGCGTCGCAGATGCGGCAGGTATCATCCATGCGCAGCGAGGCTGGACTAGCATCTTCATTACTCCCGGCTATCGCTTTAAGGCTGTAGATGCCCTAATCACCAACTTCCATCTGCCGGAATCCACCCTTTTAATGCTGGTAAGCGCTCTGAGCTCCCGGGAGGAGATGTTGCGGGTCTATGACCACGCGGTAAAGAACCGGTATCGGTTTTTCAGCTTCGGAGACGCCATGCTCATTTTGTAAGGAGGCTTATGCGCAACCCTGCTTTTCGCTTTGAACTGATCCACGTCTGTGCCCAGACCGGGGCCAGGAGGGGCCGTCTCCATACGCCCCACGGGATCATTGAAACGCCCTGCTATATGCCCGTAGGTACCCAGGCCACGGTAAAGGCCGTCCTTCCCAGGGATCTAAAGGAGATCGGCACTATGATTCTCCTTGCCAATACATATCATCTTTTCGAGCGCCCAGGGCACGAGCTTGTAAAGGAAGCCGGAGGGCTCCATTCGTTTATGAGATGGGATGGCCCCATCCTGACGGACAGCGGGGGCTTTCAGGTATTCAGCCTGGCCGCCTCCAACAAAATCCGGGAGGACGGCGTAGAATTTCGCTCCCTGCTGGATGGGCGCCTGCACTTCTTTACGCCGGAATCCGTCATGGAGATCGAAGAGGCCCTAGGGGCGGATATTGCCATGGCCTTTGACGAATGCGCCCCCTATCCTTCCACCCATGACTATGCCCGAGCAGCTATGGAGCGGACACATCGCTGGGTAAAGCGGTGTATTGCCGCCCATACCAGGCAGGATCAGGCTCTTTTCGGCATTGTGCAGGGAGGTACTTATAAGGATCTGCGGATCGAAAGTGCCAAATTCCTGGCGGATCTGGACATGACCGGCTATGGCATCGGTGGGCTGTCCGTAGGCGAGCCAAAGCCCCTCATGTATGAAATGCTGGAAGCGCTCATGCCCTTCATGCCCAAAGACCGGCCCCGGTATCTCATGGGCGTGGGCAGTCCGGATTGCCTGGTGGAGGGCGTTATGCATGGCATCGATATGTTCGACTGCGTATTGCAGACCCGCATTGCCCGAAACGGCCTGGCATTGACCAGCACCGGCAAAAAAATGCTGCGCAACTCCGCCTTTGCCCATGATTTTCAGCCCATTGAGCCGGGTTGCGATTGCTACGCCTGTAAAAATAGCTTTACCCGTGCCTATATACGCCACCTTGTAAAGTGCAAGGAAATCCTGGCCAGCCAGCTAATCACCCTGCACAACCTTCGCTTCTCCCTGCGGCTGATGGAACAAATCCGGCAGGCCATTGAGGAAGACCGGCTTTTGGATCTGCGCAATGAACTGGCGGAAAAGGGGGCCTTGGATTGATTTCAGCGGAAAAACATTTCCAGGGCCTGGAGCAGGCCCAATTGGAGCGCCTTGCCCGACATGTAGCGAAACGAGTTTTTCCCGGGGCCTTTGTGGCGCTCTTTGGGCAACTGGGGGCTGGCAAGACTACCTTTACCCGAGCGCTGGGCTCCGAACTGGGCATTCAGGCTATACAATCCCCTACCTTCACCATCGTTCGGGAGCACCGGGAAGGCCGGTTGCCCCTTTTCCACTTTGACGCCTACCGGCTGGAAAGCAGCGAAGAGCTATATGCCATCGGTTATGACGACTATTTGTCCGAAGCGGGGGTTTTTGTGATGGAATGGTGTGAAAACGTGCCGGATGCCCTTCCTGCCCAGCGGCTGGAAATCCATCTGGCCGGCAGCGGCCTTATGCCAAGGTCTGCGGATATTTATGCCTTTGGCGGCCGATACGCATCCATTTTGGAGGATCTGCCATGCGGATGTTAGCCCTATCCACCTCCGGACCCTTAGCCTCTGCCGCCCTCTTAGAGGATGGAAAGGTCATCCGGCAAGCCCTGGGTCCCCGTGAAAAGACCCACAGCGAAACCTTTCTCTTGCTGGCGCAGGAAGCCCTGGGCGGGTTTGCGGCCGGGGATATGGATCGTTTTGCCGTAGATATTGGCCCTGGCTCCTTTACCGGCGTGCGCATTGGCGTATGCGGCGCAAATGCCCTGGGATTTGCCTGCGGAAAGCCGGTGACTGGCGTAAGCTCCCTGGCGGCTCTGGCCCATGGATTGGAAGGGCCCGTATGCGCCCTGCTGGATTGCCGGAACGGGAATGGATATGCCATGTTGCAGCAGTCCGGAAAAACCTGCCTACCGGAGCAGGCTGTAGTGGTAGCGGAATTTCTGCCCAAGCTGCCGCCCCGAACCCGCTTCGTAGGGGATGGCGCGCAGGTCTATAAGCAACTGATTCAACAGATGGTTCCGGGAGCTACATTTGGTCCCGTATGGGATGTAGAAGCAGCCGCTATAGGCCTTTGTGCATGGCCCCTAGAAGGGGCGGAAGAAGTTATGCCCCTATATCTTCGTCCATCCCAGGCGGAACGGATGCGTCAGGAGAAGGAAATATGAAAGATATTATGCTCTTTCGCCCTATGCAGAAGGCAGATGTTTCCCGGGTAGCTGAATTGGAGAGAATATGCTTCCGCTCCCCTTGGAGCGAGCAGTCCCTTGCAGGAGAATTGAAGAACCGGATTGCCCATTATAGGGTCGGCATTTTGCAGGAAAGCATTCAGGCATATGCGGGCATGTGGGTTTTATACGATGAAGCCCATATTACCAATGTAGCCGTGGCGCCGGAATACCGGCGCATGGGTTATGGCAGGGCTCTTATGCTGGAAATGTTCCGGACGGCCATCCTGTATGGAGCCGGTTCCATGACGTTGGAGGTACGGGAAGGGAATTTGGGGGCGCAGGCCCTTTACCAGGGATTAGGCTTTGAAAAAGCGGGGCGCCGCAAGCGCTATTATACAGATACGGGAGAAGATGCCTTTATTATGTGGAACCGCGATATTCAGAAATCTGCCGCCGAATTCAATATAACAATCCAAGGAGGACAGCTATGAAACAATCCATCATTAGCTCCAAAGCCCCTGCAGCACTAGGACCTTACTGCCATGCTACCGTTTCTGGTAAGCTCGTATTTGTATCTGGCACCTTGGGCATCAATCCTGCCACCGGAAAGATGGTGGAAGGCATTGAAGGCCAGGCACAGCAGGTGATGAAAAACCTATCTGCCGTACTGGAAGAAGCAGGCACCAGCCTAAACCATGCCCTCAAAGCAACCATCTTCCTGACGGATCTGGGAGATTTTGCGATCGTGAACAAGGTCTATGGCGATGCTTTTGCAGGCGTATACCCTGCCCGCTCCTGCTTTGAGGTAAGCAAGCTGCCCGGGGGCGCATCGGTAGAGATTGAACTTATCGCCGAGCTTCCGTAAACCATATGGCCAGCGCATCTGAAGGTTTTCCTTTTCTCTACCGCCCTATGGTAACGGCGGCTTTTGGGGCTGGCCTTGGTATCGTCTTTTTCAACCTTCTTTCAGACACAGGCTGCCTAATTGCCCTGTGTCTGTTTTCCGTATTGGGGTTTGGGAGCTGGCGGCTGGGTCTGCTGCCCCAGCGGACCTTTTGCTTGGTTCTTGTGTTCTTTCTCCTTCGCTGCCTCCTGCTGCCAGAGCTCACCCTGCCGGATTCGCTATTGCGCCCCTTTAATATCATGCGGGAATCCCTCCTGACTATTACGGAGCATCTGTTTCCCAGGGAGGATGCCTCTCTGCTTTTTGCCATGCTTTGGGGACATAACGATTCGCTAGATCCTCTTCTGCAGGCTGCTTACCGCGGCGCTGGCGTATCCCATATTCTGGCGCTCTCCGGACTGCATGTTTCCTTCGTAGTTATGGCTTTGAACAGGATTGCAGGGCGGATAAGCCTGCGCCTGCGCTTGGGGCTGACCACGATTCTCCTTTTTGCCTATTGTGCCATTACCGCCTTTCCACCCTCCCTTTTACGGGCCACGGTTATGTGCCTATGCCCCTTGGCGGCGGAAGCCTTGGGCCGCAAAAAAGACCAGCCCAGCAGCATTGCCTTTGCAGCCCTGTTTATCCTCGCCTGTACGCCGGGCGCTCTTTTTGATATTGGGTTTCAGCTCTCCTTTGGCGCAGTCATCGCCATCGCGCTTTTGCACAGGCCTATCACTGGGGCGCTGCATCTTCCCTGCGAGCTGGCGGAAAACCTCTCCATCTCCATCTGTGGGCTTCTGGGGACGCTGCCATTAACCGCTTATCACTTTCAGGAGATGGCGCTGCTGTCCCTATTCGCAAATTTGCTCATCCTTCCGTTGGTGCCCTTCGCCTTTCTATGCTCCCTTGCGGTATGCTTTTTAGGATTGGTCTATGAACCGCTGGGATTTTTCCTAGCGCCTACTGCCCGCTTCTTGTTGGGCGGCATGAATGCTGCCGCTGCGGCGGTAGCGGAACTCCCCCTATCCATCATCCCCCTTTCCCAGCCCAGCATCCTTTCCTGCGGGCTGTTTTATGGGGCCATGCTGGCCTTTTCTCCTTATTGCCTGCTGGAAAAACCGGGCAAGACATATCTGGGTATGGGGTTGATTGCGGCCGGTCTATTTTTTGTGCTATAATTTTAGTTATGAATGCGCGTAGTTTTTTTCAATGTATAAAAGCGGATACGCTCTCGGGAGCATATCTGCTGGCAGGGGAAGAGGAATATATAAAAGAAAGCGCTTTATCCGCCCTGGTAGATCAGATTGCCCCCATTTCCCGAGATCTGAACTTGCAATACCTGGAGGATGGTACTGCAGACACAATCATTTCCGCCTGCGAGACCCTTCCGTTTCTGGCAGAGCGGCGGCTCGTCATATGTAAGTTCCTCCTGCAAGGGGAGGAAGGGAAAAAGTTGGGGGGATATCTTTCTCATGTGCCGGAAACCACCCTGCTCATCTTCTTCCTCCGCGGAAAGGCAGATGAAAAGCTGGGCATAGTCAAAACGCTGAAAAAAGAGGATAGGCTCGTAGATTTTTCGCCGCTCACGCCCTTGGATGCTTCCAGATGGGTCCGCAAGCAGGCTGCCCAGCTGGGGGGAAGTATCACGGAGGAGGCAGCACGGTTTCTTGTGGCCCTGGTAGGTACCCAGGTTTTTTCTTTAAAAAACGAGCTGACGAAAGCCGCATTTTACTGCGGCCAGGGCAGCGAAATCACTAAGGATGCCATTTCTGCCTGCATAACGCCAAACCCGGAGCTGCGCGTTTTCGATATGGTGGATTCCTTTTTAGCGGGAAGGACAGCCGATGGGCTGCGGGCCTATCACCGCATCCTGGACGATGGAGAAAGCTCCTTCCGTCTGGCTGCCTTGCTGGAGGGGAATTTCCGCCGCATGGCCCTGGCGCGCAACTGCATAGATAGGGGCATGCGCCGGGAGGAAGTCCTACGGCAGCTGGGCAATACCTATCCTATGAAAAAAGCCTATGAGGGTGCCTCCCGATATACCCGGGAACAGCTGCTGGACAATTTGCGGCGGTTTGCGGATGTGGGCTATCTTCAGGTGACTGGCCAGGCGAAAGATGCGGATGCGCTGGAGCGAGCATTGATCCTCTGCCCTCCCCAACCCCGGAAAAAGTAAATGAAATGCACGGGCAAGGGCTCCCGTGCATTTCATTGTAAAAATAGTATCGCAGCCTGTGGATTCCAGCGCCTTAAATGGGCGCGCTTTTCATTTTAATTAGCTTGTTGACTGGAAGCTTCGTGCTTTGCCGGCCTAGATAAAAGGATGATGGCTGCCAATACAAAGAAGATTCCTATGCCGCCCCACAGGCTCATAGGCTCCCCCAGGATAAAAACGCTGACTAAGGCGCTAACCAGGGGCTCCGTCGTGGCCAAGATACCAGCCTTTCCCGTATCTAGGGTCTCCATGCCTTTGGTATAGAGAAAAAATGGGATGGCACCGCATAATAAGCTGCCCAAGATCCCTATCAGCAAGGCCTGGGGCGATGCAAAAAGGCGGCTAAGCGTACCGCCTGCCCCGGCTGGAAGAAGCGTGGCCAAGGTCGCGAAAAGAAAGCTATATAAATTAATGGTGATCGTTGTATACTTTCGCAGGGCAATGCGGGCAAAAATGCTATACATAGCATAGGTAAAGCCAGCAAGAAGACCCGTTATGATTCCAATCCAGGGAACCGCCGCAAACCCATCCAGGATGCCGCTGACCAGAGCACATCCTGTAAGGGCCAGAAAAATGGCGATCAACTTCTGCCCGGTGATCGTTTCCTTAAAAAACAATGCGGAAAACAGGATGATAAATATGGGAGAAGTATAGGCAAGAATGGCGGTTATGGATAAGGGGCAATATGTAAGGGACGTAAAATAAAAATAGCAGAAGGTCCCAATACTCAGCGCGCCAGAGCCGACGAACATCCAGCTGTCTTTCCATGCGATGCGGAAAAGCCCCCTATTAAAAAGCAGGCTGTATAGAGCAAAAGCAAGGAAGCTGACCAGCATACGAACCCCTGCCGTCTGCATGGGAGAAAAGCCAAGGGCTTCCATTCCCCGCGCATACAGCCCCAGAGTGGCTCCCCAGAATATGCCTGCGCCAATTACCAGAAAAAGGCCCGGATTAACCTTTCGGACCATAGTATCCTCCAAGAAGAAAACGGTACGCAAAAAAACCGGCATTTACACCGGCTTTCTGCAACAAATTAAAACCGTAAAGATTATTTTGCAGCCAGCTTGATGGCCAGTTGCGCCTTTTTCCGGTCTGCCGCATTTTTATGAATAACGCCCTTGGCAGCCGCCTTGTCTACCGTACTGACAGCATTGAGATAGCTGGCCTGGATTGCAGCAGCGTCATCGGAAGCAAGAGAAGCATCGAAGCTCTTGATAGCGGTCTTAACCCGGGAAACGATCATACGATTCCGAAGATTCTTTTTTGCGGTAATGCCAACCCGCTTAAGCGCGGACTTATGGTTAGCCAAAATTCGTTCCTCCTTTTTTTACTCGAACATTGGAAATTATACCATGTCCAGAATGCCTTTGCAAGCCCATTCGCCTGCTTTTTGCTTGTTTTTTTCAAATATCGCAGGCGTTTTGCGGCACACTAACCCTATCCCTGCTGGAGAGGAGGAAATTCGTTATGGAAAAAAATATTTATACGGACCTAGCGTTGGAAGCCCGGGAAATGAATCCCGCCATTGACGGCGTTTTGGAAGATGAAGAAAAATTAGATGGTCTTACCGTCTCCCGAATTGAAATAAAAACCAACGAAGCGGCCGAAAAACTAGAAAAACCCATGGGGCACTATGTAACGCTAGATGCCCCTGGCCTTGTAGACCGCCCTTTGGATCTGTTTGCCCGCGTGAGTGAGAGCCTTTCCAAAGAGCTAGGGCGGCTTTTTGCAGGCTTAAAGGAGGATGCTACCGTTTTAATTGTGGGCCTAGGCAACCGGGGGATCACCTCGGACTCCCTGGGGCCCAAGGTAGCGGAGCAGGTATTTGTAACCCGGCATGTAACGGAATATATGCCCGGCGCCCTCTCCTCTCCCGCCCGCTCCGTTTGCGCGGTGGCTCCCGGAGTTTTGGGAATCACAGGCATCGAGACCATGGAAATCATTCGAGGGATCACAGAGCATCTAAAGCCGGATTTGATCCTTGCCATCGATTCCTTGGCCTCCCGCCGGGCTGCCCGCATCAGCACCACGATTCAGCTGACGGATACGGGAATCAATCCGGGCAGCGGCGTAGGGAATACCCGAAAAGGCCTGAATGCTGAAAGCTTTGGTATTCCCGTTTTTGCGGTAGGCGTGCCCCTGGTAGTTTATGCCACTACGATCTCCCAGGATACCATTTCCCTGATCGCCGATGAAACAGGCCTTCACCAGGATGAAGAGAAGCTCCGGGCTCTAGCGGAGAAGGTTAGCGAAGAACATTTGGGCGCCATGGTCGTTACCCCCAAGGATGTAGATCAAATCGTTCAGGATATGTCTAGGGTTTTGGCCGATGGAATCAATATGGCGCTTTTTGAACAGAATTACGAAGAGGTGCGCATGCTAGTCACCTGATTGAACCGGGAATCCCTTTCGTTTATCATATCTCCCCCGCCGCATTCATACCTTGTAAGCAGGGAGGGCTTGTATGATGCGAAAGAGATTGCCAATGCCCCAGCTGCGCAAAAGGCTGAGCTTAGGGCCGCTGCTTCTTGCGCTTTGCTGTATAGGCGCCTTATGGTTGCAGGGGCAGGCGTATTATGGGGAAGATACTGCCCTGTACCACCGGATGGCAGGCTTGCAGGTATCCATGCTATACGGCCTGCCATATGAAGGGGAAAGCGAACCGGCGCCTTCCCCTAACGTTGGAACGGATATCGCCGAGGGGGTCAGCGAGGGTATACGGATCGAACTATTATCCATCTCCGAAGCTCCAACAGTAGACCTTACAGGCAGCGAGCCGCGTATTTTGATATATCATACCCATACGACGGAGGCTTACTTCAAAACCCCTGCCCATGATTATACAGAAACCAGCGCTTGGCGGACGGATGAAAATGCGCACAATATCGTAGCTGTAGGTGAAAAGCTGGCGGATCTTCTGCAGAATACCTATGGAATCTCTGTGATCCATGATACGACGAATCACGAGCCGCCCAAGTTGGCCACCAGCTATTCCCGCTCCGAAGTTACCATGAAAAAATATAAAGAAGCCTATCCCTCCATTACTATGTTTATCGATGTCCATAGGGATGCTTATGGCAATGATCCCCAGGAGCCAGCCGATTATATTATGATCGATGGAAAAGAAGTGGCTAGAATGATGTTTGTGGTTGGAACGGGCGAAGGAGCAACGGGAACGGGGTATGAAGAAATGCCAGACTTTGCCGCAAACTACGCGCTGGCAAAACGGATTACCGAGAGCCTGGCGGAAATAGACCCGAATCTCATGCGGAATATCCGGGTCAAAACCGGGCGCTACAACCAGCATATCTCCAATCAATGCCTGCTCGTGGAAGTAGGCCACAATGCTAATACCCTGGAACAGGCCCTCAATGCCGTGGATTACCTGGCGGCTGCCATCGCGCAAGCCGCTGGCATTGAAGCAGATTCCGTGCCCACTTCTCTCTTCGCGCCCCAGAGCACGGAGTGAGTTGCATACGAAAAACATAGGGCGTCATCTTTTAAATGCATGATATTATAGGATGCCCCTATGCAAATCCGATTTCATCGCATATAATCAGGTTGGTAGTTCTGCGTAATCGCCTGCCGTTGAAGGTGAACTGCGCAAATCTGACATATGGGGATGTATCTGTGAAAAAACTTCTTATTATTAACCTTTGCTTGCTCCTGCTCTGCCTTCTTTTTTCCGGCTGCGCAGCTAGCGCCGTTGGCTATGAGTCCGGTGAGCTCCAGCTGACAGTGCCTGGGGACTGGCAATGTTCTCCTATTGAGGCAGGGCTGGATCAATATTTCTTCTATCCACCGGATGGTGGCATGCTTTATGTTTCCTACCAGCTCAACCCTAGCCCGGACTATTTAGCCCAGGAGGGAATGCTAGAAATATTCGTTCGCGCGTTTACCTTTGGTGTTCCGGATATAATCATCCAGAATATGGGACAAGCAGACTGGGGTGGCTATACCTGGGCGCAAATCGAATATACAGGAACACAGGATGGGGTAACCTGGAACAATATCCTACTGATTACCTATACAGATTCCCATATATATTCCGTATGTTATGCCGCTCCCCAGGGGCAGTTTGAGGCTATGGCGGAAGATTTCGAAGCTGTGCTGGAAACCATCCAGATACTTCCAGAGACATAAATTACCAATATATTATATAAATCCATATTGTTTTATGTGGAAAACTATATGGATTTTCCCTTGAGAACATCGCTGTCTGTTTCTGGCAGGCGGGTTTTTTCATAAAATTGTGATTAAAATAACAATCTTCATCTATCGATAATTGAATATCGATATTCCCTTTTTATCTTTTTCAAGGCTCTTTGGGTATAGTACAATACGATCGTGCCAAATATTTATGGTACATTC
>CALVLF010000023.1 GCA_944336625.1 uncultured Clostridia bacterium
CCGCCGGCATCCCCGGGGCCATTGTAGCCACCCTTTCCCTGGTGCTGCCCAGCTATATCGTCATCTTAATCATCGCCCGGGCGCTGGAAAAATTCCGGAGCAATGCCCTGGTGGATGCCGGCCTCCATGGCCTGCGGCCTGCGGCTACAGGCCTGATTGCCGCAGCGGGCTGGAGCGTATTCGCCACTGCCATCTTTTCGGATGGAGCAGGGCCCTGGGGGCTGGATTATACCTCCCTGCTCCTTTTCGCCGTTCTGATGGTCCTTACCCACCTGCCCAAGGTCAAAAACCTGCACCCCATCCTTTTCATCGCCCTGGGGGCTGTATGCGGCCTAGTATTCAATATGTAAGGGGGTAAGCCGCGAAGATGTTTCTCTGCCCCCTGTTTTCCGGCTCTTCCGGCAACGCTACGGCGGTGGAAACGGGCGGCATCCGCCTGCTGGTGGACGCAGGCAGGGCATGCAGGGCCCTGGACAGCGCCCTGGAAGCGGCCGGCATCCCGCCGGATTCCATAAAAGCCCTGCTCATCACCCATGAGCATATCGACCATATCCGGGGGGCAGGGGCCTTTGCCCGCCGCCACCGGGTTCCCATCTATGCCAACCGGGGCACCTGGGAAGCCATGGCCCCCGCCCTGGGGCATATCCCGCCGGAGCAGATCCGGGTATTTGAAACGGGCCGCAGCTTTTATCTGGGGGAGGCCTCCATCCTGCCCATCAAAACCCCCCATGACGCCCGGGAATCCGTAGGCTACCGCTTTTCTGCGGGCGGGGCTTCCATGGCCCTGCTGACGGACCTGGGCTGGGCAGACCCGGCCATATTGGCCCAGGTAGCGGGCTGCAGGCTGATCCTGCTGGAAGCCAACCATGATCCGGAGCTGGTGCGCTCCTGCGCCTATCCTTATGTAACCAAGCGGCGGATCCTTTCGGACCAGGGGCACCTTTCCAACGAAAATGCAGGCAAAGCCCTGGCCCGGCTGTATGCTGCGGGGCTGCGCAAGGCCATATTGGGGCACCTGAGCCGGGATAATAACTTCCCGGAGCTGGCCCTTTCCACGGTGCAGGCCCAGCTAGCCCAGAGCAGCATACCGGAAGGGGCCCTGGGGCTCTGGGTCGCCCCCCGGGACCATCCCCTGCCCATCATTCCTATGGAGGATTGAACCCATGCGCATCCGCATTCTATGCGTCGGCAAGCTGAAAGAGCGCTTTTATAAGGAGGCCTGCCAGGAATTCTGCAAGCGTCTTTCCCGCTATGCCCAGGTGGAGATCCTGGAAGTGGCCGATGAAAAGGCCCCGGAGCAGCTTTCCCCCGCCCAGCGCCGGCAGGTAAAGGAAGCGGAAGGAGCCCGGCTGCTGCAAAAGGTGGCCGAAGGGGACTATGTGGTGGCGCTGGATATTGCCGGGGAGCAGCTTTCCTCCCCCGCCCTGGCTGCCCGGCTCCAGGGCTGGCTCAACAGCGGGAAAAGCCGCCTGTGCTTCATCATCGGGGGCTCCCTGGGCCTCTCCGATGCCGTCCTGGCCCGGGGGGACCAGCGGCTTTCCTTCGGCCCGCCTACCTTTTCCCACCAGCTCTTCCGGGTGATGCTGCTGGAACAGCTTTACAGGGCCTGCAAGATCAACGCCGGCGAACCCTATCATAAATGATCCGCCCCGGTCCTACGCGGACGGGTCCTGCGCGGACGGCGATAGTCGCGCTCAAACGGTAGCAGGCAACCCTCCTTCCTGCCCGCGCCTTTCGTTAAGCTCCGCCCGGCCCCGTAAATTATGGGGCCGGGCTTTCGCTTCCTTGCCCAGGCGGAAGGGCATCCCTTTCCAACTGCCTTTCCGGCCGCCGGGGCCCTAGGCCATGGGCCCCGGCTTTGACCGCAGGGAAAACGGCACGTTAGCGGAAATAAGCAGGGGGGCGGCGGCGCTTCGCAAAAGGGGCGGGATGCAAGCATCCCGCCCCTTTGCGAAGGGGAGGCGCCGGCTTTGCCGGCCCCTCCAGGAGCGCTTCGCGCTCCCGCCGCCGCTCCCTTCGCGAATTTCCGCCGCTCCCCCTTTAAAGCCCTTCCCCCAAAGCCGGGCAAGCCGAGCCTTGCCCGGCGGCTTATGCGGCCCCTTCTAGCGGGATAAGGCCCCGCTGCCGCAAGGATGGAGAAAGCCGGGGTCCATAATCCAGGACCCCGGCCTCTCTTAACGAAGGACGCAGGCGCTGCGGCAGACTGCCCACCAACGTTTGCGCGCGCTATCAACCTGCGCGCAGCACCGAAGGGCTACCCTTAACGGACAAGGGGATACATGGTTTTAGCGGTCTGAGCCCCCAGATAGCATCGTTGTGGCCCCTTGCAATAGGGTCCACTATGGCTGCGGGGCCACGCCTTGCCCTTTGGCGGCCCAGACCGCCAAAACTCTTTGACCTGAGCAGGCCTGCTTTGTGCCCAGTTCGAGGCGCAGGAGCGATGGACTGGCAGGGCTAATTCCAGCGACTGCAACAAAGAAATGGGCCAAAGAAAGCCTGCTCAGGCATGTATGCCCTTGTTCGTTAAGGCTAAGCATCCGCAAAGATAACCTGTACGCCGCAGTCTTGAATTTTGCGCAGCTCTTCTGCGTTGGCAGTGGAAAGGGTGACAAGAATATCGATATCCTGAATGGGGCAGGTGATGAAGCAGTGAGAACGGCCGATCTTGTTGGGATGTGCGGCAACGATGTGCTTGCCATGGCAGTTTTGCAGCATCATGTTGTTGATCTCCCGCTCCTGGTGGAGAGAGGTGGTGATGCCACTGCCGGCGGAAATTCCGTTTACCCCCAGAATGCAGGAGGTGGCGATGACCCGGGATAAGGTCTCCTTAGCAATGCTGCCCACCATGGACTGGGTGCGCACATAATGCTCCCCCCCGGTAATGGTCAGCTCCACATCCGGGGGCCGCTCCACCAGGGCCAGGGCAGCGTTGTTGGTGAAAATGTGGAGGTGCTTATTGGCCACATATCGCATGAGATAAAGCAGGGTCGTGCCGGAATTCATAAAGACGATCTCGTCATTCTCCAGCAGCGCAGCCACCCTTTTGCAGATCCGGTCCTTTTCGGCGCCATGGCGGGCCTGGCGGGCCAGAAGGCTGCGGGAATAGAGGGCATGCATCACATCCGGCAGCGGGGGCTCCGGCGCCTCCTCGGGCTTTTCCGGGGCCAGCAGGCGGGCGCCTCCAAAAACCCGCTCCACCAGCCCTGCCTTTTCCAGCGCCTGCAAATCCCGGCGAATGGTAACCTCGCTTACCTGTAAATCCTGGCTTAGATCCCGAACGAATAAGAGTTCGCCAGGCTGGAGCCGCTCCAGAATTTGCCGCTGGCGCGCCTGGACATTTTGTAGTGAATTTTTCATACTTGCTCGCAGCTTCTTTCAAAGAAAAGATGAATAGATAATTTACCCTTAACGAACAAGGGCATACATGCCTGAGCAGGCCTTCTTTGGCCCATTTCTTTGTTGCAGTCGCTGGAATTAGCGCTGCTAGTCCATCGCTCCTGCGCCTCGAACTGGGCACAAAGCAGGCCGGCTCAGGTCAAAGAGTTTTGGCGGTCTGGGCCGCCAGAGAGCAAGGCGTGGCCCCGCAGCCATAGTGGACCCTATTGCAAGGGGCCACAACGATGCTATCTGGGGGCCCAGACCGCCAAAACCATGTATCCCCTTGTCCGTTAAGGGTAATCATAAGCGATCATAAAGCGTTTGTCAAACCATTTATGTCCTTTTCAAAGATTTGCAGCCGGGTTTTTATTCATCTGCCCGTCATTGGCTTACACCTGCCCGGAAGATTTGATCATATAACCGCCAATTATATGATTGCGCTCCAAGCCCTTCCGCCTCTGCCAGCAAAATAGCGGCCCCAAAGCCGCCTCCGGCAGGGAAAAGGCCCCGCCATAGGAAAAGCCCCCTGCCGCATATAGGGCAGGGGGCTTTAACAGCGAAAAAGGGTTTACAGGCCGTGCTTTACCCGGTCCCCTTCTTCGGCGCGCTTGGCATTGTTCCAGTGGCGCATATCGCCCACCAGATAGCCGGTAATGCGCCGGATCCGCTCAAAGGGGGCATCCGCCAGATAATAGGCCAGGTCTACATATTCCCCGTCCAGCTTTACGTCCATCCGCCGGATGCTCCGGCCGGGATAGCTGCGCTTGCCATGGGCGATATAAGCCTGCACTTCCTCCTGAGAAAGCTGGCCGCCGCTTACGTTGATTTCCATATCCATCTTCCGTACCTCCTGACCCTACTAGTATAACCCTCGACAGAAGAAAATTCAATATTAATATTAATTATTATTCCTGTTTATTTCTTTCAATTCCATGGCAAAGGTTGCCAGCAGCAATCCGCCCATGATGCATAGCACGGAAAGCTCCGGCAGGGGCGCCTCCCGGAAGCCGGGCTCCGGAAAGAAAATATCCTGGGCAATATGAAAAAGCAGGGGCAGGCCAAATACCAGCTTCAGAGGCAGCAGGCTCCCCCATACCCCCAGGGAGGTAATGGTATATAGGATGAATACCAGCAGATACAGCAGGGTGCATAAAACCGTATGCCAGGCGCTGGCAAAGCCCTGGGCTTTGGCCATGAAAAATACCACCCCCAGGAACACCCCCAGGTCCGTGATAAGGAAGCGCTTCCCGCCCTGGGCCAGAGCGCCATAGCAGTAAACGATGGCCGCCAGAAGGGGCAGGAAAAGCTGGGTGGCCAGAATGAAGGGCTCTGTTTCGGCCCAGCGGGGCAAAAAGTGGCAGAGCCGCAGCACCGCTGCCAGCAGCATAAGGCCGCAGGCCAGGTAGCAAAGGGCATTTTGCCGGATGGAAACGCGGTAACGCATGGGATTCCTCCTCCAGATGGAAAAAATATTGCGGAATTATGGGGCGCTCATTTTGAGCAGCTCCCGGGCAATGGTAAACTTGGTATCGGAATAGGCGCCAGAGGTGGGGATCTCCAGCATAACCAGCACCAGCCGCTCCTGGCCCGGTTCCACATCGCAGCGGTAGCCGGCAAACCAGGAAATCTCCCGGCTCTTATCCTCGCCAATTTCCGCCGTGCCGGTTTTCGCGGCGATCTGGCAGCTGTTTACCCCCAGGCTGCGGCCCGTGCCGTTGAGGGAGGGATCTACCACGTCCTGCAGATAGGGCTCGATGATGGAGCGGGCGTTTTCGCTGATGATGTCCTCCAGCCAGATCTGGTCCGTGCTCTGATAAACCGCCTCGTAATGGACGCCGTTTTCCTGATAGATGGCTTCGATCAGGTGGGGCACGGGCACATCCCCGTCGTTGGCAAAGGCGCAGAACAGGGTGGCCATCTGCAGGGGGGTGATCAGCACCTGGCCCTGGCCATAGCCGCTTTCCGCCAGAAGCATGAGGCTCAGGTCCGCATCTTCATTATGGATCTGGGAGGAGGCCACATTCAGGTCGAAGGGCATGGATGCCCCAATGCCCACCTGCTCCATATAGCTCTCGAAATTTTCCCAGCCCATGAGCAGGGCCGCATTGGCAAAGTAGATATTATCCGAATAGACAATGGCGCTGCGCATATTCAGATAGGGCAGATACCGGTGCCGGATGGTGGCCCGCTTGATGCGGCTGCCAATCCAGGGGCCGAACTCCGTGGGCAGCCAGTAATCGTCCTCAATCTCCCCTTCGAATACATAGTTTTCATCCAGGGTGCCCGTATCTAGGGCGGCAGCGGCGGTAAAGGCCTTGAGCACGGAGCCGGGGGGGTACAGGCCCTGGGTCAGGCGGTTGTAAAGGGGGGTATTGGCCTGGCCCGTGAGCTCGGCATAATCGGTACTGGAAATGCCCCGGGCAAACAGGTTCAGATCGTAGCTGGGCCAGCTGGCCATGGCCTCAATATCGCCGGTTTTGGGGTTCATCACCACCACGGCACCGGCGGTCTCCTCGTCCATAAGCTCGCACTCCAGGATGAAGTCCAGCCGCTCTTGCAGCTCCATGTTGATGGTCAGGTGCAGATCCATGCCGTTTTCCACAGGCTTGGTATATAGGGTCCGGCGGTTGGTTCCGGCGCTCGTATGGATGTAGATGCGGTAGCCGTCCTTGCCCCGCAGCTCCTCCTCGTAGCGGCTTTCCAGCCCCAGCTTGCCCACGTAGGAATCGGTGGTATACAGGCCGTCATCCGGGTCCCGGCCCTGGTTCATCTCTTCTACCAGGGCCATGGTCTCCTCCGCCGTCTCCGCGCTTACGATGCCCGTATAGCCGATGATGTGGGCCAGCATGTCCCCCTCCGGATACTCCCGGGCCTCTGCATAATTCCCCCGGTCTATCCCGATTCCGGCGATGGAAAGGAGCTGCTCCTCTACGGCGGAAGTAAGCTCGTCCGTATAAAATTCCTTTAAAACGGCCAAGTCCTCATAGGCCTTTCCCAGGCTGGTCTTTACGCTGTCCGCCGTCATACCCAGCAGGGCCCCCACCTGGGTGGCGAAAAGGTCTTCATCCTCGATGCGGCTGGGCACGGCGTAAACGGTAATCTTCCCTACGGTTGTGGCCAGAAGGCTCTGCTCCGCCATGATATCCCCCCGCTGGGCAGGGATGGTCGCCTTGCGCACCGTATCCCCCCATTCCATATCCGGGAAGATCAGGTTCGGCGCCCATTCGATCACCCACCGGCCCCCGGCCCGCAGGGCGATCATTTTGAATTCCTCTACCATTTCTCCGCACAGCCCGCTAGTATAGATGCCGGTAAAGGTGGCAATGGTGAAGATATCCCCCTCTTCGATTTGGATGTTTTCATAGGCCACGGAGGAAATCTGCAGCAGTTCGAAAATACTGGTATATTTATCTATAAACCGTTCTCGGGTGATGCGTCCTCCGGTCTCCAGCTCCAGTTCCTGAGCCTCAGCTGCCTCCTGATCGGCGGCATTTTCGCTATCCACCAGGATGGAATCCGCCTGCACGGCCTCATCCAGCAGGTCATAAGCGGCATTGTAGTCTCCCTGGGAGATGGCCGTGAGGAAATCCAGGCAAACCTGGCGGCCGCTTATCAGGAAGGAACAGCCCCCCGCAGGCAGGAGTATGGCAATCAGCAGGAATATGCACAGGAACCGTTTCATGTACAGCCTTTCGTAAATAAGATGGCCCCGGGCCATAAGGGAGAAACGTTCCCCTTTTCGCCGGCAGGGCATATATTCATTATAACTTGGGAATCCTTCCCTGTAAATGGACGCCATGGTTTGTTTACAGGCTAGAAATTTGACAGCGCCGCCAGGTAGCTGTTAAACTAATAAGATATATTAGGAAAGGAAGCAGATCATGTCGAAGCGAAGAAAAAGCAAAGCTTTCCTGCAGGATATCCGAGCTGCCCTGCAGCGGGCCGGCGCCGGGGTGGCAGGCTTCTTTGCCAATATCTGGGCGGGCATTGCCGGCCATCTGCCCCGGCGCAGCCGGCGCCGGGCTCCCCGGCCGGAGCCCCCGGCTCCGCCGGCTTCCCGCAAGGCGCCCCTTTGGCCCCTGGCCCTTATGGGCTTGGGTGGGGTGTTGGCGGCAGCGTTTTTCGCCTACGCCCTGACCCTGCCGGACCCCCGCATCCCCGTTACCCTTCTGGCGGACGGCGTGCAGCGGGAATATAAAATCCGGGGGGAGACGGTAGAGGCCCTGCTGGATCGGGCAGGGATCACCCTGGGCAGCGGGGATAGCGTATCCCCCGCCCTGGATACCCCCTTGGAAGCGGGCATGGCCGTGGAGGTGACCCGGGCCTACCCCGTATCCGTCCAGTCTGGGGGCAAGGTGCAGGTTTTATACATGTCCGAGGGCACTGTAGGGGAGGCCCTGAGCAAAGCCAAGGTCGCCTATGCAGCCGGGGATGAGCTTTCCCAGCTCCCCTTCGAGGATCTGGAGCCCGGCATGCGCATCACCCATACGGCGGTGGATATCAGCTACGACGTTAGCTATAAGACCCTGGAATACGACCAGGTGGTCATCAAGGATGAGGATGAATATGAGGACTACCGGAAAGTAGAGGTAGAGGGAGAAAACGGCCGCAAGCAGGTAACCCAGCGGGTCATCGTAAAGGATGGGCTGGAGGTCTCCCGGGAAGTGGCGGACCAGGTGGTCATTTCCCCGGCGGTGGATGAGGTGGTGCGCATCGGCACCAAGATCCGCTATCAGACCAGCTACGTGGGGGAATACCGCCGCTGGAAGGCCGCCCCGGAAGAGGGCGACGGCTGGAAGAAAATGACCGTGGATAAGATCACCGCTTACTGCACCGGCACTCGCACCGCTACGGGCACCAGCCCCAAGCTGGGTACCATCGCCGTGAATACCCACTATATCCCCTATGGTTCCGAGATCTATATCAAGGGATATGGCTATGGCACGGCAGAGGATACGGGCGCCTTCCGGAACTATATCAACGACGAGGGCGAGCCCATGAACCAGCTGGACCTGTGGTTCAATACGGAAAGCGAAGCCCGGCGCTGGGGTACGAAATACGATGTGACCATATGGGTGAAAGAATGAGCGGCAACCCCTCCTCCATCCGGGAGCTGCTGGCGCGCTTTGGTCATAACCCCAACCGGGCCCTGGGGCAGAATTTCCTGGCGGATGGGGAAAAAGCCCTGGCCATCGCCCGGGCCGCCACAGGGGAAGGCCTGCCCGTGCTGGAAATCGGCCCCGGCCTAGGGGCCCTGACAGCCCCCCTCCTTTCCCTTTCCCCCCGGGTGGTGGCGGTGGAGATCGACGCCGCCCTGGTGGAAGCCCTGCAGGCCCTGTATGGCCAAAATCCCCGGCTAACCCTTGTGCAGGGGGATTTCTGCAAGGCGGACCTCCCGGCCCTGTATGCAGCCCTGGGGGGGCCCTTTGCCGTAGCCGCCAACCTGCCTTATTACGCCACAACCCCTATCTGCCTCCGCCTTCTTGCAAGCGGCCTGCCCATACCCCGGCTGGTCCTCATGGCCCAGCGGGAGGCTGCCGCGCGTTTCTTTGCCCAGCCGGGCTCCCGGCAGTATGGCCCCCTGGCCATACTGGCCCAGTATTATTACCAGCCCCGGCTTATGATGGAGCTTTCCCCGGCGGATTATTATCCCCAGCCCCAGGTCAGCTCCCAGGTGGTCCTGCTGGAGCGGCAGGCGGGGCGGCCTTTCCTCCCTGGCTTTCTGCCTTTCCTGGAGGGGGCCTTTGCCATGCGGCGCAAAACCCTTATGAACAACCTGAAGGACCTGCCCGGCGCGCCGGCAACCCTGGCAGCCCTGGGGCTTCTGCCGGGCTGCCGGGCGGAGGGCCTGCCGCCGGAAACCCTGGCAGCCCTGTTCCGCGCCCTTGCCCCGGCGGAAGAGGATGCAGGCAGCTAGCCTTCGCGCACAATTTCCGTCAGTAAAGGCCGCTCCATAGCTCTGGAGCGGCCTTTTCCCATGTTCAGGCCGGGCAGTCCCTTTGCAAAGGGAGGGGTTGGTTCCGTAATAGAAACAATGCCAAAAGACTCCCTTTACACAAGGGAGCCTTTTGGAAACGTTTTTCCTATTACGGAAGCGGAGCTAAGCGCACTTTGCCTTGGCGAGGCTACCTTAGATGTAGACCCGGGCGGCGCGCTGGGTCACCAGGCAGGTGAGCTCGTAGTTGACGGTGCCGGCCAGAAGGGCTATCTCCTCGATGGACATAGCCCCCCTGCCCCACAGGACAACCTCGTCCCCAGGACGGATGGAGGTATTTCCCGTGATATCCACCATAAGGGTATCCATACAGACCCGGCCGACCTGGGGATAGGCCTTGCCGCCGATATAAGCATGGGCCAGGTTGCTCAGGCGGCGGGGATAGCCATCCGCATAGCCGATGTTGATGACGGCGGTGCGCAGGGGCGCTTGGGCTTTATAGGTGCGGCCGTAGCTGACGGAGGAACCTGCCGGCAGATCCCGCACCTGGGCTACCCGGGATTTCAGCGTCATAACGGGTTCCAGGGGCCCTTCTGGATGGGGCTGGCTGTCCGGGTAAAGGCCATAGAGCATGATCCCTTCCCGCACCATATCCAGATGGGCCTCTGGGAAGCGAAGGATGCCCGCACTGTTGCAGGCATGGCAGGTCTCGGGCCGCAGGCCCATAGATTTTAGGCCGGAAAGGATGGCATTGTAATTCTCCACCTGCCAGCGGGTATAGGCGTCCTCTTCCGGGTCGTCCGCTGCGGAAAAATGGGTGAATATGCCGGTGATCCGCAGGCCCGGCAGGGCATAGATCCGGGCGATTTCCGCCACGGCCGCCTGGCAGGCTTCCCGGGTTTGGGCGAAGATGCCCAGGCGGCCCATGCCCGTATCCACCTTGATATGGGCTTCGATGGTGACGCCAGCTTGGAGAGCAGCCTGGGAAAGGGCCCGGGCGGACTCCTCTCCCTGCAGAGCCTGGGTGATATGCTGGGCCCCCAGGATGGCCGCATACTCCGGCGCCGTATAGCCCAGAATCAGCAGGGGAGCCTGAATGCCCGCCTGCCTAAGCTCCAGGGCCTCGCTCAGGCAGCTTACGCCAAAGGCATCCGCGCCGGCCGCTTCCAGGCACTGGCAGCAGCGCACGGCCCCATGGCCATAGGCATCCGCCTTGAC
>CALVLF010000024.1 GCA_944336625.1 uncultured Clostridia bacterium
CCTACGCTCGTATCGCAGATAGCATCCTGGAAAGAGGGGCTAGAGCCATTATGGTGGCAGGGCCTTCCTCCTCCGGCAAAACTACCTCTGCTAACCGGCTTTATACCCACCTCCGGGTCCTGGGCAAGCATCCCGTCCTAATTTCTCTGGATAATTATTATATCGATCGGGACAAGGTACAGCCAAATGCGCAGGGGGAAATCGACCTGGAAAGCATCGATACCCTGGACGTTGCCCAATTCAACCAGGATTTGGAGCGGCTGCTGGCCGGGGAAATGGTGGAAACGCCGATCTTTGATTTTAAAACCGGACGTCGGGCGCCCAAGGGGCTGGAAATCCAGGTTGGGAAAAACGATCCGCTGATCATCGAAGGCATTCATGGCTTGAATCAGCGTATGATTAGCCCGTCCATCCCTCCCGAGGCCATCTTCCGGGTGTTTATTACCGCCCTTACTACGCTGAACCTGGATGATCATAATCGAATTCGTACCAGCGATATCCGCCTGCTAAGACGTCTTGTCCGGGATCATGAGACGCGAGGTGCTTCTGTGGAGCATACCATGTCTATGTGGCCCAGCGTGCAGCGGGGAGAGAAAACCTGGATTTTCCCTTACCAGGAACAGGCGGATGCCCTCTTGAATACGGCGCTTGTTTATGAGCCCGCCGTATTGAAGAAGCATATTTTCCCCCTGCTGCTGGCAGTTCCGGAAGATAGTCCCCATTATGGCGCCATTCGCAGCATAATCAAATTCCTCAATTATTTCCAGGAGGCAGATGTGGAGGATGAGATACCGCCTACTTCTATCCTTCGGGAGTTTATTGGCGGCAATACGTTTTACCGGTAAGCCACAGCAGAAAGAAACAGCACACTGGGGATGTAAGCAAAAAGCGGAAACCAGCTGGTTTCCGCTTTTTATGTTTCAAAGGTTATGCCTTAGCAAGAACCTGCTCCTGGAAAAAGGCATTCACTGTATCTGGCGATACAGAATATAAATTGCCATCCACAGTAACGCTAACGCCATTCTGGCAGTTTTTCATGCAAAACGCGCCGGCAAGCTCCACCTTATCCTGAAGACCGTTTACGTCGATCAGATGTTGCAGCTCTTCCACAACCTGCCGAGAGCCCTTAATATGGCAGGAACTGCCAATGCATACAGTAACCTTCATGATTGCTACCTCCCTTTATTGATATTCCACCACATTCACCCAGGAAAGCAGGAATTCGCGTTCTTGGGGATTGCCCTTAACAGATTGGGATGCGGCTACGATAGGGAGCCAGCGTTCCACATATTGGCGTGCCGTATCGCTCTTCTGACAGAAAAGCTGCATATACTTTTTCGCGCCGTCAATATCTCCATTGAGCCAGAAAAGGAGATAGGTCCTGGCCACGTCTGCGGAGGCGTTACCCTGGGTAACGTGGGACCAGTCCAGGATATAGGGGCCATCTTCCGACATGATGATGTTGGAAGGGTTGAAATCCCCATGGCATACCTTGTTATGAACCGGCATGGAATCCAGGCGGGTATGGAGCTCATAACGGGTGGTAGCATCCAGGCCGGTCTGGTCGATTTTGCGGCTCATTTTATCCTTGAGCTTATTGAGCAGGGGAGCCCGGTAGGTATGGACCTCCATTTGCAGCTCCACAAACTGCTCCAGGTATTTGTCCTTATCCTGTGGGTTTTCCGCCATGACCTGCTCCAGCGTCTTTCCTTTGATATACTCGGAAATGATGGCCCACTTGCCATCGATCACGGAAACCTCTAGCACCTTTGGAACCCGCAGGCCGGCTTCTTCTACCCGGGCCTGGTTCAGAGCTTCATTCAAAATATCGGACTTGGGAAAATGGGCGTCGAATACCTTGATGGCTTTATCGCCATCCCGGTATACGGTCTTGTTGTTTCGGACCGCGATTATTCTTTCCAGATTCATGCTTAACCCCTCCTTCATTAAACGGGTTCATGGGTGCCATAATAAGCGTTCAGGAACATTTGACGGATCTCTTTCATCAGGGGATAACGGGGGTTGGCGCCGGTGCACTGATCGTCAAAGGCCTGCTCTACCATATCATCCAAACGGGCCAGGAAGTCCGCCTCGTCGATGCCGTAATCCCGAATGCATTTTTTAATGCCTACCCGTTCTTTTAGGGCATTAATGGCCTGGATCAGATTTTCCACCTTTTCCGCATCCGTATTACCGCCCAGCTTGAGATAATCCGCAATCTCCGCATAGCGGGCCTGGGTATGGGGGTAACCATATTGGGGGAAGGTGCCCATCCTGGTGGGCGCTTCCACGGAGTTGAAGCGGATAACCTCTTCGATCATCAGGGCGTTGGCCACGCCATGGGGCAGATGATGGAAAGCGCCCAGCTTATGCGCCATAGAATGGCATACCCCCAGGAAGGCGTTGGCAAAGGCCATGCCTGCCATGGTAGCTGCGTTGGCCATCTTTTCACGAGCCTCGGCGTCGGTCTGGCCGTTGTCATAGGCCCGGGGCAGATATTCGAAGATCATCTTCAAGGCACGGAGGGCAACCCCATCGGTATAATCCGTGGCCATCATGGAGGCATAGGCTTCCACCGCATGGGTTACGGCGTCGATGCCGGATGCCGCGGTCAGGCCCTTGGGCGCGCTCATATGCAGATCTGCGTCGATAATGGCCATGTTGGGCAAGAGCTCATAGTCTGCCAAGGGGTATTTTACGCCGGTCTTTTCATCGGTGATGACGGCGAAGGGAGTCACTTCAGAGCCCGTGCCAGCGGAGGTAGGAACGGCAATGAAGTATGCCTTTTCTCCCATCTTGGGGAAGGTATAGGCCCGCTTGCGAATATCCATGAAGCGCATGGCCATATCCAGGAAATCCACTTCCGGATGCTCATACAAAACCCACATGATCTTGGCCGCATCCATAGCGGAGCCACCGCCCAGGGCAATGATTACGTCTGGCTCAAAGGCCCGCATCTGCTCAGCGCCTTCTTTGGCGCAAGCCAGGGTAGGATCGGGTGCTACGTCGAAGAAGCAACTGTGGGTAATACCCATCTCGTCCAGCTTATCGGTTATGGCTTTTGTAAAACCATTATGGTAGAGGAAGGAGTCCGTTACTAGGAAAGCGCGGCGCTTGCCCATGACATTTTTAAGCTCATCCAGGGCTACGGGCAGGCAGCCCTTTTTAATATATACCTTTTCAGGTACGCGGAACCAAAGCATATTCTCCCTCCTTGCAGCGACGGTCTTGATGTTCAGAAGATGTTTTACGCCCACATTGTCGGAAATGCTGTTGCCGCCCCAGGAGCCGCAGCCCAGGGTAAGAGAAGGCGCCAGCTTGAAGTTATAAAGATCGCCAATGCCGCCCTGGGCGGAGGGAGTATTTACCAGGATACGGCAGGTCTTCATACGGGCAGTAAAAGCATCTAATTTTTCCTTCTGCGTAACGGGGTCCAGGTATACAGAAGCCGTATGGCCATAGCCACCATCGGCAATGAGGCGCTCTGCTTTGAAAAGCGCATCCTCAAAAGTCTCCGCGCGATACATCGCCAGGACGGGGGAGAGCTTTTCATGGGCGAATTCTTCGGAAAGATCAACGCTCTCTACTTCTCCGATGAGGATCTTGGTGCTTTCTGGTACGGAAACGCCCGCCAGCTTGGCGATAGTGAAGGCGCTCTGACCTACGATCTTTGCATTTAGGGAGCCATTGATAAGAATGGTCTTGCGTACTTTGCGCAGCTCATCTTCCTTGAGAAAATAGCAATTGCGGGCCATAAATTCGGCCTTTACAGCTTCATAGACCCCGGCTACGGGGATGACAGACTGCTCGGAAGCGCAGATCATGCCGTTATCAAAGGTTTTGGAATGAATAATGGAGTTTACCGCCAGCTTAATATCGGCAGTATCGTCAATAATGGCCGGAGTATTTCCGGCGCCAACGCCAAGGGCAGGCCTTCCGGAGGAATAAGCGGATTTCACCATACCGGGGCCGCCGGTGGCCAGAATAATATCCGCGTCCCGCATCAGCTCATTGGTCATTTCCAGAGAGGGCACATCGATCCAGCCGATGATTCCCTTGGGAGCTCCTGCCGCCACAGCGGCGTCCAGCACTACCTTGGCCGCGGCGATAGTGGATTTTTTCGCCCGGGGATGGGGGCTTATAATAATGCCGTTTCTGGTTTTTAAAGAAATCAGAGTTTTGAAAATCGCAGTAGAAGTAGGGTTGGTAGTAGGGATAACGGCAGCTATCAGGCCGATAGGCTCCGCGATCTTTTTAATGCCGAAAGCCGTAGCCTCTTCAATTACACCGCAGGTTTTCGTATCTTTATAAGCGTTATAAATATATTCT
>CALVLF010000025.1 GCA_944336625.1 uncultured Clostridia bacterium
CCTACTAGTCCCAGCACTTCCCCCCGCTTTATATCGAAGGAAACGCCATCCACCGCATGAACATACAGCTTTTCCCTGGAGAACAGCTTTTCATTTTTTACAGGAAAATATTTCTTTAGGTCCCGGATCTCCAAAATATTATCCGCCATGTTACTTTCCCTCCTTCAGCGCCGTAACCTCCGGATTGCATAGCCAGCATTTGCAGCTATGGGTATCGGAAAGTTGCATAACCGGGGGTTCGTGCTCCTTGCAAAGCTTCATTGCGTATTTGCACCTATCCACAAAGGCGCAGCCGATAGGCGGCTTGCGCAAATCCGGCGGGCTTCCCTCAATGGGCTCCAACCGGCGCTTCGCCTTCGTTTTTTCATCATAGGTGGTCACGGAGTTGAGCAGACCCTCCGTATAGGGGTGCCGGGAATGGTAGAAAATATCCATATCCGACCCCTCTTCCATAATTTGTCCCCCATACATGATGATGACGTGGGTGCACATGGAGGCGACTACGCCCAGATCGTGGGTAATCAGGATGATGGACATGCCGATCTTTTCCTTCAGCTCCTGCATCAACTCCAGAATCTGGGCCTGAATGGTTACATCCAGGGCAGTGGTAGGCTCATCGGCAATGAGCAGCTTGGGCCGGGCATTGAGGGCCATGGCGATCATCACCCGCTGCCGCATGCCGCCGGAAAGCTCGAAAGGATACTGGGAAAGGCGCTTTTCCGCGTTGGTGATTCCTACCATTTCCAGCATTTCAATATTGCGCTTTCTGCATTCCTCATTGGAAAGGTGGAAATAGCGCTTCAGCCCTTCGGACATCTGAAAGCCAATGGTTAAAATGGGGTTCAGATAGGTCATAGGATCCTGGAAAATCATTCCAATATCCTTGCCCCGAATATCCTCCAGCTTCTTTTCGTATTCCTCCTTCTGCTCCTTAAGGGCGCGCAGGTCTACCCAATCCTCGCCGGGTTGGATATGCAGCAGTTCCTTGCCTTCGAAAACCACCCGCCCCTGGCCTACATAGCCGTTTTTGGCCAGCAAGCCCATAACGGAAAACATGGTCACGCTTTTGCCGGAGCCGGATTCCCCCACGATACCCAAGATCTCTCCGGATTCCAGCTTAAAGGAGACATCCCGCACGGGTTTGACGACCCCGTTATCCGTGGTAAAGAACGATCTAAGATGTTCAACTTCTAAAATATGCATCTTGCTGAGCCTCCTACTTATTGCGGCGCGGATCAAAGGCGCTGTTCAGCCCATCGCCAATGAAGTTTAGCGCGAACATGCTTAAGCATATGGCCATGACCGGGAAGAAAAGCTGATACGGATAGGTAAGCACGTTAGGCAGGGCATCGCTGGAAAGGGTACCCCAGCTGGCCATGGGAATTGCCACGCCGCAGCCGACAAAGCTGAGGAAAGCTTCGGAAAATACGGCGGTAGGCACGTTGAGCGTCGCGGTGACGATAATAGGGCCGATGGAATTGAGCAGTAGATATTTGACCAGTATCCGCTTGCTGCTGGCCCCCAGGGCATTTGCTGCCAGGGTAAATTCCTGTTCCTTCAAGGTTAGGACCTGAGAGCGGACGATACGGGCCATGCTAGCCCAGCTACTGATGGCAATTGCCGTAATAACTGTGCCCAGGCTGCTTCCAAAGACCATCGTGATCAGCAGCACGTAGAGCATGGTGGGGATGGAATAGATGATGTCCACAAATCGCATCATGATCTGATCCACCTTGCCGCCGATATAGCCCGCAGTGCCGCCATACAGGGTGCCGATAAGAAGATTGAGCAGAGCGGAAACAAAACCTACTGTAAGGCTGATACGGCCGCCATAAAGGACCCGCACAAAGAGATCCCGGCCCAGGGCATCCGTACCGAAGGGATGCTCCAGGGAGGGGGAAGCATTCATATTGGTCAGGTCGATGCCGTCATACGTATAGGGCGAAAGCATGGGCCCAAAGATGATCACCAGGACAAACAGCGCAAGAAAGATCCCGCCCCCTACTGCCAGCTTGTTCCGCTTGAATTTTCTCCAGGCGTCCTGCAAAAAGGTACGGGCCTCCATGGCGATGAATTCGCTATCCTTTTCGCTGTCTTCCAGCTTCCCTAAGAGCTCCGGCGCCACGATTACCGGGCGGTTTTCCAGTTCCGAATCCCGAACCTGTAGTTTCTTTTGAATACGAGGCAAGTTACTATCCCCCTTCTCAATCGTATTTGACCCGCGGGTCAATCAGCACATATACAAGATCTACAATGATGCCGATGACGATAACCGTCACGCCATAGAATATGACCATGCCAGTCAGCGTTGTATAGTCCCGCATGGTAATGCTGGTGGCCAGCATTTTACCGATTCCAGGGATTGTAAACATATTTTCCACAACAAAGCTGCCGATCATCAGGGAGGAGATCAGGGGGCCAACATAAGTGACCACGGGCAGCAGGGCATTCTTCAGCGCATGCAGGCAAACGACCCTGAATTTTTTCATGCCCTTTGCCTTAGCAAGCACGATATAATCCTGATTGAGAGCATCGATCATGCTGGTTTTTGTGAGCTTTGTCAAATGCGCGATGGGGTTCAAGGAAAGGGCGATCACTGGCAGGAAATAGCATTTATAGCTATCCAGCCCCGTGACCGGCACCCACTTCAGCTTAAGGGCGAATACAAACATGAGGATGATGGCTACCACATAATTCGGCAGGGATACGCCGATGGTAGACAGCGCCGTACAAAACCGGTCCAGCCCGCTATCCGGCCGCAGGGATGCGCTGATGCCCAGGGTCAGCCCTACCACCACGGAAAAAATAAGGGCACAAAGGGCTAACCGCGCCGTAGCGCCAATGCCCCTGCCAATCAAATCTGCAACGGACGTGCCCGTATATTGCAGGGACTCGCCAAAATCGCCATGGAGCAAATTGGTCATGTACATCCAATATTGCTTATAAAGGGGCTGGTCAATGCCGTATTTGGCTTCAAGATTACGGTAAGCTTCCTCGGACATTTCGGTGCTGTCGGCGTCAAAAGGGCCGCCCGGCACGGCATGGATCATAAAAAATGCCACGGAAGCAAGAATAAAAATGGCTAACATGCCCATGACAATCCGTTTGAGCACGTATTTTACCACCTGGATGCACCTCCCTGCGCAAATTAGAGAAAATAAGATTCGCTGTATACGGATCAAGCGTATACAGCGAATCCGTCCATTCATACGTTTGCGTTTATCGGATTATAAGAATCACGCTAGTTGATCAGTCAGCCAGCACATAGGCGGACTTGAACTCCAGCATACCCGTGCTGTTCATGCCCACGTTCTGCAGGGTAGGCTTGATCAGGTACTTCAAGCTGGGGTAATAGAGGGGGATTACGGCTGCGTCCTCAATGAGCATCTGGTCCAGCTGATGGTACAGATCAAACTTGGTATCTATATCCGCCTCTGCCCGTGCCTGCTCCAGGAGCGCATCGTATTCGGGGTTCATATAGTTGGAATCGTTGGTGCTTTCATCGCTGCCATAGAGTGCCAGGGGCACGATGGGATCGGAATAGGAGCCAGCCATGGTATAGCGGGCTACGTCGAAATATCCATCTTCCTTCCGATGGGCGATGAATGCGGAGGAATCCTCCACGGCTATCTCGCAGGTGATGCCCAAGTTGGCCTGCCACATGGCGCAGATGGCCTGGGCTACGTTTT